>NZ_JBIVXM010000030.1:0-37052 GCF_044769205.1 Paenarthrobacter sp. NPDC090520
CCCAGGGCGATGGTCACGGTCCCGGCGGTCACGGCCTGGGAAGCGGAGGTGGAGGAAGTGAACGCACCGTAGGTGCCCATCCCGGCGACGGCGGCTGCGGTGCCGACCAGGGCGACGGAGGCGAGGATCTTGCCGGAGGTGGTCTTGAGGCTGATGGCCATGTGAATCAGTGTCCTTTTCAAAGTGGCCACCGTTTCCCCGGACGGCCGATTCCTTGTTTCCAGCCTTACTGGCTGACAAGAAATACTCTGACGGCCCCACCTCAAGAACCCCTCCTGCAATCAATCAACAGTTCCTCAGGAAAGCCTCAAGAGTTTCGAGGCCTCGACCGCGTGCCGAAAGTCGTCCTGGAAGCCGATTTCCACAGGAACCATGCACTCAGTGCGGCAGGAGCCCCAGCACCGGAAGGACCACCGCCGTCGAAACGGCCATGGCCGCGGTGTTGCCGATCACCGGATGAAAACCGGAAGGCAGCCAAGATGCCACCAGACGGGCAAGGGGTGGTGCCAGCAGTGCACCCAGGAAGGCGCCGCCAATGATTGAGGCCCAGGATCCGTTGAAAGCAAGGACCGCGGCCGGGGCCACCGAAACCACAGGAGCGTAGGTGGCCGCCCAGCCGCCGTTACGGAACCATCCCCGCCACAGCACCACGCCCACCGCCGACGCAATGGCCTGGGCGCACAGGATGTGGGGCACCAGGTGGGAGCCGTAGGCAGGAAGGGCCGGATTCAGGACGAAAGCGGCCGCCACCCCCAGGATCACTCCGATGCCCGCCACCTCGTTCGCGAAGAAGAACGTTTCCGTGAAGTCCTTGAGGACCCGCCTCGCAGCCCAGTGGACTTCGTTCCGAAAAGACATTCCCGACGCCGGTGGGCACGGTTTCGCTGCTGCCTCCGGCATCCCGTCTGCAGGCAAAGGGTCCCCACCGGCCAGCAACCCCGGTACGTCTTCACGATCGCCGGCAGCACCTTGTGTGGCCCCCACCAGCCCGGGCATTCGCTGGATGACCAGGAACGACACCGCTGTCCCGATGGACATCGCCGCGACGTTGGCCACTGAGGACGGCAACCCCAGAGGGTCCGATAACAGAGCACTTAAGAGCACCGCCAAGGGTGTGGTGCTGGCGGCTCCGAGCACCGCCCCCGTCACGCACGTCTTCCATCCGGGACCGTGAACCAGAACCACGGCGGGCGCGACGCAAACAAAAGGGACGAACGTCGGCTGCCACCCGCCGTCGAGCATCCAACCGAAAGCTGCGTTGGAGATCAGGAGGCTGAGACACGCCGATGCCATCACCCACGGCCACAGCCCGGTGCCGTAGCTCAATTCGCCCGCCCAACGGCAACGACGGCGGCCGGCCCACCACGCGATCAAGGCGCCTGCCAGGAGCCCGATAGTGGCGAGTTCGGATTTGTAGAACAACGGTTCGGTCATGTCGCCCACGAGCCACCGAAGGGCGGACAAGGGCGATTGGTCCACAGCTTCAGCCCACCCCGAAAAGACCGGACCGATCCGCGGCGATTGCGGGGCGGTCAGAAGGAGCAACCCGGCGAAACCGACGATCACTGCGGCTATGCCAAAGGCGCCAACGACGGTCCCTGCAATGGTCCGTCTGACACCCGGTTTCACGTCGGGGCTAACGGGGGTGGCAACTGCGGCAATGAGGGTCATGGATGGTCCTGGCGTCCGAAGAGGCGGTGTTACGGTGCAGCGTAACCGCGCGTCGAACGTGGCCCACAATGCGGGCCGAACCATCGGATTATGACCGGAACGCGAGAGGCCCCGGCCCGGTTGTCAGCAAGTCACAACCGGGCCGGGGCCCTCAACGTTTCAGGCGGTCAGGCCTTCTTGCGTGTCAGCAGTCCCCAGATGATCAGGACGATCAGGGAGCCGCCAATGGCCAGCAGCCACGTGGAGAGCGACCAGAACTCGTTGATGCCCACGTTGAAGAGTGCGCTTCCGATCCAGCCGCCCAGGATTGCGCCCACCACTCCGAGGAGCAGGGTCGCCAGCAGTCCGCCACCCTGCTTGCCCGGCTTGATGGCCTTGGCGATAGCACCGGCGATGAGGCCCAGAATGATCCATCCAAAGAATCCCATTTTTCTTCTTTCTCTCGTGCGGTGGCCCTTGGCTACGCCGTTCGGCGCTTACCAGGAACCCTCATTTATGCCCGCCAGCGGAGTCGCCGGAACATACCGACGACTTGGCTGGCTGACGGCCTGCCGGCAGGGTCGGGGTCTGTCATGGCGTGCAACACCATGGACCAGCGCCGCCGGACCGTGCCGGGAACCCGTGGTTCGCTCAACGTCCTTGCCACCATGGACTCGAGCGGAGGCCCTGGAAACGCCTTGGTGCCGGTGAGGCACTCAAGGGTCACCAATCCCAGGGCATAGATATCGCTGGCCGGGGTAGGCGTTTCACCCCGGACAGCTTCGGGACTCATGTAGTGGGGCGTCCCCGACGACGAACTGCGCGGCGCGTGGCCCGGACTGATGGCGATGCCGAAGTCGGTCAGCATCGCCCGCCCCGCATCTGTCGTGCCCGGGACCAGGATGTTCCCGGGCTTGATGTCGTTGTGCACCACGCCGCGACGATGGATGTAAGCGAGCGCCTTGGCAACATCGCTCATCCACGCCATGGTCGGAAGCGGCCCGGCAGGAGCCTCGCGCAGGACGGCCCGGAGGTCCTTGCCGTCCACCAGATCCATAACCACGAAGTTCCGGACCTGCCCTTCGACGGCCAGCTCGCCCGAATCGCGCAGCCGGACGATGTTCCGGTGACGCAAGCGCCTGTGAATGTGCAACTCCTGGTGGAAAGCCGTGGACGTGCCGGGCTGCGGGTCAAGGGTTTCAGCTCCACGGAAGATCTTGGCTGCGCGCAACGTTCCCGTCCGCTCGTCCCACGCTTGGTGCACCTGGGCTTCCGATCCGCCACCGAGCCAGCGCCCCAGCCGGTATCGCCCGCCCAGCAGCAGGCTGTGGCTTCCGCTCCCAGCCGCCGCTTCCGAGCCCATCGCTTCGTGATGCAGGCTCGACGGCGGTGTTCCCGGCTTTGTGGGGCCGGTTGGTGTAACGAGCGAAGTCACTGAAGGAGTGCTTCTACGTCCGCTGGGACAACTCCGACTGCCCGGGCCAACGCTTCGCGCTCAAGTCCGCTGTCCACAGCTTTCTTGAAGGCCAATTGGAAGGTGTTCCTTGCGATGGCCAGTTCGTGTTCAAGGCTCTGCCAACGCTGGGCCGCTACCCATACACTGCTGACGGGATCCATGGCATCGATGTCCATCCGGAATCCGCAACCGCAAGCCCATTCGGGCCATATCGGCTCAACCGAGGTCCACTGCATTGAGGCACTGCCCGGCCCGGAAGAGATCGCCATGCTGGAGCCACAGTGCGTGGGTCCAGCGAGGACGGACACGTCCTGGCACGCGTCTCCATGGTGCACGTGATCCGTTCCGCGAAGCGGCTCATCCGCGGGAGCGTGCTCCCTCACTACGACAGTCATTGTCTCTCCCACACCCTGGTAAGTAACTCGACTATCTAGTTATATGTGTACTTATCAATTCTGTCCAGTTGGCTTTACGTCGGGTTCCACCTGATCAATCGCCTCGCGGATGCGACGCAGGAAGTCCATAACCACCAAGGATTCGCCGCGGCTCAGGGAAGCAGCGACATCCAGCATCCGCCCATGCATCCCGCTGAGGGTGTTGCGAACTTCAAGGTCGGAGCCCTTCGTGGGCCGCAGCACCAGGGCACGCCGGTCAGTGGGGTGGGGTTCGCGCACAACATACCCGGACCTGACCAATCGATCCACCAGGGTGGTCATCGACGCGGAGGTAATACCCAAGCGGGCAGCAAGCTCCTTCGGCCCCACATCCCTGCCGGCACGCTCGTTCTCGAGCAGGTAGCGCAAGGCGAGCAGGTCGGTTTCACCCATCCCCATGGACGATCCGGTGCGCCGCCGCATTGCAGCCTCCGCACTGCGGTAATCCCGCAGCGCATTCAGTACTTCGACCGCTGCGGTCTCCTGCCCGTACCAATATCCTTCCTTAACGGCATTCGCTGTCATGAAAAATCCTTCGTTAGACGAGTAACACGGTTGTCTAAGTTCTTTCATCTTAGCGAAGGGTACGGAGTCAGCAACCTTTCACGACGGAGGCGGGCAGGCCGACGTCGTGCGTCTGCCGAACCGCGCCCAATATAAGGCCGCGCACCTGCCGGGCTCCGACCGCGCACCTGCGGGGGCCACGCGCGAGAGACAGTCCGCGCGTTGGCCGTGCCGCCTATTCGCCTGCCGCACGTTTGGAAGGGCCCCGCATTCAGCAGGAAGGCGTCGTCAGGCCGGGCCCAACCGACGCCACACGGCAGGCGCCACCACCACCGCGACGCCGATGGCGGCACCGATCACTGTCTCGACGATGCGGTCGCGCAGCAGCAGCCCGGGATCGACGGGAGCTGCAAGCAACGTGGCGAACAAGGCCAGGGGCGTCACGAAGACCTGGGCCACGAGGTACTGCCGCGCAATGAAGAGCTCGGCGCCGAACTGGCAGGCAGCGATCACCAACACCATGGCCCAGGGTGCAGGGTTGAGCCACAAGATACCGGCCAGCAGAACCAAGCCAATCACGGTGCCCGCGATTCTTTGGATGCCGCGGCTGACGCGGTGCCTGGTGGAATGGCCCACGAGCGGAACCACTGCAGCCACCATGGCCCAGTAGGTGTGCCCGAAACCGAGCCGCTCACCCACCAGCGTCGCGATGGTTCCTGCAAGGCCCGCGGCCACGAGGTACCCACCACCCTCGAGCCAGAATGCGCGCCTCTCAAGCGGCGTGTGCCGGATACGGGGCGGGCGCTTCCACGGCGTGCGGTGGCTCTTGACCACGCGGGCCGACATCCCGATCAGCAAGCACAGGACGGTGGTCAGCACGGAAACGAGCATCGCCTCCCACAGCGGTGGCTGGGCGGCAATGGACGCAATCGCGGCGAAGGCGAAGATATGAAAGAGCGAGCCGCCCGGACGCAGCCGCCACGCCGCAACAACCACGGAACACAGGCCCGCAACCAGCGTGGTCACGGCGGTGAGGAGCCAGGAATACGCGGTTCCGTCGATCCCGAGCGACTGTGCCACCCGTGCCGTCAACGTCGCCAGGAGGATCACCAAAAGCATGAAGCCACCTGCCCGGAGCTGGCTGCGGAAGCGGAGGCTGTGCGGCTCGTTCCGGCCGTAAATTCCCGTAAACGCACCGAACGAGGCAAACACCGCTAGATCCAGGCGACCCATGAGCAACAGCGTAATCAGCGGAACAAAAACACCAACAGCGCAGCGGAGGGCCGGGTGATGGTCCTTGTTACCGGGACCCATCGTGAACATTTCCGCTACAGCCTTCAAGGGGCGGCTCGCCTTTCGTCGCAGGATCAAACGCACGACGGCGGCACTGGCGTCCGCTTCGAATCTTACGCCCGGCCCCGCGGACAACCCCGGGTTTATCGGCGCTTAGTGCGCCTTATCACGGACGGCTTTGGCCGCAGGCTGCTGGCAGCAACTGCTCCGTCGGACAGAGTCAGAGGACGAGGCCCCAAGCCCAGACCGCACGGCCCGGAGCTTGCGTGCAGGTTCCGTCCTGGAAGGGCAAACCAGGTGGTCGCCTGCACACAAGCTCCGGAGTCTAGAAGCTCGTAGCGTTCGGACTGATGAACTGTGAAGTGGAGAGGGCATTGCCCGCGATATCCGACAACCCGGACGACGGCGTGAACTTGGCTGCGGCCGCTCCTTGGGCTGTTGTGTTGGGGCTTCCCGAAGAGAGGGCACCCAACGTGATGGTTAGGGTCTTCGTCGTTGGGTTCCACACCAAGACTGACGCACTGGTAGAGGACCCCCTGAACGTCACCGAACCGGAGTTCTCGTAGTCCTTGCCAAGGGACACTGTGCCGAAACGGAAGGTGTTGCAGGCACTGTTCGTGACGCTGACAGTGAGGCTGTCGGACGAGTTGATGGTAACCGTCACCTGGTTGCTGCCACTGATGGTCTGAGTAGCGGTGTCGCTTGACCAGGCGCTGCAGACCTTACTGGCGTCCAAGGCTTCCGAGTATGTGACGGTGATGGTGTCGTTTTCTTCGACCTTGCCGAGGTTGCCGCCACCGTTGCCGAGTTGGATGTTCGTGACGGTTGGGGCCGTGGCATCCTTACTGGACGTATCCAGGCCGGGCTGGCTCGTATTGCCTGCGGCGTCGGTGGCCCGGGCGGAATACGTTATTGTGCCGTCGTTGAGAGTGCTCAGATTCAGGCCGCTGGTGGACCAACTGCCGGAGCCGTTCGCCGTACGGGTCTGCGTCACGGTGTGTGCAGCGCCCGCGTCGGTGACGGTCAGCACAATTGTCGAGTTCGCTTCAGCCGTGCCAGTCACCGACACATTGGAAACGTTGGAAGCTGTGATCAGCGTCGGTGCATTCACAGATGGTGCGTTGGGAGCTGTTGCGTCCACCGTGGTCGCGGTACTCCGCAGGCTCTCGCTGCCCTGCCACTGGGAGATCATCGGCGTCACGGCGTAGTACCAGGTACCCGTAGTAGCCGTGTCCGTGCAACTCAGGGCCGACACCGTTCCAGTGCAGGTGCCGGATCCAGCCACTTTGGTTCCGCCACTTGCTGAGGTGTAGCGGGAGATGCTGTAACCGGCCACTGGCTTTCCAGCCGCCGTCGAACTTGCCGCCCAGGTGACCGTCACATTGCCGGCAAGCCCGACTGTTGCGACCGGCTTGGCTCCCTGCGCCACCGTGTCCGCTTTGGCTCCGCCAGCATTGCTGCTGACAGTCGTCCAGAATGCGCTGGCCGCAGGACCACCCCACGAAACCAGGAGTATTCCGAGCAAGACCACCATGACCCGGTTCCACCGGCCCATGGTGAACTTCTCCGGGGCTCCTTGGTTTGCTCGGCGGTTCACTTCTTGACCTCCACGGTGACTGGGACGCTGAAGAGGGAGCCTTGGCAGGCAGACAGCGAGGCTGTGCTCATGCTTGCCGCGTTCGGGAGCCTCAATAGCGCCGAAGAATTGGCTGGAATGGTTACTTGCTGGGGTAGCGCCGGCGTAAGCGTCACGCCTGTTGTGGTGCAGCCAGGATGGGAGGCGTCGGCCGTGACTGCCCCATTCGGCGTGACGCCGATGACGGTGACGGCGTACGGATTGGGGTTGGTGGCGCGGAGTATGGCGTCCGCGTTCCCGCCTGGGACGAGGCTGTTTTGGGGAGTGTCACCACCGAGGAGTGCAACCACCGTGACAGTCTGCATGGTCCCATTAGTCGCAGCGCCAGCGCCTGTCCCGGTGGTGGCCCAGTAGGCGTAAGCGGAACCAACGCCGCCCAGGACGCACAAGGCAACCGTGGCCGCCGCCGTTCGGGCGAACCTGCCTGGCTGCGTGGGCCTGACTCGAGGCGCGCGGGAGAAGTCCATGTCAGTTGCCCTGTCCCGTGCCGGAGTAGGTGAGTTGGAGGGTGGCGCCTTTGCAACCGTCCTGAAGGAGAGGGGTGTCCAGCATGGTGATCCGGGGCCAGCCCGTTTCGGCTACGCCCAGGCCGGAAAGTGAGCTGGGACCGGGTTGAACGGCAAGCGGATAAGCCCCGGTGTACTGCGTGATGCTGTAGTCAGCAGCACTGCAGGGAAGGCCCGCTGCAACAGCTGCAGGCGTGCGCACTACCTGGCCAATGGCGACAGCGAGGTTCGTCACGGCAATGCTCTTGCGTTCAGGGTTCGAGATCTGCAGGTCCAGGGGGAGGGAAACACCGGGAGCGAGCGCACCGGACAGCGAAGCGGAAACGCCGAAGGTCCTCTTGACCTCCTTGACCTGCAACTGCGCTTTCGCCGTGTTGGACTGAACCGCCCCGCTGGTTGCGGTCACGGTGAAGTCGGATTTTCCCGCGGGTGTGGTGGGTGACGTCGAGACGGTCAGAGTCGCTTTTGCCGAACCGCCGGATGCCAGAACCACCGACGACGGCGACCAACCCGCCGTCGTTCCCGTGGGGAGTCCGGCGGTGGACAGAGAGACGGTCCCGGAGAAACTACCCGTAGCCAAAACAGATACTTCGTACGTGGCCGACTGTCCTTGATCGACACTGCGGCTGGCAGGTGACAACGCCACGGTCAGGCCCTTGGATCCATTCCCTGACGCGGCCGGCCCACCACTTTGCCCGACACGAAGGACACCGCAGGCGGCCAGGGTGGTCACCACGGCCAACACAACCAGCAGTCCCAGGATGGATGCGCGGATTGCTGCTCCGGGTCCACGGAAAAAGCTTGTGCCAAACACTGGGAGCTGGGCCATGGGGTCTCCTTCCGGGCTGAAGCGATGGGATCCTGACGGGACGAACCAGCCGGGGGCCTTCCTCGTTCGAGGCGGTCCCCGGCTGGCGGAGTGTTAGTTGCTGGTGACGTTGACCGTCACGATCGCCGACTTGCAGGCGTCCTGGTTCACGGTGGCGTTGTCGTTGAACTTCAGGACGCCGCTGCCCACAGATGTGCCGGTCGCGTTGGCGGCGACGAGTGAATTGCTGGTCACCGCAGTGACTTCGAACCACGCCGGAAGACAGCTGGCAACGTTGGTGGTGACGTTCGCCGTGAGTGCACCAACCACAGTGCCGGTGGTGGTGGAGTTGTCCGCAGTGTAAGCAACATTGACCTGGTTGCCTGGCGCCAAGCCGCCCGCAAAGGTGGCGTGCAGCGTGACCGTACCGCCGCCGGTGGAGTTCGTGGCTGAGCCGCTTCCGGAACCCGTGGTGGTCCAGTAAGCGTAGGCTGCGCCGCCACCGACGGCGACGAGTGCCACGCCTGCGACGGCAGCAGTGACACGGCTCTTCTTGGAAAGCTTGCGCATGATTTGACTCCTTGGTTGATCGATCTGCCGGGGAGCCGCGGCGCAACCCCCACCATCCGCCGGTGCTGGTCGGATGAAGCGATGCCCCCAATGGTTCAGCTCTCGCAAGAGCCCTGACTACTCTTGGGTGTACCCCACTTTTCTTCTCGAACAAGGGGCTGGAAATACCTTCATTCCGCAGGCAAGTACTCAGTTTTGGGAAGTCCGGCTACTTGGTTTCGTTGACCCGTTGCAGCACGCCAGGGTCACGCTGATGGTGCTGGCCTGCTGTTCGATTCCGCGCCAACACTGGGCTTCGCACGCGCGGGCACCGCTCCCGCACACGCCCTTCCCGCTCGATGAAAAGGACCCTTTGCTTTGTACTTGAATTTTGGGGCCTGGCTCTCGCCCCGCCGGGGCCTCCCGAGCGTGCTGCGCGAACTTTGTGCCTGTCTTGAGCGAAAACTGCGCTGATATTCGAACGGTCCGGGTGTGTGACTTAACCACGACGGCGGTCCGGTCGCCTTCGCGAGGTGACCAGACCGCCGTCGTACTTCTTTGCTGTTTTTGCTCCGCGCCTGACTCGAACACTTCCGTCATGCAGGCGGATTCGCAGTCCCGCTGCGGTGCTGCGGTTTTAGCTAGCCGTGTGCGGCGAGGATGGTGGAGGCTTCCTGGCGGGTGGTGCCGGAGGACTCGATGTGGGCGAGGGCTTCGGGGATGTCCCAGCCCTTTTTGCGCATCGCGGTGGCCCAGAGCCGGCCGGCCCGGTAGGAGGAGCGGACCAGGGGCCCGGACATGACCCCGAGGAAGCCGATCTCTTCGGCCTCGTGCTGGAGGTCCACGAATTCCTGGGGCTTGACCCACCGGTCCACGGGCAGGTGCCGCTCGGACGGGCGCAGGTACTGGGTGATCGTGATCAGGTCACACCCCGCGGCGTGCAGGTCCCGGAGCGCTTCGGAGATCTCTTCCCGGGTCTCGCCCATGCCCAGGATCAGGTTGGACTTGGTCACCATGCCCAGGTCCCGGCCCTGGGTGATGACATCCAGGGACCGCTCGTACCGGAACGCGGGACGGATCCGCTTGAAGATCCGCGGCACGGTCTCGACGTTGTGCGCGAACACCTCGGGCTTGGACTCGCAGATCGCGGCGATGTGTTCGGGTTTGCCGGAGAAGTCCGGGATCAGCAACTCCACCCCGGTGCCGGGGTTCAGTTCGTGGATCTTGCGGACCGTTTCGGCGTACAGCCACACGCCTTCGTCTTCGAGGTCGTCACGGGCCACCCCGGTCACGGTGGCGTACCGCAGCTGCATGGCCTGCACGGACCGGGCCACCTTGGTGGGTTCGAACCGGTCCAGCGGGGAGGGCTTGCCGGTATCGATCTGGCAGAAATCACAGCGCCGCGTGCACTCGGACCCGCCGATCAGGAACGTCGCTTCCTTGTCTTCCCAGCACTCGAAAATGTTCGGGCACCCGGCCTCCTCACACACCGTGTGCAGGCCTTCCTTCTTCACCAGGTTCTTCAACCCCACGAACTCCGGCCCCATCTGGACCTTCGCCTTGATCCACTCAGGCTTACGCTCAACAGGGACTTGGGCGTTGCGGGCCTCGACGCGCAGCAACTTACGGCCTTCAGGTGCCAATGTCATGGGAGTTCCTTCGTTGTGTTCTGTAGATTCGTGCCGACTGTGCGTTGTGGGCCCGTTGTACATCCCCGCTGCGGAATTAACGCGCAAAGCGGGCCTGGCAATCTCAGCATTCGACGACGTTGACGGCCAGGCCGCCCATCGCGGTTTCCTTGTATTTATGGGACATGTCCTTGCCCGTCTCACGCATCGTGACGATCACTTCATCCAACGACACCCGGTGCGTCCCATCCCCCCAGAGCGCCATCTTCGCCGCGTTGATCGCCTTCGCCGCAGCAATCGCGTTCCGCTCAATACACGGAATCTGCACCAACCCGCCAATCGGATCACACGTGAGCCCCAGGTTATGTTCCATCGCGATCTCCGCCGCGTTCTCCACCTGCCCCGGAGAACCACCCATCACCTCAGCCAACCCCGCAGCAGCCATCGACGACGCCGACCCCACCTCACCCTGGCACCCCACCTCAGCACCGGAAATCGACGCCTGCTCCTTATACAACACACCCACCGCACCAGCAGCCAACAAGAACCTGACCACCACATCATCACGGTCCGCCTGGGACGCCTGATCCATGCCCGGGGCGTAATGCAACGCGTAATACAACACCGCCGGAATAATGCCCGCCGCACCATTCGTCGGCGCCGTCACCACCCGCCCACCGGAAGCGTTCTCCTCATTCACAGCAAGAGCGATCAGGTTCACCCACTCCTGCCAATACTTCGGATCGTTCCGGTCCTTGTCCTCCTTCAACAGGCGCTCCAGCCAGTCGGGAGCACGACGGCGGACCCTCAGTCCGCCGGGCAGCACACCTTCGCGCTTCAAACTGGTTTCGACGCAGGCCTGCATCACCGACCAGATATGCAAGAGCCCCTCCCGGATCTCCTCCTCGGACCGGGACGCGCGTTCGTTGATCAGCATGATGTCACTGATCCCCAACCCCTTGGACTGGCACCGGCCCAACAACTCCGCCGCGGTCCGGAACGGCAACGGAAGCTCCTGCTTTGACTCGTCGAGCTCCGCCTGAGCCGAGTCCTCCTCGCCCTCACGCACAATGAACCCGCCGCCCACCGAGAAGAACGTCGCTTCCTTGAGGACATTCCCCTCGGCATCGGTAACGGCGAACTTCATCCCGTTCGTATGCCGCGGCAGCACGGTCAACGGATGAAGCACCATATCCCCCACCGCATACGGCAAACGGACACCACCGCCCGCCCCGGAACCACCAACAGCACCAGCCAGGTTCAGCTGGCCCGTTTCCGCGATCGCCGCCAACCGCTCCTCCACCTCATCAGGCAGAATCAACTCCGGCTCGAACCCCTCCAACCCCAGCAACACCGCCGTGAACGTCCCGTGCCCCTTACCCGTCGCCGCCAACGAACCATACAAATCAACCCGCAACCCCGCCACAGCAGACAACACACCCGACTCAACCAACTCCCGGGCAAACACCGCCCCAGCACGCATCGGACCCACCGTATGCGAACTCGACGGACCAATACCCACAGAGAACAAATCGAAAACACCAACAGCCATGGCCGGGATCCCTTTCGGGGTTGAAGGACAAACAAGATGCGAGGCAAAACAAGAATGTGGGGGCCGGGCCAAATCCCGAGCCAAGGCGGCCCAGCCCCCGTGGAGGTCCCAGTGCGAACCTCCAAACCCGGTAATGACGTGGGGCATCCGTTCCCAGCGAATGCCCCACCCGGGTAGATCAATATGCAGCGAGTGCGCTGCGGCCCCAGGCAACGGCCGGCACTCAAGCGGCCACTCGGGCGACCACCAGCCTCACCAGCAACCACTCGGGCGACCACCAGCCTCACCAACGGCCCGTCGGGAGCGGGGTCCTCTGCGGCCTCGGTCGCTTAGGCGCCCGCTGGGCGGACGCGAAGCTCCCTTGGACGGCCGCTGCCGGACCCCACTCCCAAAGGGGCCACCTCCAGGTCACCTCCGTTTCGAGGTTCCGCTGCCAAACATGCCGTGCGCACGGCACACCCCGCAGCAATCCCCCTTATCGGTGAACGAGCCCACACCCAAACCAACCCGCGCCCCGGCACACCCCCGGTAGGTGGACCCCCAACAACCAAACCCACGAACCGGAGAGCGAACCCACATCCAACCCAACCCCCGCCCCGGCACACCCCGGGCAGGTAGATCCGTTTCCCAACAAACGAACCCGCGAACCCGTCTCGGCCACTTCGACCCGGACCACCGGCCGGGCACACCCCGGGCAGGTAGACCCCCAACAATCAAACCCACAAACCGGAGAGCGAACCCACATCCAACCCAACCCTGCGCCCGGGCACACCCTCGGCAGGTAGACCATTTACCGCCAGCCAGCGAACGACACCGACTCGCACACCGCCCATCGCGCCGAAACACCTGAAGGTCCCCCGGCACCTTGGCCATCCGAATCGGCCACCCGACCGCCGGCCCCTATGGGGCCGGCATCCGGAAGCGTGCGTCTAAGGGAGCGTCATGTCCGCTCAGCGGGCGTTTTCGCGACCGAGCACGCGGAGGATGTCGGCCCCATCGGGCCCACGCGACCGAGCACGCGGAGGACGTCAGGCCCGCAGGGCCAACGCACCGAGACTCAGCCCAGGTTCGCAACTCCCGGGTACAGCGGGTGAGCTTCAGCCAGGGTCTCGACGCGGTGACGCAGGCCCGAAAGGTCCGCATCGGCGTCGGCGATCAAGGCTTCGGCGATGATGTCCGCAACCTCGCGGAAGGCTGCTTCACCGAATCCGCGCGTAGCCAACGCAGGCGTGCCGATGCGCAGGCCGGAGGTGACCATGGGTGGGCGCGGGTCGAACGGGACGGCGTTGCGGTTGACGGTGATGTCGATCGCGGCGAGGCGGTCTTCGGCTTGCTGGCCGTCGAGTTCGCAGTTGCGCAGGTCCACGAGGACCAAGTGCACGTCGGTTCCGCCGCTGACAACGGAGATACCTGCCGCTGCCACATCCGGCTGCACGAGGCGCTCGGCGAGGATGCGGGCACCGGCCAGGACACGGGACTGGCGCTCACGGAATTCCTCGGACGCGGCGATCTTGAATGCCACGGCCTTGCCCGCGATCACGTGCTCCAGCGGGCCACCCTGTTGGCCGGGGAAGACAGCCGAGTTGATCTTCTTGGCGATGTCGGCGTCGTTGGAGAGGATGATGCCTCCACGCGGACCGGCCAGGGTTTTGTGGGTAGTGGAGGTGGTGACGTGGGCGTGCGGGACGGGCGAGGGGTGCAGCCCCGCGGCAACCAGGCCGGCGAAGTGCGCCATGTCCACCATCAAGTAAGCCCCAACAGAATCGGCGATCCGGCGGAACTCGGCGAAGTCCAACTGCCGCGCGTAAGCGGACCAGCCGGCAACGATGAGTGCGGGCTTGTGCTCCTGCGCCAGGCGCTCAACCTCGGCCATGTCCACGGTGTGGGTGTCCTCGCGAACGCCGTAGGGGACCACGTTGTAGAGCTTGCCGGAGAAGTTGATCCGCATGCCGTGCGTGAGGTGGCCGCCGTGCGCCAGGTTCAGGCCCATAATGGTGTCGCCCGGCTTGATGAGCGCGTGCATCACGGAGGCGTTGGCCTGGGCACCGGAGTGCGGCTGCACGTTCGCGTACTCGGCACCGAACAGCGACTTGATGCGGTCGATCGCGAGCTGTTCGATCACGTCAACGTGTTCGCATCCGCCGTAGTATCGCTTGCCCGGGTAGCCCTCGGCGTACTTGTTGGTCAGCACCGAGCCCTGCGCCTGCATCACGGCAACCGCGGTGTGGTTCTCGGAGGCGATCATTTCCAGGCCCCCGCGCTGGCGGCCGAGTTCGTCGTCGATCTTTGCCGCGATCTCCGGGTCCAGCTCGGAGAGCTGGGCGTCCAACGACGGCGAGACGACCTGCTCGAATTCGGTCACGGATACCGGGTTCACAGTTCACCTCCGTTGGCTGCGGCGTATTCCTCGGCCGTCATGAGCGGGCCTTCTTCAGTGGCGGCAACCTTGAACAGCCAGCCGGCACCGTAGGGATCGTTGTTGATGAGTGCGGGATCGTCCACCACGGCGTCGTTGATCTCGGTCACTTCACCGGTCACGGGCGAGTACAGGTCGGACACTGACTTGGTGGATTCCACTTCGCCGCAGGTCTCCCCCGCGGTCACCGTGGAGCCGACCTCGGGCAGGTCCACATACACAATGTCGCCCAGTGCATCGGCGGCCACCGCGGAGATCCCAATCCCCACAGGCCCACCCTCATCGGCAGCAACCCACTCATGCTCAGCCGAGTACTTCAGCTCGGCAACAACTTTGCTCATATCAATTCCTAACTTCTCGTTTGTCTAGAAACTCTTTGTGTCCTGGAACCCGGTTGGGTGGCGGGGAACCGGATCCCTCCGCGGGCTCGGTCGCGAGGACGCCCGCTGAGCGGACGTGTCGCTCCCTTAGACGCCCGCTTCCGGGATCCGCTTCCTCGCCCGCCGATCGTCACCACCACGCCACTCGCCATGGGAAAACCGCAAACCACCGCTTGGAACCAACCTGCGGCAGGTTGACCCGCATCCCCAACGCTTAGTAGTTCACACAGCGCCCAAGCCACCCGCCGAACATGTGACAAGAGCGCCCCTTCGGGTCCGGGGTCCGGCAGCGGGCGTCTAAGGGAGCATCGCATCCGCTCAGCGGGTGCAACTGCGACCGAGCCCGCAGAGGACGCCGGACCCGACGGGCCAGGTGACCCACGGCGTCGCCGAGCTACTTGGAACGCTTGTAGAACGGCAGCGGCACAACTTCGAACGGCTCGGCTTTTCCGCGGAGGTCCACCTCAACCACGGTGCCCACAGCGGAATGTTCGACGTCGACATACGCCAGTGCTACCGGGTAACCGAGCGTGGGGCTCGGCTGCCCTGAGGTCACTTCGCCGATCAGGGAACCGTCCTTGAGGACCGAGTAATGGCCGCGGGCCGCACGACGACCGGCCCCCTTGAGGCCCACGAGCTTCTGCCCGATCGTGGCGCCGACACCGGCTGCCTTGATCGCGGCCAGCGCGTCCTTACCCACGAAGTCGCCTTCCTTGGCCAGGGCAACCACGGGTCCGAGTCCGGCGGCATAGGCGTTGACGTGGCGGGAGAGCTCGTTGCCGTAGAGCGGCATGCCGGCTTCGAGGCGCAGGGAGTCGCGGGCTGCGAGGCCGGCGGGGATCAGGCCGTGGCCTTCGCCGGCTTCCAGCAACGCCTCCCACAGGGAGGGAGCGGCCTCATTGGGGACATAGATCTCGAAGCCGTCTTCGCCGGTGTACCCGGTGCGGGCCAGCAGGAGCTCGTCACCGGCGATCGTGACCTCGACAGCTGCGTAGTACTTCAGCTCCGTGACCAGTGCGTGCTGCTCGACGGGCACCAACGTCAGCAGGATGGCTTCGGCGTTGGGACCTTGCACAGCGATCAGCGAGGTCTCAGCGGTGGCGTCCTCCACCACAACGTCGAACCCGGCGGCACGCTTCAGCAACTCCGCGGCCACAACCGCAGCGTTACCCGCGTTCGGAACCACGAGGTACTTCTCGGGACCGCGTCGGTACGTGATGAGGTCGTCAATGATCCCGCCGTCGTTGTTGCAGATCAGCGAGTATTTGGCCTTGCCGTCGGCGATCGCGGACAGCTTGCCCACCAGTGCGTAGTCCAGGAAGGCGCCGGCGTCAGGACCGGTGACCCAGACTTCGCCCATGTGGGAGAGATCGAACAGGCCTGCGGCGTTGCGCACGGCGTGGTGCTCAGCAAGCTCGGACTCGTACTTGAGGGGCATCTGCCAGCCGCCGAAGTCGGTGAAGGAAGCGCCGGCCTTTTTGTGCTGCTCGTAGAGAGCGGTGTAGTTCTCAGACATGTCGGGATCCTTTAGTTCTCAAACTCTGCTGTGTTTTCCTCGAACGCTTCGAGGGGAGGGCAGGAGCACACCAGATTACGGTCACCCGCAGCGCCGTCGATCCGGCCGACGGGCGGGAAGTACTTGTCCTGCTTGAGGTTCGGCACGGGGAAGGCGGCCTGCTCTCGCGTGTAGTCACGCTCCCAGGAGGAACTTACGACGGCGGCTGCCGTGTGGGGTGCGTTGCGAAGCGGGGAGTTCTCCACGGAGAAGTCACCGGCGGCAACCTGTTCGATCTCGGCCCGGATGGTGATCATGGCCTCGATGAAGCGGTCGATCTCGGCGAGGTCCTCGGACTCCGTCGGCTCCACCATCAAGGTCCCGGCCACCGGGAACGCCAGCGTCGGAGCGTGGAAGCCGAAGTCGATGAGGCGCTTGGCCACATCCTCAGCCGTAACACCCGTACGGGCCGTGAGCTCGCGGAGGTCAAGGATGCACTCGTGCGCCACGAGTCCGCCTTCGCCTGTGTAGAGAATCGGGAAGTGCTCGTCCAGGCGGGAAGCGACGTAGTTCGCCGCCAGCAGCGCCGACTTGGTGGCCTCGGTCAGTCCTTCGCCGCCCATGAGCTTCACGTAAGCCCAGGAGATCGGCAGGACACCGGCCGAACCGAAACGGGAAGCCGAAATCGCCACGCCACCCTCCGAAGAAGATGCGTTGTTGGCGTCGCCAGGCATGAACGGCGCCAGGTGTGCCTTCGCTGCGACCGGGCCGACGCCGGGTCCGCCGCCGCCGTGCGGGATGCAGAAGGTCTTGTGCAGGTTCAGGTGGGACACGTCCCCGCCGAACTTACCCGGCTGGGCCAGGCCAACGAGCGCGTTGAGGTTCGCCCCATCCACGTACACCTGGCCACCGGCCTCATGCACGGCATCGCACACCTCAACGACGTCGGCGTCGTACACACCGTGCGTGGACGGGTACGTGATCATGATGCACGAAAGCACCTCGCGGTTGGCCTCGATCTTGGCCTTGAGGTCATCGTGGTCGATGGTGCCATCAGAAGCCGTGGCCACAACCACCACCTTCATGCCAGCCAGCACAGCCGAAGCAGCGTTCGTGCCGTGAGCCGAAGCCGGGATCAGGCAGACATTGCGCTGCTGGTCACCGCGGGAGTGGTGGTAGCCGCGGATCGCGAGCAGGCCGGCCAGCTCACCCTGGGAACCGGCGTTGGGCTGGATGGAGACCTGGTCGTAGCCCGTGATCTCCGTCAGATCAGCTTCCAACCCGGCAATCAGCTCGCGCCAGCCGGCAGTCTGGGAATCCGGAGCGAACGGGTGGATGGAGGCGAACTCCGGCCAGGAAATGGCCTCCATCTCGGCCGTCGCGTTCAGCTTCATGGTGCACGAACCCAACGGGATCATGGTGCGGTCCAGGGCGAGGTCCCGATCGGACAGCTTGCAGATATAGCGCAACAGCTGCGTCTCGGAACGGTGCGTGTTGAACACCGGGTGCTGAAGGAAATCCGAGGTCCGGACAACATCTGAAGGCAGCTCGAACCCTGCTGCGTCCCCTACCGGACCGGCACCAAAGGCGACGGCCACCGCGGACAGGACCTCCGGCGTCGTGGTTTCATCAACGGAGACACCCACGGTGTCCTCATCGATGAAGCGGAGGTTGATGCCGCGTGCTTCGGCGGCGCCGATCACCTTGGCGGCCTTGCCGGGGACGCGGACCGTGAGGGTGTCGAAGAAGGCGCCGGCCACGAGTTCGCGCCCGGCCTTCTCCAGCGCGGTAGCCAGGACACGGGCGTGGCCGTGGACGGTTTCGGCGATCGCCTTGAGCCCTTCGGGACCGTGGTAGACCGCATACATCGAGGCGACAATGGCGAGCAACGCCTGGGCCGTGCAGATGTTGGACGTGGCCTTCTCGCGGCGGATGTGCTGCTCGCGGGTCTGCAAAGCGAGGCGGTAGGCAGGCACGCCGGCGTTGTCCTTGGACACACCCACGATGCGGCCCGGAAGCGTACGCTCCATGCCATTGCGGACAGCCATGTACGCGGCGTGCGGGCCACCGAAGAACAGCGGCACGCCAAAGCGCTGGGCGGTTCCGACGGCGATATCGGCACCTTGTTCGCCCGGGGGCGTGATCAGGGTGAGCGCCAGCAGATCGGACGCGACGGTGACCAGGGCACCGCGTTCCTTGGCAGCAGCAATCACCGGAGCGTGGTTGAAGACCCGGCCCGAGACGCCGGGCTGCTGCAGGACGATACCGTTGATGTCGCCGTCGGGCAGGCCGTCGGAGAGGTCCGCAACAAGAACCTCGAAGCCCAACGCCTCTGCGCGGCCCTTCACGATCGCGATGGTCTGCGGCAGGAGGTCGGCATCCAGGACGGTCGCACCATCCTTCGCGGACTTGTCCTTGTTCGCCCGGCGCATCAGCAGCACAGCCTCGGCCACAGCGGTGGCTTCGTCCAACAGCGAAGCGTTGGCGATCGGCAGGCCGGTCAGGTCCTGCACCATGGTCTGGAAGTTCAGAAGCGCCTCAAGGCGACCCTGCGAAATTTCCGGCTGGTACGGCGTGTAGGCCGTGTACCAAGCGGGGGATTCGAGGATGTTGCGGCGGATCACCGGCGGCGTCACGGTGTCGTAGTAGCCCTGGCCGATCATCTGCACTGCGGTCTTGTTCTTGGACGCCAGCTTGCGGAGTTCGGCCAGGACCTCAACCTCGCTCAGTGCCTTCTGCAGCGTGAGCGGTGAGGACTGGCGAATGGAATCGGGAACAGCGACGTCCACCAGGCCGTCGACGGAGTCGTAGCCGATGGCCTTGAGCATGGTGTCAATATCGGCCTGGCGGCGGGCGCCAATGTGCCGGTCCGCGAATGCGGTTGGGGAGGATTGAACAGTCAAGAGGAACTCCAGGATTCAGGCGCCCGCTGAGCGCCATGGTGAATATGGGTTCCTCCCCGCTCTGTATTGGACCTGAGAGATTCCGTGAACTGTGGTTCCACATAGTTCACTTGCACCGTCGGTGAGCCCGGTTGCCCGGACTGCTTTCCAGAGTTGCCTCGCCGCGGCGGTACATGGGCCTGAGAGATTCCTGGGGAGGATTTGCTCCTACGGCGCCTGACTGGATGTACCCGGCAGGACTCTCCCGCCGCAGATCAAAAGCGTTTGCGCCACCTCAGTGACACGCTTCACACCATAGCGGGTCACGGCGAAAAAGCGCAAGGCAGGTGTTTTCCAGGAGGCTAGCCGCGCATCGCCTCGTGGACCTGCAACGCCAGCCACAGCTGCGCCAACGTTGACGTTTCACCCATGTCCAGCCCTGTCAGCTCACCGATTTTCCGGATCCGGTAGATGATGGTTTGCCGGTGCGTGAAGAGCGCGGACGCCGTTTTCTGCCAGGAACGCTGCGAGTCCAAGTACGTCTTCAGGGTGACCATCAGGTCGCCGTCCTGGCGCTGTTCGTAGTCGAAAACCGGGCCCAAAAGTCGCTGGACCAATGCTGTTCCCTCTTCGAATCCGGTCAACCCCAGCCAGCTTGGCCCTTCCGCGTATCGGGCCAACCCGAGCTTGTTTGCTTTCGCCGAACCCAGCGCCCAGAGCGACTCCTGGAGTGCCTGCTGCAGTCCCCCAACCGCTGCCGCGGAGCTCACCCCAATGGTTGTTCCAGCTGGGGCGCAGTGCCTCAGGAGTTCATCGGCAACCTCCGACGCAATCACCACGTGCAGCCGGTCGTTCCTGCGCAAGGAGGCCGCCGCAGTCTCGTGCCGCCACAGGTCGACGTGCACGTTGGCCAGCCTGTCGCCGTCGTCCGCTGACATCGAGGCGACCACGAAACTTTGGGCAGGCACCTGGAAAGCCTCCAGCCGCCGTTCCATTTCCGCCGTCCCCAGGCGGCCGTCCAGCGCTTGGAGGAGGAACTCGCCGGCCAGCCGGTGTCGCCCCTCCAGCGAGAGCACGATGCGCGCCAACTGCAGTCCCAGCACAGTTGCGGCATGCAAAAGTACGACGGCGTCGGGGTGCGGTTCGCTGGTGGGCAGCACCACCAGGAGCGCATTCGCGTGCGTGGGAATGTCCATGGTCAGCACATGCCTGCCGCGGATCCGGTGCCATTGGAAGTTCTTGCCCGCGACGGAAACCTGGCCCGGATGCGGTGACCATTCGTCGACCAGGAAGTTCGGCAGGGCCTGGCCGTCCGGATGCCACGGGTGGAGGCAGCTTCGATCCACCACGAAGAGCTCGGCGTCCAGCTCCGTGGCCAAGCGCAGCACCAGGCTTTGCCAGTGGTCCTCGGAAGCACCGGCGGTGCGCAGGAGGTCGTAGACCCGGGCCGTTTGGCGGAGCCTGCGGGACTCTTCGAGCAGCGACGATTCCGCTACGGACCTTGCTATGGCAATGAACGGCAGCGGGTACGGGATGTTGATCAGCGGGAGTGGCAGGCTGTCGCATGCCTCAAGGAATTCCGCGGTGAGGGGCGGGGCGTGCATCTTCTCACCGATGGCCAACGCGCTGGCGCCGGCGTCCACCAGGGCCTGGGCGAGCGCCACTTGGCCCTCCGGGTCTGCCGGCACGGAGAGTCCGTTGGTCATCATGAGTTCGCCACCCGTGACCCATTCCCAGAGCCGCGGCAGGTCTGAGGTATGGGCCCAGGTGACGCGGTTGTCCGCCCCTCCGGCACCCGCCAGGAGGGTGAGTCCAAGCTGCGGTTCGGCGACGAGTTCGGCGACGGTGATGGCCACGGGATGCGCTCCAGTTCTGCGTACTTTCGGGGTACTTAGACATTCGTCTAAACCGATTCGTCAGATGTAAACAATGCACGAATATACGCGGTGACGCGCATCACGAAAACTGGAACCACTAACTTCACCGCTCAATGACGAGCATTCACGAGAGAGGGTTGGCAATGAGCGCAACCAGCAACCTCATTGATGACGCCCCACTAACCCGGTTCCACAAAAAGTTGACGTTCTTCGCGTCCGGCGGACCTTTCATCGACGGCTATGCACTGTCCATCATCGGCATCGCCCTGATTACCATGGCCCCCGGCCTGGACCTGTCCCCGGCGGAGGTTGGCCTGGTGGGCGCCGCCAGCCTGGTAGGCATCTTCTTCGGTGGCGCTGTCTTCGGATGGCTGACCGACAAGATCGGCCGGCACAAAATGTACATCGCGGACCTCATCGCGCTGGCCCTGTTCTCTGTCCTCAACGGTTTCGCCACCGATATTTGGCAGGTGGTCCTGTGCAGGTTCTTCCTGGGCATGGCCATCGGAGCGGACTACCCGATCGCAACGTCCCTGCTCGCCGAATTCCTGCCCAAGAAGCATCGCGGACGCCTCCTCGGCGCCACCTTCGTGGTCTGGGCCATCGGTGCCGCCGCAGCCTACGCAGTGGGCTACTTGTTGCGCGACGCCGGTCCGGATGCCTGGCGCTTCATGGTTGCCAGCCCGGCGGTCTTCGCCATCATCACGCTTCTGTGCCGCTTGGGCACGCCCGAATCCCCGCGATGGCTTCTCTCCCGCGGCCGCCGGGACGAGGCCGATGCCGTCATCAAGAAGGTGTACGGCTCGCAGTACGGCCTCAGCGACATCACTTCCGACAGCGAAGGACTTCAGAGGCAAGGCAGTTTCCTGGACATCTTCAGGGGCCAGTTTTGGAAGCGCACGCTCTTTGTTTCCATCTTCTGGACTGCGCAGGTCATCCCGCTCTTCGCCGTTTACACCTTTGCCCCGGATCTCCTGACGTCGTTTGGCATGCACGGCGACGCCAACCTGTACGGCGGCTCGTTCCTGATTTCCATGTTGTTTGTGGTCGGCGGCATTCCCGGCCTCTGGCTCGTGGAAAAGATCGGACGCCGAAAGCTGCTCTTGTGGACGTTCGGCATCATTGTGGTTGCCTTGGCGATTCCGGCCTTCATCCCCAACGTGGAGGCAGCACCACTCTTCATCGCCTTGGCCATCTTCGCGCTGGCCTCCGGCGCCTCCAGCTTCCTTGAAGTGGTGTATCCCAACGAGCTGTTCCCCACAGAGATCCGCGCTACGGCCGTCGGCTTCGGCACGGCGATCAGCCGGGTTGGTTCGGCGGCCAGCACCTACCTGATGGCCCTGGCCATCGTGTCGTTCGGAGCAGCCGGCTCGCTGCTCATCGGCGCGATCATCTCCCTTGTGGGGCTCGTTGCCACCTTCCTCCTGGCTCCCGAAACGGCCAACAAGTCACTGCACGAGCTCACCTCCGAAAAGCAGCCTCCTGCACCATCAGACCCCAAGATCAACGAAGGATCCCTGTCATGAGCAACCACCAGCCAATCGGCCCCGTCGACGCCACTCAAGTTCCCCGCTTCGCCGGACTGGGCACGTTCGCCCGGCTTCCACAACTGGACCGCGTCCCGGACTACGACATCGCCATTGTGGGCGTTCCGTTCGACGGCGGAACCTCCTTCCGCCCCGGCGCCCGCTTTGGTCCGGCCGCTGTCCGTGAAGCCTCACGACTCCTGCGCCCGGGCTACCACCCCGAACTCGACGTTGAGCCCGTCAACGAAGTCCAGGTTGTGGACGCCGGCGACATCGCCTGCACGCCCTACGACATTGGCAGGGCCGTCAAGGAGATCAAGGAGCAAGCCAGGCCCCTGATCGCCCGCGACAAAAAGCTGATCACCATCGGTGGCGACCACACCATCGCCCTTCCCATGCTGCAGGCGGTCAACGAGGTCCACGGCCCGGTGGCGCTGCTCCATTTCGATGCGCACCTGGACACCTGGGATACCTACTTCGACCAGCCCATCACCCACGGGACGATCTTCCGCCGGGCCTTCGAGGAGGGCCTGCTTGTTGAGGACAAGTCAATGCATGTGGGCATCCGCGGGCCTGTGTACGACCGCAACGACTTCCTCCGGGACCATGACTTCGGATTCCAGATCATCCGCTGTTCCGACCTTGACGTCATCGGCGTCCCGGCGGCGATCGAACGGGTCAAGCAACGGCTGGGAGATACGCCCGTCTACGTCTCCATCGACATCGATGTCCTGGACCCCTCTTACGCCCCTGGAACCGGAACGCCGGAAATGGGCGGACTGCATTCCCGCGAACTGCTTGCCCTGCTCCGCGGCCTGAACGGCATCAACATCGTGGGTGCGGACGTGGTGGAAGTGGCTCCCGCCTACGACCACGCCGATATCACGAGCGTGGCCGCCGCAACAGTCGTCTTCGATTTGCTGGCACTCATGGTTAATCGTGGAAAGGCAACCGCAGCGGAGGAACCTGCCCTGGAGGCAGCTACAGCCTGACGTATTTAGCACAGGCGTGCTGCGCCAACCGCGGCGCAACCACGACGTCGGCACCCACCAGGGTGCCGACGTCGCACGCTGTCCGCTCCCCCCGGCCGCTGGACCGGGGCGGAGACCGCCGGGTGTGGCGGCAGCGATAGTAGGAAGTACCGGGCGCCGCCTCTGGGATAACGACGCCCGGACTCCCGGCAGGTGCCCAATGCATGCCACCCGCCATTCCCACGAGGGGTATGGCCGGATCGTCATGCGTGCGGTCCCGCCATGATTAGTAAAGTTGCTTACTATCCCTCGGCGCACGAGTAGTCGGTACTCATGTTTTTGGACGCCCGGCGGCGGGACTACGTGTTTTTGATCAGCCAGCATCGCCCCCTTGATACCTGCGAGTGGTAGTTTGATCTCTGCTTGAGCCATACGCACCGTACCGATCAGAGGACATTCCATGTTTAAGGGATTCAAGGACTTCATACTCCGCGGCAACGTGATCGAACTGGCCATCGCCGTCGTCATCGGCAGTGCCTTCACCGCATTGGTTACCGCCTTCACCAACAACATCATCAACCCCGTGATCGCCGCAGCGGGCGGCGTGAACGCCGATGGCCTGGGCTTCCGGATCTGGGCCGACAACGAGGCCACGTTCGTGAACTTCGGCGCCGTGGTCACCGCCTTGGTCACCTTCATCATCACCGCCGCCGTGGTCTACTTCATCTTCGTGGCGCCCATGAACAAGATCAACGCCATGGTCAAGGACCGCCTCTCCACCGAGGAACCCGAAGAAGAGCCCATCCCCGCCGATACCGCCCTCCTGGCCGAGATCCGTGACCTGCTCAAGGAAGCCGCCGCCAACAACGGCCGCGGGCAGCGCGACCTGGACGAGGATTCCGTCCGCTAGGACGCCCGCAGCGCCTCCCTGTCGTTGCGGTCAATCCGCACGAAGCCCGGCATCCTCCATGGGAGGGGCCGGGTTTCTGCGTTTTCGCTGACGCCCACGGCCAGACTCGCCTTGGAAACATCACGCGGTTACTGTCGCCCTGGCGAAACTTGTCCAGACGATGCCCGGGCGGGGGGGTTGCCTCGCACTTCGCACCTCCAACCCAAGGGGACTGTTACCTTCACTGGATGCTGTCAAACCCGACGGGACCTGGCTGACTCGGTGTGTAGCGTTTGGCTTACCTTCACCGGGCATTTTTGCGGGCGGGTCACACGGGACACCCCAAACTCCTGCACCGTGACGCTGCAGATCAAAGCCGAGTTGTCCTCGGCAAGGGACCGCCTTACGGGCACTTCGCCTGGGCCGGCATCTCAGCGAAGTCGCGCGCATAAGGGATGCCCTACGCCTCGGCATGCCCGATGCTTTGCGAGTGCACGCGCCGGCATCTCATCGGCCGTAAGAGCTGGGGCAAGACCTCTACAAGCGGCAGCTAGTATTCACGTCATGGCTTCCCAACCTGCAGACGTAGACCCGGCTGAGTTCAACTCGTTGAATGAGGACTTTTATCGAGCAGACCCTGCCGAGACCATCGAACACCGCTTATGGATGCTGGCCGCGTTTCTAGCCGACGAATCGACGAACGTCGGTGGGCAAGAGGAGCTATCCCTCAGCCGCGATGAAGCTCCTTACCGGAAGGATCGAGTCCAGTTTGCAGCTCTCGAAAGCACTCTTATCCTTCATCAGGCTGCGGAGACACTTCTTCGCTTGTGTCTCGCTCACTGGACGGACGCACCCTGCCCGTGGTTCGAAATGGCGAAACTTAGACAGCCGAGAGTCTTCCCAAAGAAAGTCGCGCACGTCAGTAACACATTGGACACCGATGAGACGATAAGCGAACTCCTGCGCATCGTGAGTTGGAGCGGGGACCAAGATGTCATAGAAGCGGGCGTCAAGTGGGGGTACGAGAATGGTTGGGAGCGCCACCGCGAGGGGCTGAGGGAACTCATACGCTATTGCTGCGTCGTGATCCGGGACGGAGCCGACCTATACAACGCAGGTAAGCATGGGCTTGCCATCCTCCCGTCGGAGAAGGGTGTAAGCATAGGCGAGGGGGATGTGATTTCTGTTCGGGGCCCTTCACTTACAGTGATAGAGCGTCAGGTGCAGGACGGTGATCTTCGCTGGGCGAAGGTTACTCACTGGGTGAAGTACAAGGAGTCAATCGCCATCACGGGCAAGATCGCGTCCGCAGTTCGCTCGCTTTGGGAGTGTGGTAAAACCGCCGGATTGGTGGTGGCGACCTAACCCGGCTATGGATCTTCGACAAAGAAGAATGGGAGCAGATCCGCCTCATCGACACCGAGCTTGGCTTCAACGTCTCGACAATGAGTGAAGTCCTATTTGACTTGGAGCACCCGATGTTCATCCCGACACCCTCAGAGGCCTACCCCTAATCCAGATGGACTTGCCGGATCGCTGGAATGGATATTTTCGTCGCGCGTTTAGGAATCGGCGTACGGGCGCCACTCATGCTGATCAGGGCTGGGTTCTGAGCCGGTGACGTCAGTGCCTGTATGAATAGTCCATGATCCGAATCAGTGATGAGGACGAACTATCCGAGCAGGTCCGCATACTTGTGGATAGTATTCTCCGCCAAGCGAACTTCCCCGGAAGCGACCAACTGATCGAGCAGGCATCCACTGTGGTCGTCGTAGGCGGTGCAGTCACTATGCTTGACCTTCGCTCAGGCCCGGACCATGCAGCGTCTGCTTTCACCGGTGGCCCAATTCCCGTTTCAGTTGAGGTCCTCGACGTCTCAGGTTCATCCATAGGCGAGTTGCTCCTCTGGGTCGACGCAGGCCGTCTAAGTGCACTGGAATTCGCGTGGTGGACCGATGAGCGTCCAGCTCAGCTCCCTCATCCGAGTCAGCTAAAGATCAGTCAGAAATGAGCCCCCAGTAATTGGACAGCCACCGCCCGGTGAGCCCGCCGATACGAGTCACCTCGCACCGATGTCCGTTGAAGGATCGGCTTACGGACGCTTCTAGGGGGACGTCCGTATGATCCAGTTATGACAGTTCCGGACCTTTCTGCAAGCCAGCGCATCCTTTTGTGGCAGGCAGCCGAGGACTACGGAGGATTATGGGAATCGCCCTGGGAACTCCGAGCACTCTACCCGTCTGCCAGTGAAGAATCTCTAGTCGAGGTGGCAAAGAAAGTCGTCTCTGAACTCCTCACCATGGGACTTGTTGAGCTCTACTACTGCCAAGAACCTTACGGCGAAATGACGCTGCTTCCTGATGCCGAAGCCTCCGAATTGTTGAGCACCTGCGATATCTGGAAAGTTCCTCCGCCAGGGGCCATTTCGGTGCGGTTCTCGGCAACAGAAGAGGCCACCTCCGTTTTCTTCAAAAAGGACACAACTTGACCCGGAAGTCGCTCGACGAACTCCCGCCCGATAAAGGATCCTTGAGTGGGCACGACCTCTGCCTTTTAGACAGCCGGCGCGCCCGGAGTGAGCCAATTGCAATCATCGGCGGACTCGATCAATGTGGCGGTAGCATTCTGGCTATGCAGCCACTCTTGACTACTTCCATCCGGCGGTCATTTCACTGGGGAATTGTGATCATTGCCGATGCTGACTCAGGGGGCAAAGTTCCGGAAGTGGAACCCGGTAAGGCTGTCTCGTCCAACGAACACGGCATTATTGCGTTGGTCCGTCATGCCCAGGACATCGACTCGTTCGAGGGCGAATTCGACTGGGCCGAAAGCCAAGTGACAATTCGGCTTCTAACCGAAGCGGAACTTCCCAACGTGGACAGAAGCGAAGTATTCCGAGGAAGGCTAAGTGTAGCCAACGGCAGAATAACAGTTGGCGACGCCGACAGTGACGTCGAAATCCCCGCTCACCGCGGTTGGAATGAGCTCATTGTGACGGTTGCAGCCGACGGCCTTGGTGATAGTGCGCCAGACGAGCTGCACATTGACCTCATTCCCAGTGTCTAACTGCCTCAGGCTTGCTGGGTCCATCTCACTTCGTCTCTCGCGAATCAAACGCCCGGTAACCGACCCTTTACCGGGCTGCGATGGGACGGAAAGCAAGAATCTAGCGACACGAGGCTACCAAGTGATCAGGACCCACCCGCCGGGAAGGTCACCATGCCCAAGAGCTGTTATGGCGCGTGCACGAGCTTCTTGCACATCTGAGCCCTTGTAGGACCACAAGGGCACCTCAATGAACGTGCCGTCACTTTGGTAGTCCCTGACATCCAACCCGAGCACCAAGCGACCTGAGCCTGCAAGCGCTTCGATCACGGCCGATGCTTGGGCTGCTGGCCAACTTACTTCGCCGTTCGGTTCACGCAGTGCTCCCTTTTGTAGATCTGGAAGAAGACCGAAAGGTCAGTGACTGTCACAGCTGGACCAAAAGGGTTTCGTTCACGAGCTTCTTCTCTCTGGACGTTCGCCCGCGAGTCCGTAATCGACGGGAAAAACTGTTCGTACTGTGTCTTCATGCTTGGGCCAAGAAGAAGAACAACATCAGCATCTGGTCGCTCTGATGGCAAGGGCAGATGCTCAATGAATGAGATGGCTATGACGTTGTCAACGTCGTCCTTTACACGCCCTTCGCATGCAAAGTGAGCCTCTAGCCACGACAGAAGTTGCAGAACACGAACTGGATTGGATTCTTGCTCTGCCACAGCCCATTTGCATACTTCGGCCATCAGTAAATGAGGCAGGAGATCCCCATAGTTGTCCTCCAGAAGCTGCCGATAGATCTGTCGGAGATGCGGGTGATCAGCGATCAGTTCCCGCATGAACTGCTGGGAGTCTCGCCTGCCCATACTCATCCATTACACCCCCCGCATCTTGCATGCCCTTCTACCTTCCACCTTCACGATAGGGGCTGTGATGGCTGTGGTTCTTCGCTCCTTGACCTGCCCGTAAGCGGATCCTTATCCGGCAGTCAGAGTTGGGCGGAGTCCCCGATCGCTCCCGTAGTGCGGTGGGCCTC
This sequence comes from Paenarthrobacter sp. NPDC090520, assembly GCF_044769205.1. Taxonomy (NCBI): domain Bacteria; kingdom Bacillati; phylum Actinomycetota; class Actinomycetes; order Micrococcales; family Micrococcaceae; genus Paenarthrobacter; species Paenarthrobacter sp. NPDC090520. The sequence goes on from NZ_JBIVXM010000030.1 coordinate 28,528, forward strand.
CCGGACCTGGCCTGGCTCGAACAGGCAACCACCCTCTCCAAACTACGGGCTGGACACGCACTTACCGGGTATACGCATCTTGGGCAGGTTCGATCCGAGCATATGTTGGGAAATCTGAGAATTGAAGCGGGCTTCTATCGAGCCGTCACGCCGGTGTCCGGCCAGGGATCTGATACCGGCGCGCAGTGGCTGTGCGGATGACTTCGGAAAATGACATGGCAAAGGTCTGATAGATAAAGGCAGTACCCTCGTGAGCGGGGTGGCCGTACAACAAGTCCAAGCTGGCGGGAATCCTGACATACGGTCCGGCGGTTGCGGGACCTCTCCGGGCTAGCGGTATCCCAGAACTCCGGCCCGCACCCGCACAGCTAGACTCCCGAAAACCCGGCGCCTCCCCGGGTTTTCGCATGTCATGAGTGAAATCCGCTAAAACAAGGGGGCGGGAGCGACCATACTCGGTCCCCTCAGTCACAATCCGTCAGAAGCATCTGTATACCAAAAGCCTTGACAGTGCTGCCCGTCACATCTAACTTTGATTTTGGGATCCCAAAACGGGATCCCAAAAGATCCAACACCGGCTGCGGCCCTGCTCCATCAACGGGCAGGAACCGCAACAGTTGCCGCCGGCACGGGTCAGGCTGCAGCGGTATCCCGCCCGGCTCATCCCCCCAAAAAAGCCCCAAAAGCCCAAAGACATTCCCATCCCGTTGACTCCTACTGAAGGAGAAGCTGTGTCTCTCGAAAACACGCAACTGGCAACCCAGGACAGCGACCAGAAACCAGGCAAGGACGGCGTGCAGCGACGCACCAACGTCCGCTGGAAGCTCTTCATCCTCTTGTTGGTCCTGGTGGCGGTCAATTACATCGACCGCGGCTCCATCTCCGTGGCCCTTCCCATCATTCAAAAAGAATTCAACCTGGCCCCCGAACTGGTGGGCCTGCTCCTCTCGGCCTTCTTCTGGACCTACGCCCTCATGCAGATTCCCGTTGGCTGGCTGATCGACAAGTTCGGTCCCCGCAAGGTGGTCACGGCCTCCTGCGTCGGCTGGGGCGCGGCCACCGCGGCCTCCGGTTTTGCCGGTGGATTCCTGAGCATGTTCATTGCGCGCTTGGGTATCGGCGTCACCGAAGCCGGCGTCATGCCTGCCGGAGGCAAGCTCAACGCCATCTGGATGCACCGGAAGGAACGCGGCCGCGGTGCCACCATCCTCGACGCCGGGGCTCCCCTCGGCGCAGGCCTCGGCGGCATCCTCATCACCTGGCTGATCGCTTCCACGGGCAGCTGGCGGATGTCCTTCATCATCGCCGGCGCAGCCACCGTCCTCATGGGCCTGGCCGTCTGGTGGTACATCCGGGACAACCCGCGCCAGCACAAGGGCGTCAATGACGCCGAGGCCAGCTACATCGAAAGCTCCCACGCTGAGGAAGACGCCGAAGCCGCCCGCGAAGGTGCCCAGGGCAAGCGCGCGCTCCTCCCCTACCTGAAATTCCGTTCCTTCTGGGCCATGTGTTTCGGTTGGCTTGGCTTCAACGGCGTGTTCTACGGCCTGCTCACCTGGGGTCCGCTCTACCTGGCCCAGGCCAAGGGCTTCGACCTGAAGACCATCGGCTGGTCCACGTTCGTGATCTTCGGCGCCGGATTCGTCGGTGAAATCCTCGGAGGTGCCATCGCAGACAAGTGGCGCGCAGCCGGTGCATCGGCGAACAAGGTCATGCGGACCCTGCTGGGCATCTCCAGCCTGGTGGTTGTGGGCGGACTCGTCGGCGTTACCGTCGTCCCGGACCCGATCACCGCCGTCGTGCTCCTCTCGGCAGTCCTGTTCTTCCTCCGCTGGGTTGGCCTCTTCTGGTCCATCCCGTCCATCCTGGGTGGCCGCACCAACGCCGGCGTCCTGGGCGGGGCCATGAATTTCAGCGGCAACATTGCCGGGTTCATTACCCCGATTGTGGTAGGCCTGATTGTCGGGGCCACTGGCTCCTACACCTGGGCACTGCTGTACTTCGTTGGATCGGCAGTGGTCATGGGCATCTCCGTCCTGGCGCTGGATTACAACAAGCGACTCCCGGTCTGACTCGCACTCGCCGGGCCGGCCGCGGGTCCTGAACCCACCCTAGGCCGGACACCGCCGGGCCGGGCGCACGCCTTACACATCACGGAAATGGAGCTGACATGCTGACCGCAGAAGACACGAACACCACGGACCGCCCCCTCCGGGAGTCCGTGCGTGACACGCTCCGTACCCGGATTTTCGAAGGCCACTATGCGCCCGGCACCCGGCTGGTGGAGCGGGACCTCGCCGCCGAGTTCAACGTCTCCCGGCTCCCCATCCGCGAAGCCCTCCGGATGCTCCGGCAGGAAGGACTCATCCGGGACCGCTCCGGTCGCGGCTCGGAGGTCAGCGGCCTCAGCCCCAAGGACGTGGAGGACCTGTTCGACGTCCGGCAATCCCTCGAAGTCCTGGCCTGCCGCCTTGCCGCGAAGCGCGCCACCACTGAAGACCTCCAGCACCTCGCCGGGCTCCTGGACCAGGCCGAACACTTCCTGGCCAAGGGATCCATCCTGGAGGCCCACCGCGCCAACAGCGAGTTCCACGATGCCATCACCCGCATCGCCAACAACGACTTTCTCCGCTCCGCGCTCGAACCCCTCCAGGGCCGCATGCACTGGCTGTTCCGCCACGTCAGCGACCTGCCGGAACTGATCCGCGAACACCGCGAACTCTACGCGGCCATCGCCAGCGGCGACGACGACCGCGCAGCCGCCCAATCGGCGTCGCACATTGGCAAGTACCGCGAGCAGTTCCCGGAGGACTACAGCGCCACCGAGCCCCAACCCAGAAACGCACGGAAGAAGCCATGAAACTCCTGGTCATCAACCCCAACATCAGCGACGACGTCACAGCCCTCATCGAGGCTGAGGCACTTCGCTCCGCGAGCGCAAGCACTGAACTGATCGTCCGGACTGCCGGGCACGGCATGGAATACATCGAGACCCGCTTCGAGTCGCTTATTGCGGCGGGCGCGGTGGCCGAGCTGATCGCGGAATACGCTTCGGTTCAGGAAACAGCGCACGACGGCGGCACTCCAGCCGCGGACGCAGCTGCAGCTTCCGCTGTGGACGGCGTCGTCGTGGCCGCGTTCGGCGACCCGGGCATGCCCGCCCTCAAGGAGTTGGTTGACGTGCCGGTCATCGGCATCACCGAGGCCGCACTCTGCGCCGCTGCGTTGCAGGGCCAGCGTTTCTCCATCATCGCCATCTCGGATCGCATCCAGGCGTGGTACCGCGACTGCGTGGAACGCTTCGGCTTCAGTAGCCGGCTCGCTTCCATCCGTTCCATCAACCAATCCCTCAACTCAATCGGCTCCGTGCAGGCCGACTTCAAGGAAACCCTCCTGGCACTGAGCCGGCAGGCCGTCGCGGAGGACGGTGCCGACGTCGTGATCCTGGCCGGTGCGCCGCTCGCCGGACTGGCCCGCGAGCTCGACGGCCAGATCCCGGTCCCTGTGGTGGACGGCATTTCCGCCGGTATCCGCATGGCCGAGGCCGTGGTTTCCCTGCAGTCCGGCGCCCACCGCGGCGGTTCGTTCGCGGCCCCGCCCGTCAAGGCCAGGCGCGGCCTCTCCCCAAACCTCGACGCCGCCCTGGCCGCTGCTCAGTCGGCCCAGCTTTCCGCCGTCGCGAACTAGCCCAACACAAAGGAGGACGACGATGTCCCAACTCCCAGACCTCGTGATCGCCAATGGCACGGTGGTGAACAGTTTCGGGCGGCAGGCCGCCCATGTAATCGTCGACGGCGGCAAGATCACCGGCCTGCTCGACGCCACCGAGCCCGTACCCGCAGCTGTCCGGACCGTCGATGCAGCAGGCAAGCTGGTCATCCCCGGCGGCGTGGACGGACACTGCCACGTTGCCCAGGTGACCGGGCGGTTCCGCACCCTGGACGATTACGCCATCACCTCCACCGCCGCACTGTGGGGCGGAACCACCACCATCATCGACTTCGGTATCCCCCGCGATGCGCAGGAAACCCCACTCGATGCCGTCCTCAACAAGAAGCGCCTCGCCGAAGAATCCCGATGCGATGTTGCCCTGCACGGCTCCGTGATCTCGTGGGACGAGACGGTGCCGTGGCAACTGGAGCAACTGGCTTCCGAGGGTGTTCGCTCGGTGAAGATGTACACCACCAACCGCGGCTCCACGATGGCTGACAACGACACCATCCTGAAGGTCATGCGGGAAATGGTCCGGCTGGACGGGCTCACCTACATCCACGCCGAGCACGATGCCATCATCACCGACTGCACCGAAGAGCATGCGGCGGACGGCCTGATCGGGATCGAACACCTGCACCGTACCCGGCCCGAGATCGCCGAGGAGATCTCCGTGAAGGAGACACTCGCCATGGCCGAGTACACCGGGGCACCCGTGTATTTCGTGCACCAGTCCACCCCCGGTGCCGTTGATTTGGTGAGCGAAGCACGCTCGCGGAGCCTGCGAGCCTACTCCGAGACGTGTCCGCACTATCTGACGCTCGACGACACCGTGTACGGCTCTACGTTCCCGGAGTGGTACGCGTGCTGCCCGCCGATGCGCAGCGCTGAAACGGTAGCCGCCTTGAGGGAACGCCTCGCTGCCGGCGCCATTCACACCGTTTCCTCGGACCACTCCCGCTACGACCTCTCGCAGAAACGCGAGCGCACCGATGACGTCCGTTTCATGCCGCACGGCCTGCCCGGCGTCGAGACCCGGATGCCCGTCGCCTTTACAGCCCTGGTGACAGAGTCCGGTGGTTCGGTGGAGCACTTTGTTGAGGTCTTCTCCGCCGGCCCCGCCCGGATCAACGCGCTCCCTTTCAAGGGTGCGGTTGCGGAGGGCTTCGACGCGGATCTTGTAGTTTTCGATCCCGCCACCCAACAAACAGTCGACGGCGGTGCGCTGCACATGGGGACTGACTTCTCACCTTTCGAAGGGAAGACGTTGAACGGTTGGCCCGCCGTCGTGGTTTCAGCTGGACGGGTGGTCCTCGACGCCGATGGCTTCCACGATCCGGGGCCCGTGGGCCGCTTCGTTCGCCGGAACGGCTTCACCGAGCACCAGTCAGTCCCTGTTCCTGTTATTGCCTAGGAGTTCTTGATGCCTACTATCGACCGGCCGACCCGCATCGGCATGATCGTGCCGTCCTCCAACACCTGCTTGGAACCGCAGACCTACCGGATCCTGGGCGACCGGCGAAACGTCACTATCCACTCAACCCGCATCCCGGTTACGCGGATCGCGCTGGATGACTCCTCGGACAAGCAGTTCGACTCAACCGTTATGCGTGCCGCCGCCGAACTCCTGGCCACCGCCAACGTGGACGTCATCGCATGGAACGGGACCTCTGGATCCTGGCTCGGAGCCGCCCACGACCATGCGATGGTCCAGGAGATCACCGAAGCCACCGGCATCCCCGCCACCACCTCTACGCTTGCCTACCTGTCCGCGTTTGAAGAGTTCGGGACGGAACGGATCGGGCTGTTCACGCCCTACACCTCGGACGTCAATGACGCAGTGATCGCTTCATACGCCCGTGAGGGAATCAAGACCATCGACCACCGGCACCTGGACCTCAGCGACAACGAGTCCTTTGCCCGGGTGACCGACTCGGAGATGCTGCCGGGCTCGCTCGAACTCGCTGCAGCCCAGCCCGATGCCCTGGTTTACCTCTGCACCAACCTGTACGGAGCCAACATCACGGCGGAGGTGGAGGCCCGCACCGGAGTACCCGTTCTCGATTCCGTGGCAGTCACCCTCTGGCATGCCCTGAAGCTGGCCGGCGCACCCTTGCTGGACCCCAAGTGGGGGCGGCTGCTGGCTTAGCTTCGCGGCAGTTCCCTGGACGGGCTCGTGTCGCATTGCGTCGCGAGCCCGCCGTCGTGCGAATATTTGTCCACCATTCGCATTCTTCCCACGGGGGACCCATGTCCGAAAACACTCACTCCAGCGCGCCCGAAACCGCTGGCAACAACAACGCACCCGAGCCGCAATACGGGGTTCGGGTTCCCGAAGGGGCCGCACCGGGTGTTCCCGCCTGGCATCCTGAAGCTGCCAAGGCCCAGGCGGGCCACGCCTCCTACGTCCCCGCGACGCCACGCGAGGACGTAGGCCGCGGAACCATCTTCGCCCTGGCCGCGCTGCCTATCGGCGTCATCCTCTGGATGGTCATCTGGAGCCTCGGCTGGATGTCCTCCTTCGTCACCTTCGCGGCAGCGTTCATGGCGGCCAAGTTCTACGTCACAGGCGCAGGGGCCCTGAGCCGGAAGGGCGTCTGGATCGTGGCAGGCATTACCGTGGTCACGGCCCTGCTGTCATTCCTTGGCGGAGTTTGGCTGGACGCCGTCCAGTTCCTCGGCCGCGAACCCATGTCCATGGTGTTCGATTCCGAGCCGTGGGCCCTCATGGCCGACAACTTCGCCTATAACCCGGACTTCGTCAGCAATTACATGAAGGACTTCCTGCTCGCACTGCTGTTTGGAGCGCTCGGGTGCTTCTTCACGCTGCGCCGGTTGTTCGCGGACACTAAGGCGTCGTAGCGCGGCGGGACGCCTTAGTGTTACTCCTTGTCCATCAGGTCCAGGAGTTTGCCCAGGGCGTCCCGGATGTCGTCGTGGTCGTATTGCCCGGCGCGGCTTTCGGCCGAGATCACCCCGCAGCGGTGGACTTTCCTGAAGTCGCCGATGGGGAACTTGTAGTGGCCTTTTTGGTCGTCCGGATGCTCGTCATCGACGCCGAGATACCACTTGCCGTACTCAGCGAAGTCGTGTTTTTCCAGGAACGCGTTCTCTTCCCTGGTTGAGGGAGCGTGTTCACTCCAGTCATCGCGCTCGTCCTTGGCAACCTTGCCATCGCGGATCAGCTTCTTGGCGTGGTCGAAGGCCTTCTTGTTGAGTTTCACTGTCACTCTGCACCTTTCTCTACAGCGCCATACACCGCCCGCAGGACTTCTGGTCAGGGCGTCTTGGCGTCCCCATCAGCAGCGTCTTCTGCAGTTTGTACATGAAACCATGGAGTCCACGAGATGCAGTGCAGAGCGAAGCCTGGTGGCGATCTCCCTTGGGAGTCAGTTTGGAGCCTTCCGGGCTCCTGCATTGACTGCCCTGAATTCGCGTTGGTACGCGAGGACTGCGTCGAGCGTCCAATCCTTGAGGACCGCGAGTGTTCCGTTTTGAAGTGGACGTAGGTCCACGAGGGGGCTGGGCGGAAGAGTGTATCCGGAGCCGTTAGCCATGTACGTCAAAACTCCCACCGGCGGATACCAGAGGGGGTGGTTTTCGCTCTGCTTAGTAACTTCGTATCCGAAAACGCCTCCGCGCGCGGGCTCCCAGATTTCGGCAAGTGAAGCGACGCAGTCTACAAGGGCGGCCCGTCCAGGAATGAGAGCTTCAACAAACTCCAGCTTGAATGAATCCCGGGATTGCGTATCTTGCTGCCCATCGGTGACCTTGATGTCAAAAGGACAAGCCGTCCGCCCTGTTCCTTCGAGGAAACCGAGGACTGACACACGATAACCCCATGTTGGCCAGAAGTCGCCTGCATCATCTCTACGCGCGCCGTCTTCCACTCTCGCGGCCACGTCTTCAAGGGACCGAGGGAGTGAATCATCTGCGGCCTGGCTCCGTCCTGGGTAAAGGACATCGACCCATTCCAGAGGACGCGTATCTAACTGTTCCAGGACATCCACGGACGACAATATCCGCCGCGCAATCTCAACTGGTGTAGCGGACCTCCCCCCGAGATGGAATCGAAGATCAATGTCATCGAGATTCGCATCGAACAGCCCTTTAGCTCGTTGTTCTGGCATCTTGCCTCCTTGTCGCGCTCTCTACGATTGCAGCGGTACGTATTTGATAACAATCGAGACCGAGTAGTTCGAATCTTCCATGGACTTGCGGACTGCCTTATCTAACATCTCAGCCAACTCCCGGTTATGGGTAAACACCCATTCCAGTTTTGAGCCCGGCACCTTCGCTTCCAGCGCTTCAAGTTGCTGATGAACTTTGTCCAACCAAAAATCAACCGCCTCTTTGGACGCATTCTTGCCGTGGAAGCCCTCGAAGAGTCCTCGGTACACCAGATCGTAATTGCCTTTGATTTCTTGGAAGATCTCGATGGGTGGACGTCCCCGCCAGAGGTGTCCGTCGAAGGCGATTGATTTCTTTTCACCGGTGGCGGTGATGTAGTCCGTGACATATTCCAGAAGGTTGCCTCGTGGCCCGGTGGCGGTGACTCCGGTTGCGAACGTCTGGTCGGGCACGCCCTGGGAATTTCGTGCAAGGGGTTCGGCCCAAACGCCGGGGCCGCCGTCGGTGTCGCCGATGGTGGGTTGGAGGTCGGGGTGGCGTCCGGGGAGGGTCTGGTCGCCGAGGCGTTGGTCGTAGGTGCCGGGCGGTCCGGGCGGCTTTGCTGGAGAGGCGGTCGGTGGGGCGTGTTCCGCTGCTGGTGCGGGCGATGCAGAGGTTTCCGCGGCACCGGATGTGTCTGGCCC
>NZ_JBIVXM010000031.1:0-29265 GCF_044769205.1 Paenarthrobacter sp. NPDC090520
CAACGCGTTCGCCATCACGTTCGCCGGACGGTTCGAAAGAACCACCAACTAATGAAAACCGCCGGAACCCACACACCGTATATCGGACAGACCCCGGCCGGACCCGTGGGAAGTGAGAGAGCGTCGGGCTTTTAGGGCTGTTTGGTGAGAGAGCGTCGGCCGGAAAGGGTGGATTCGGTGAGAGAGCGTCAGCTGAGAAGGGGTCATTCCGTGAGAGAGCGTCAGCTGAGAAGGGGGGATTCGGTGAGAGAGGGTTTGCAACGCAACGGCCCTCCCGGAAGCAATCCGGGAGGGCCGTTCAGTCGGCGGCGCGTGAAGTTTAGCGCTCGATGTCGCCGCGGATGAAGGCTTCAACCTTCTCGCGGGCAATATCATCGTTGAACTGCTCCGGCGGGGACTTCATGAAGTAGCTCGATGCCGAGAGCAGCGGGCCGCCAATGCCGCGGTCCAGGCCGATCTTGGCGGCGCGGATGGCGTCGATGATCACGCCGGCGGAGTTCGGGGAGTCCCAGACCTCCAGCTTGTACTCGAGCGACACGGGAGCGTCGCCGAAGTTGCGGCCCTCGAGGCGGACGAAGGCCCACTTGCGGTCATCAAGCCAGGCAACGTAGTCCGACGGGCCAATGTGGACGTCGTCTGCGTGGAGCTCGGCCTCGACGTTGGAGGTCACGGCCTGCGTCTTGGAGATCTTCTTCGATTCCAGGCGATCGCGCTCAAGCATGTTCTTGAAGTCCATGTTGCCGCCAACGTTGAGCTGGTACGTGCGGTCCAGGGTGACGCCGCGGTCTTCGAAGAGCTTTGCCATGACGCGGTGCGTGATGGTTGCACCGATCTGGCTCTTGATGTCGTCGCCAACAATCGGGAGGCCGGCAGCGGTGAACTTGTCGGCCCATTCCTTGGTACCGGCAATGAACACGGGCAGGGCGTTGACAAAGGCCACGCCGGCGTCGATGGCGCACTGGGCGTAGAACTTGGCGGCCTGGTCCGAACCGACGGGCAGGTAGCAAACCATGACATCGGCTTTGGCTTCGCGCAAGGCGGCAACGACGTCGACGGCTTCTTCGGGAGCCTCAACGATGGTCTCGCGGTAGTAGCGGCCCAAGCCGTCCAGGGTGTGGCCGCGCTGGACCTTCACGCCGGTGGCGGGAACGTCGGCGATCTTGATGGTGTTGTTCTCGCTGGCGCCGATGGCGTCCGCGAGGTCCAAGCCAACCTTCTTGCTGTCCACATCGAAAGCAGCAACGAACTCGACATCGTTGACGTGGTACGGGCCAAACTCAACGTGCATCAGACCCGGGATCGTGGACTTCGGGTCGGCATCGCGGTAGTACTCGACACCTTGGACCAACGACGCGGCGCAGTTACCTACGCCGACAATGGCAACACGAATCGGATGTGAAGACACGGAACTCCTTTGGAAAAAACCTCAGGTGCCATGCGCTGCTTCGGCTGAGCCCGGAGAGCGGCTGATAGGCACGGCGCCATTCGGCGCATACTTTTGCATTCTAACCAACAGGAGAGGGGCTGCCGTTATTCCCGGCTAACCCCTCTCCGAATGTGTCAGTTGCTTGAGGCTATTTTTGTGCCCAGCGGTTGATGTCCGATTCCACTGCGAATTCGTCGATCGCGGTGAGCTCCTCTTCCGTGAAGGAAAGGTTGTTGAGCGCGCCCAAGGTGTCTTCGAGCTGGGTGACGCTGGATGCCCCCACCAGCGCAGACGTGACCGGCGACCCCTTGGGCTGGTCGCGGAGGATCCAGGCAATCGCCATCTGGGCCAGGGACTGGCCGCGTCCTTCGGCGATCGCGTTCAGGCCCCGCACACGGTTCAACCTGTCTTCCGTCAAGGAGGCCTCGGACAGGAAACGCTCCTTGGCCGCCCGGGAGTCAGCGGGGACTCCGTTGAGGTAGCGGTTGGTCAGCATGCCCTGGGCGAGCGGCGAGAACGCAATGGAGCCTGCGCCCACCTGGTCCAGGGCTTCGTAGAGGTTGGGTGAGCCATCTTCGGTCCAGCGGTTCAGCATGGAATAGCTGGGCTGGTGGATGAGCAAGGGGGTGCCGAGTTCCTTCAGGATCCGGGCCGCTTCCAGGGTCTGCTCCGGGGTGTAGGAGGAGATGCCGGCGTACAGGGCCTTGCCCGAGCGGACTGCGTAGTCCAGGGCGCCCATGGTTTCTTCCAGCGGCGTTTCGGGGTCCGGGCGGTGGCTGTAGAAGATGTCCACGTATTCCAGGCCCATGCGCTGCAGCGACTGGTCCAGGCTGGAAATGAGGTACTTGCGGGAGCCCCACTCGCCGTAGGGGCCGGGCCACATGTAGTAGCCGGCCTTGGTGGAAATGACGAGTTCGTCACGGTAGGGCTTGAAGTCGTCCTTCAGGTGCCGGCCGAAGTTCGTTTCGGCGGATCCGTCCGGCGGGCCGTAGTTGTTGGCGAGGTCGAAGTGGTTGACGCCCAGGTCGAACGCTCGGCGCAGGATGGCGCGCTGTTCATCGAACCGCTTGTCGTCACCGAAGTTGTGCCAGAGGCCCAGCGAAATGGCGGGGAGCTTCAGGCCACTGCGTCCGACGCGGCGGTAGGGCATGGTTTCGTAGCGGTTTTCCGCAGCCGAATAAGTCATACGTACCATCCTGCCACCGCGCCGGGAGTGGTGACGGCGCCGTCCGCTATGTGGGCGCCGTCACCTCTCTTCGGTATCGCTTAGTTGACGCGAACGACGGCGGCGCTCTCACCGGGGAGGGTGAGCTTGCCTTCGTTCAGGGCTGCTTCGTGGTCGGTGGACAGGAGCAAGGATCCCTCCACCGGGGTTTCCAAGGCCTCTGCGCCAAAGTTGCAGACAACCCGTACCCCGCCGCGCGAAAACTGAAGCCAGTGCTCGTCTTCGTCGAACTCCACGGCTGTCTCGGAGAATCCACCGTCCACCAGTTCCGGGTTTTCGCGGCGCAACTGTGCTAAATCCCGGTAGAGCCCCAGCAGCCGAGCATGCCTGCCTTCCCCGACCTCCTCCCACTTCAGCTTGGAGCGCAGGAAGGTTTCCGGGTCCTGGGGATCGGGAACCACCGCGGGATCCCAGCCCATGCGTTCGAATTCCTTGATCCGCCCTTCCGCCGTGGCCTTCCCCAGGTCTGGCTCCGGGTGGGAGGTGAAGAACTGCCAGGGTGTGGAGGCGGCGAATTCCTCGCCCATGAAGAGCATGGGCGTGAACGGCGAGGTCATGGTGAGGACGGCACCGATGGCCAGCTTCCCGTCGGACAACGTCTCCGTGAGCCGGTCCCCGATGGCCCGGTTCCCGATCTGGTCATGGTTCTGCAGGCAGACCACCAACGCGGACGGGTGCGCCAGGTCATGCCGGATGGGTCGGCCATGATGGCGTCCACGGAAGCTGGAATAGCTTCCGTCGTGCAGGAAGCCGTGCTCAAGGACCTTGGCCAGGACGGCCAGGGAGTCGAAATCCCCGTAGTACCCGGTGGTTTCTCCGCTCAGGTTTACATGGAGCGCGTGGTGGAAGTCATCGCTCCACTGCCCCGCGAGGCCGTAGCCGTTGTCCTTCCGGGGATAGATGAGCCGCGGGTTGTTCAGGTCCGATTCCGCGATCAGCGTCCTCGAAATGCCGGTCTCTGCTTCGATGCGGTCCCCCAAGGCCCCGAAGTCTTCCAGGATGTGCACTGCCCGTTCGTCGCGGAGTGCGTGGACCGCGTCCAAGCGAAGGCCATCAACGTGGTAGTCGCGCAGCCACATGGCTGCGTTCTCCAGGATGTACCGGCGGACCCCATCGGAGTCCTGGCCGTCAAGGTTAACGGAGTCGCCCCACGTGTTCCCCTCTCCGGACTTCAGGTACGGCCCGAACTTGGGGAGGTAGTTGCCGCTCGGGCCGAGGTGGTTGTAGACCACGTCCTGGATCACGCCAAGCCCGGCCTGGTGGGCGGCATCAACAAACCGTTGGTAGGCTGCCGGGCCCCCATAGGCTTCGTGGACCGCGTACCACAGCACGCCGTCGTAGCCCCAATTGTGGACGCCGTTGAAGGCATTCACCGGCAGGAGTTCAATGAAGTCGACGCCCAATTCCACCAGGTAATCCAGTTTCCCGGCAGCAGCTTCCAGCGTCCCCTCGGGAGTGAAGGTACCCAGGTGCAGCTCGTAGATGAGGGCACCCTTGAGCCCACGGCCTTTCCACGCCTGGTCCTGCCACTCGTGGACAGTGGCGTCGAACGTCGCCGACAATCCGTGGACGCCGTCGGGCTGCCGCCGGGACCGCGGATCCGGGAACGGACCTTCGCCATCAACTTTGTAGCCGTAACTCGCGCCGTCACCGGCCACGACGTCAGCCGGGGCGCGCCACCAACCCCGTGCTCCGGCGTCGTGGTTTTGCTCCATGGGGTACTCGCGGCCATCCGCAAGCAGCGTCACCGAAGCGGCGTTCGGTGCCCAGACATCAAAAAGTCCTTCTCCAGCGTGCTCCAACATCATGCTCCCTGTGTTTGTCAGCGTACGTTGCCTGTGTTCGTCGGATCGTCAGTCGACAGGGACCAAAAGGGCCACCGGGTACTGCTCCAGGAGGGTGCCAAGCTTCAACGGTCCTGCAGGGTAGGCAGTCCCCGTCAGTTCATCGCGGCTGTCCACAGGAATCTCGATAGCCGTTTCCCGCCAGCCGCCGTCGCTCGCCAAACGCTTAGGCAGGCGCGTAGCCACGGTCAGGACCCCGTGTCCCTCCGGTCCGCGGTCAAACGCAACCACGTGTCCGGCCGCTTCCCCAGTGGCCTGGACGGGACGGTAGCCGCCAAACAGCTCGGGGTGATCACGGCGCAGGCGAAGAGCGCGGGAAACCACCAACAGTTTGGCCTCTTCTTCGGTGTACTCCGGCTTGGCACCGGAATCGAGTTCGGCCAACGCCGCGATCCTGGCGTCGAAATCCACGGGCCGCCTGTTGTCCGGGTCGGTCAGCGAACCGTCCCGGAACTCGGTGCCTTGGTAGACATCCGGGACGCCGGGCATGGTCAGCTGGATGAGCTTGGCGGACAGCGAGTTGGACGTTCCGTAGGGCTCCAGTTCGGCGACGAAGTTGTCCAGCGCGGCTTCCACTTCGGGATCGTCAAAGACGGAGTCGACGGCGGCAGCCACGTGGCGTTCGAAGTCCAGGTCCGGATCGGTCCAGTTGGTGGAATTGCCCGCCTCGCGTGCTGCCTTGAGCGCGTACGACTGCAGCCGGCTGCGGTCGGCGGGCCATGCCCCGGCAATCGCCTGCCACACCAGCGCGGCCAGCGGACCGTCCGGGATGGTGACCCGCTCCTGCACGGTTCCCAGGAAGAGCTCCCATTCCGGCACCGACTCCGAGATGACGGAGATGCGGGCACGGGCATCCTCGCTGCGCTTGGTGTCGTGGGTGCTGAGCGTGGTCATGGACAACGGAAGCTCGGCCTGGCGACGGGCCATGCGTTCGTGGAACACCTCGGTGGAAATGGCGAATTCCGTGGGGTCGGCGCCCACTTCCGTCAACGTGCCCAAGCGGGTGTACCTGAAGAACGCGGTGTCCTCCACGCCCTTGGCCATCACCATGCCCGAGGTCTGCTGGAACCTGCGGGCCAGTTCTCCCGACGTGTCCGTGAGAAGCGGGAGCAGGGCATCGAGGACACCCTTGAGCTCCGGGCGGTGCCGTGCGGCGTGGTGCACCGCTTCCTCCAGTACCTCGTGGCTGTACGGCAGGTAGGTCCGGTAGATCGGGAACCAGCAGATGATCTCAGCCAAGGCATCGGCCACTCCAAGGCGGGGCAAGGCCGGCGTCTCTGCAACCAGCCGGGACAAGCGAAGGACCTCGGAGCGGAGGATGCCATCGGCTATTCGCCGCTTGGTTCCGTGGATCATGGCCTGATAGTCGGCCGGTTCCGGCTCGGCCCGCAGCCGGGCATCGAGATCGTCCAGGAAGGGCTCTGCCGCTGGGTCCACGAACAGGCGGTCAACGTCCGCGAGCGCGTCGTAACCCGTGGTGCCCTCGCACTGGAAGGTTTCCGGGAGCTTCTCCCCCGGTTCCAGGATCTTCTCCACCAGCAAGTAGGCGCCGCCGGTTGCCTCACGCAGCCTGGCCAGGTACCCCTCGGGATCGGCGAGGCCGTCCGGGTGGTCAATCCGCAGGCCATCGACCAGGCCCTCGCGGAACCAGCGCACAATTTCCTGGTGGGATTCGTCGAAGACCCAGGGGACCTCAACGCGGACGCCTGCCAGAGTATTGACCGCGAAGAAACGCCGGTAGTTCAGCTCGGCATCCGCCCGACGCCACCCCACGAGTTCGTAGTGCTGCCGGGCGTGCACCTCGCGGGGATCGTCGCCCTCGCTGTACGTTCCATCGGCCAGCGGGAAGCGGTGGTCGTAGTAGTGCAGCTCGCCGTCCGCCACCGTCAGCTGGTCAAGATCGTCATCGCTGCCCAGGACCGGGACGCGGATCTTTCCTCCGCCAAAGTCCCAGTCGACGTCGAAAGCTTCGGCGTACTTGGACGAGCGCCCTTCCTTAAGGAGGCTCCACCACCAGGCGTTCTGCCCGGGGGTGGCTACGCCCATGTGGTTGGGAACAATGTCCGCCAGGACCCCGAGGCCCTGCTCGTGCGCGGCCTTGGACAAAGCCGCCAGACCCTCTTCGCCTCCGCGGGAAGGATCCACAGAGGACGGATCGGTGACGTCGTAACCGTGGTCCGAGCCTTCTTCGGCGGTCAGGATGGGTGAAAGGTAGACCCAATCCACGCCCAGCCGATGGAGATACTCTGTGAGCCCGGCGGCCTCCTGCAGGGTGAACCCGGGGCGGATCTGGAGCCGGTAGGTGGAGACAGGAGTCTTCACGCCTTCTCCTCCTTGGCTTCTGCGTTGTCGGGAGCAGCGTCGGCGGCCTCATCGCCGGCAGCCTCGGCCCCGGCATCGTCGTCCTTGTACTCCAAGGGCAGCGACGTCACAGCCGGCGCCGTCATGGACGCGGTCTCCGGCGTGCTGGTGTGGGTCAGGGCAGCCAGCGATGCAGCGACGGAGTGGTCCGGCTCGATCTCCGGAGCCGTATGGGCGCGCAACACCACGAGGGACTTACCGGCGACCATCAGGATCTGGTCCGCCTTGACCACGCCCGCATCGGCCCCTTCCCCGCCGGTATCGATCATGACGTCCCACGCCGGGGCGTACTCGTCCGACGGAATGCGGAAGCCCACTTCCTCCTGGTCCGCGTTGAAGTACAGCAGGAAGTTCACGTCGGTGATCCGGCGGCCCTGGTGGTCCCGGCCGCGGATGCCGTCCCCGTTGAGGAACACGCCAACGGAGCGCCCCAAGGCGGTGTCCCAGTCCTCGGGCGTCATGGTGCTGGCGTCGGCGTCGAGCCACACGATGTCCGGGAGACGCTCACCCTCGCCACGGACCGCTGGCCGGCCATCGAAGAAACGGCTGCGGCGCAGGCTGGGGTGCTTGGCGCGAAGCGCGCTCACTGCCGCGGTGAACTCAATCAAAGGCTGATCGACGTTCTCCCAGTTGATCCACGTGATCTCGGAGTCCTGGCAGTACCCATTGTTGTTGCCCTGTTGGGTCCGGCCCAGCTCGTCGCCGTGCAGGAGCATGGGCACGCCTTGGGACAGGAAGAGCGAGGCAATGAAGTTCCGCTGCTGGCGTGCGCGCAGGCCCATGACCGTGGGATCGTCCGTGGGTCCCTCCACGCCGCAGTTCCACGAGCGGTTGTGGGATTCGCCGTCGTTGTTGTCCTCGCCGTTGGCCTCGTTGTGCTTCTCGTTGTAGGACACCAGGTCCGCGAGCGTGAAGCCGTCATGGGCCGTGACGAAGTTGATGGAGGCGACAGGCCGGCGGCCTGAGTGCTCGTAAAGGTCCGCGGATCCCGTGAGGCGGGAGGCGAATTCGCCGAGCGTGGAGGGTTCGCCGCGCCAGAAGTCGCGGACGGTGTCCCGATACTTGCCGTTCCATTCCGTCCACTGAGGCGGGAAGTTGCCCACCTGGTATCCGCCGGGACCGACGTCCCACGGCTCGGCGATGAGCTTTACCTGGGAGACCACCGGGTCCTGCTGGATGAGTTCGAAGAAGCTGGAGAGCTTGTCCACGTCATAGAACTCGCGGGCCAGCGTGGATGCGAGGTCGAAGCGGAAGCCGTCAACGTGCATCTCGGTGACCCAGTACCGGAGGGAGTCCATAAGGAGCTGCAGGGAGTGCGGGCTGCGGACGTTCAGGGAGTTACCCGTTCCGGTGTAGTCCATGTAGTACTTCTGGTCGTCTTCCACCAGGCGGTAGTAGGCCGAGTTGTCGATGCCCTTGAAGGACAGCGTGGGACCCAGGTGGTTGCCTTCCGCGGTGTGGTTGTAGACGACGTCCAGGATCACTTCGATACCGGCGTTGTGAAGGGAGCGGACCATGGCCTTGAAGTCCTGCACCTGCTGGCCGGTATCGCCCTTGGAACTGTAGCTGTTGTGCGGGGCGAAAAAGCCGATGGTGTTGTAACCCCAGTAGTTGTTCAGGCCCTTGTCCTGCAGGATGCCGTCATTGACGAACTGGTGCACGGGCATGAGTTCGATCGCGGTGATGCCCAGCTTCTGCAGGTGGGAAATCACGGCGGGATGCGCGACGCCGGCATAGGTACCGCGCTGCTCTTCGGGAATCTCGGGGTGCAACTGGGTGAGTCCCTTGACGTGGGCCTCGTAGATCACCGACTTGTGGTACGGAATCCGCAGGAGCTTGTCGCCGTCCCAATCGAAGAACGGATTGATGACCACGCCCAGCATCATGTGCGGCGCGGAGTCTTCATCGTTGCGGGATTCCGGGTCTCCCAGGTTGTAGGCGAAGAGGGACGGGTCCCAGTCGATTTGCCGGTGGATTGCTTTCGCGTACGGGTCCAACAACAGCTTGTTGGCGTTGAAGCGCTGGCCCGAGTCGGGGTCGTAGGGACCGTGCACGCGATAGCCATATTTCTGTCCGGGCTGTACCTGGGGCAGGTAACAGTGCCAGACGTAGCCGTCCACTTCCTTGAGTTCGACGCGGACTTCCTCACCGTCGTCGTCGAAGAGGCACAGCTCTACCTTTTCTGCCTTTTCGCTGAACAGCGCAAAGTTTGTGCCGGTACCGTCAAAGGTGGCACCGAGCGGATAAGCCGATCCAGGCCAGACTTCCATGCGTTCTCCTCTGGGTGATGCGAACAACTGCTGCAAGCCTACTCATGACCTATGACACGGACAGTAACCTTATGGTCTTGTTCGGTCGCATTCCGCGTACAGCGAACCAAGAACGCGGGGTACCGCGTTCTTGATCGCAGAGGCAGTAAGGGGTCCTCCATCGAATTCCTGTGACGCGGCAGAGCCTGCGCGGCCATGGACGCTTGCCGCCACGGCAGCCACGGCAGCCCATCGATCGTCCCGTTCAAGTCCAAGGGCGGCGTAAGCGCCGTCGTCGTCAGTCAACGCATCCGTGGATTGGGCCGCCAAGGCGCCCAGGATGCCCGCCAGCACGTCACCACTCCCCGCGGTTGCCATCCACGGCGTGCCTTCGGACTGGCTGAAGACAACGCCCGACGGCGACGCCACCAGTGTGGTGGCACCCTTCAGGTGCACTGTGGCCCCGGTGAGTTCGGCCGCCTGGCGGACAAAGTGCAGTGGACGTGCTTCCACGTCGTCACGGGTGACAGCCACCTCGCCGGTGGCCGGCAACGCGGCCAGGAGCGTGGCCAGTTCGCCGGCGTGAGGAGTCAGGATCCAGTTTGCAGGGCACTTCTGCGGCAGCAGGGACAGGGCGCCGGCATCGACGATCATCGGCGTTCCAGCCCCAAGCGCCGCCGTCATCGCGTTCTTGACGCGGCCTTGCTGCTCGTCGCCATCAACGCCCGGCCCTACGAGCCAGGCCTGGACCCGCCCTGGTTCCCCGGCTTCCCATAACGCTTCAGGAGTAATGGAGAGGACCTGCCGGGCCGCGGCTTCGGGGCCCAGGTACCTGACCATGCCCACCCCTGACAGGGCTGCAGCGTGGACGCACAACGCGGCGGCCCCGACGTACCTGGATGAACCCGCCACCACGCCCAGGACGCCGCGCGTGTACTTCTGCGAACGCCGCTCCGGTTTGGGAAGCAAGCGTGCGAGATCGGATGCCGCCAGGCGGCGCACTTCGGGAGAGAGCAACCGAAGCGGGGCCTCGATGCCGATCTCCACAACGACTACCCGTCCCGCGCAACCTTCGCCGGGATCGACCACGAGCCCCGCCTTAATACCCCCGAAGGTGACAGTGACGTCGGCCTCCAAGACCGGCCAGTGGACCTCGCCCGTGTTAGCGTCCAGCCCACTGGGGACATCGCAGGCTACAACGCAAGTGGGACCAAGTTCCTGGAGCAGGGAAACCAACTCGGCTGCGGCTCCACGCAAGCCACCCCGGGCACCTGTTCCCAGGAGGGCGTCGATCAGCACGTCGGCACCTGCGCAGGAAACCGCAAGCTCCTCGGCGTTGCCGGCGTCCAGCCTGAGCACCCGGCCGCCTGCCGCCACAAAGGAGGCCAAGCCCTCGGCGTGGGCACCGTCCGAGGCGAGTACCGCCGTCGTACGCATTCCACGCCGCGCGAGAATTGCCGCGGCGAAGAGGCCGTCACCGCCGTTGTTGCCCTTGCCCACCAGGACGGTGACGCTGGCTCCAGCCAGCCTGCGGCGTTTACGTATCTCCCGGACGACTTCCTGCGCCAGCCCGTAAGCGGCCCGTTGCATGAGAACAGCGCCCCCACCGGAGTCCAGGAACGGTTTTTCCGCATCCCTGATCTGTTGTCCGGTGAAGGCGCTGATCATTATTCTCTTGTGCCCGCTCTAGCCCTCGGCAAGGACAGTCGCCGTAGCGATGCCCCCGTCGTGGCTGATGGACAAGTGCCAGCGCTTGACGCCCTTGCTCTCGGCGACCGCCAGGACCGTGCCTTTGACCTGCACGGTGGGACCGTTCTCGTCCAGGCCGATCCAGCAGTCCTGCCAGTTCATGCCGGCAGGGGCCCCCAGAACCTTGGCCACGGCTTCCTTCGCCGCGAAACGGGCAGCCAGGGAACGGGTGTTGAGTTCCCGTTCAGCAGGAACGAACAAGCGTTCCTTCAGGCCAGGGGTCCGTTCCAGCTGCCGCCCGAACCGCTCGATGTCTACGACGTCTACGCCAATGCCAACAATCATGCGGTTATTCTACGGTCACGCTCTTGGCGAGGTTACGCGGCTGGTCCACGTCGTAGCCCTTGGCACCGGCCAACTCTGCGGCAAAGATCTGCAGCGGAACCGTGGTGAGCAGCGGCATGAGGAGCGTGGGAGTCTCGGGAACGTAGAACACGTGCTCTGCGTAGTCCTTGACCGACTCGTCGCCTTCCTCGGCAATCACCAGGGTGCGGGCACCACGTGCGCGGACTTCCTGGATGTTGCTGACTACCTTGGAGTGCAGGGAGTCGCGGCCGCGCGGAGACGGAACCACCACGAAGACCGGCTGGCCGTCGTCGATCAAGGCGATCGGGCCGTGCTTGAGCTCGCCGGCGGCGAAGCCTTCAGCGTGGATGTACGCGATCTCCTTGAGCTTCAAGGCACCCTCGAGTGCCACCGGGAAGCCAACGTGGCGGCCCAGGAACAGCACGGACTTCTCGTCCTTCATGCTGCGCGCGAGTTCCCGCAACGGACCGGCAGTGTCCAGGATCTGCTGGATCTTGGCAGGAATCTTGCCGAGGTCCGCCAGGACATCCTTGATCTGGCCGCTGAAGATGTTGCCGCGCAGCTGTGCCAGGTACAGGCCCAATAGGTAGGCGGCGGTGATCTGCGCAAGGAACGCTTTGGTGGAGGCAACGGCGATTTCCGGACCGGCGTGGGTGTACAGCACAGCGTCGGATTCACGCGGAATGGTGGAGCCGTTGGTGTTGCAGATGGAGATGGTCTTGGCGCCCTGCTCACGTGCGTAGCGGACGGCCATGAGGGTATCCATGGTTTCGCCGGACTGGCTGATGGAAACCACCAGAGTGTTGGCGTCCACGATCGGATCGCGGTAGCGGAACTCGTGGGCGAGCTCCACCTCGGTGGGGATGCGGCACCAGTTCTCGATCGCGTACTTGGCTACGAGGCCGGCGTAGGCTGCCGTACCGCAGGCCAGGACGATGATCTTGTTGACCTGCTTGAGCAGCTCCGGGTCGATACGGAGTTCATCCAGGGTCAGCTGGCCGTTGAGGTCCGAACGACCCAGGAGGGTCTGGGCCACGGCGTCGGGCTGGTCGTGGATTTCCTTCTCCATGAAGGAGCTGAAGCCGCCCTTTTCGGCGGAAGCCGGATCCCAGTCGACGTGGTATTCCTTGCCCTCTGCGGGAGCGCCGAAGAAGTCGGTGATCTCCACGGAGTCGGCAGTGATAGTGACGATCTGGTCCTGGCCCAGCTCGACCGCACGGCGGGTGTAGTCGATGAAACCGGAGACGTCGGAGCCCAGGAAGTTCTCGCCCTCGCCAAGACCCACAACCAGCGGGGAGTTACGGCGGGCAGCGACAACCACGTCAGGCTGGTCGGCGTGAACGGCCAGGAGCGTGAAGGCTCCTTCGAGGCGCTGGCAGGCCAGGCGCATCGCCTGGGTGAGGTTGCCGGCGTCGCCGTTGAGCTCATTGCGGAAGATGTCACCCAGAAGGGCGGCCGCAACCTCGGTGTCGGTTTCGGACAAGAAGGTGACGCCCTTGGCCAGCAGTTCCTGCTTGAGCTCTGCGAAGTTTTCGATGATCCCGTTGTGGATCAAGGCGAGGCGCCCGCCGTCGGAAAGGTGCGGGTGGGCGTTGCCATCGGTGGGTCCACCATGCGTGGCCCAGCGGGTGTGGCCAATGCCGGTCAGGGATTCCGGGACCGGGTTTGCTTCAAGTTCGCTGACCAGATTGCTCAGCTTTCCGGACTTCTTCCGGGACGAGATGGTCCCGTCAGCCACTACTGCGACGCCGGCGGAGTCGTAGCCGCGGTACTCAAGACGACGCAGCCCCTCCACAACGACGTCAAGGGCGCTGTGACCAGCTGCCTTACGAGACGAATTGCCAACATAGCCTACGATTCCACACATGGGTCCAAGCCTACCGGCTCAGTCAAACAACTGACGTGGGACATCCCCCCTCCTTTCCCGCCGGTGCGGCGTGCATCACCGACAATTCACTGTGCCGTCGTCGCGCATTTCCTGTTCCGCCGCGTGAAGGGCAGAATCGTGAGCGTGACTTTGCAACGCACCGAAGCAAACGGCGACGGCGCTTCTCCCTTTGTTGAGCTCGATCGACACACCTGGTCCCGGCTTGCGGCCCAGATGGAGCAGCCCCTTAACGAAGAGGACATTTTCCGCCTCCGCGGCCTCGGCGATCCCCTGGACATGAAGGAAGTCCGGGAGGTCTATCTCCCGCTTTCGCGCCTCCTGCACCTCTACGTCGAGGCCTCGCACCAGCTCCACGCCGCTACCACCACGTTCCTCGGCGAACAGACGCAACGTACCCCTTTTGTCATCGGGGTGGCAGGATCCGTGGCCGTAGGCAAGTCCACCATCGCCCGCGTGCTCCGCGAAATGCTGCGCCGCTGGCCCGGCACGCCCAATGTGGAACTCATTACCACCGACGGATTCCTCTATCCCCTGGCTGAGCTCAAACGCCGGCACCTCCTGGAACGCAAGGGTTTCCCGGAGTCCTACGACCGCCGCGCGCTGTTGCGTTTTGTGTCGGAGGTCAAGGGTGGAGCGGAGGAAGTCCGGGCACCGTGGTACTCGCACGTGACCTATGACATTGTGCCGGGACGGGAGGTAGTGGTGCGCCGCCCTGACGTGCTGATCGTGGAAGGCCTCAACGTCTTGGCCCCTGCCAGGCCCCGCATCGATGGCAAGCAGGGACTGGCCCTGAGCGACTTCTTTGACTTCTCCATCTATGTGGACGCCAAGACCTCCTACATTGAAGAGTGGTACGTGGACCGGTTCCGCAAGCTGCGTTCCACGGCGTTCGCCCAGCCGGAATCCTACTTCCACCGCTACGCCACCCTCTCCGACGACGACGCCGAATCCACGGCCCGCGGCATCTGGAAGCGCATCAACGAGCCCAACCTCGAGGAGAACGTGTTGCCCACCCGGGGACGCGCACAATTGGTCCTGACCAAAGATGCGGATCACTCCATCCGGCGCATGCTCCTGCGGAAGGTCTGATCCGTTGACTCATCCCGAGCCCAGCCGACGTGCTTTCGCAGGCCTGCTCACCGCAGGGGCCGGCATGCTTGCCTTGGCTGCCTGCACCCCGGACAGCACGGCCCCCTCCCCTGCCGCTGCGGACGCTCCCACGGCTTCGCCCAGCGCCACACCCACTGCCACCCCCAGCGTGACCCCGGCGGCGGCCGCCACCAGCACCCCACCCAGCCCGTCGCCGTCGCCGTCGCCGTCGAGCGCGGCAACCACGCAGTTCTCCCTCACCGACCCCACCAGCCCGTGGGTGGTGGTCAACAAGCACAGGCCGCTCAACCCGCAGAACTATGTGCCGGCCGACCTGGTGCAGCCGAAGATCCGCCTCGCCGTCAGCGGCGAAGCCACCCTTCTGAACAGCACGACGGCGGCTGCCGCGGAAAAGATGTTCGGCGCAGCTGCAGCCGAAGGCGTCATCATGACGCTGGCTTCTGGCTACCGCTCCTACTCGACGCAGATCACCACGTACAACGGATACGTCACCAGCAGCGGGCAGGCAGCCGCGGACCATGCCTCCGCCCGCCCGGGCTACTCGGAGCACCAAACCGGTTGGTCCTTCGACATCTCTGACGGTGGCGGCGCATGCAGCTTCCAACCGTGCTTCGCTGACCAGCCCGCAGCCGTCTGGGCAAAAGCCAACGCCCATAAGTACGGCTTCGTGGTCCGATACCCGTGGATGTTCCATGAGATCACCGGCTACTACTACGAGTCCTGGCACCTGCGGTACATCGGCGTCGAGGCAGCCACGGCCATGGCAAGCCAAGGCATTGCCACTCTCGAAGAGTACTTCGGCCTGGAGGCTGCACCGGATTACCTGGCCTAGCCTGCAAGCGAAAGGCGGCCCGCTCCAAACCGGAGCGGGCCGCCTTTTGCTGAGTACGGTGTCCTAGACAGCGACGTCGCTGGTGACGCTCAGGCGTTCCTTCACGACGGCAGCGAGGCTCTTGCAGATACGCTCAGCGGTTTCCATGTCGGCGGCCTCCACCATGACGCGCACCAAAGCCTCCGTGCCGGACGGGCGCAACAGGACGCGGCCGGTCTCGCCGAGTTCCTCTTCCGCGGCAACCACGGCAGCAGCTACGCCTTCGTCGGTGGCTGCGCGGGCCTTGTCCACTCCCTTGACGTTGATCATGAGCTGCGGGAGCTTGGTCATCGCGGTGGCCAGGTCCTTCAAACTGCGGCCCGTGAGGGCTACCTGGGCTGCGAGCTGCAGGCCGGTGAGTACGCCGTCGCCCGTTGTGGCGTAATCGGAGAAGATCACGTGTCCGGACTGTTCGCCACCAAGGTTGTAGCCGCCGTCGCGCATTTCTTCCAGCACGTAACGGTCGCCAACGGCGGTTTCACGGATGGTGATTCCGGCCTCGCGGAGCGCGAGCTTGAGCCCGAGGTTGCTCATGACCGTTGCCACCAGGACGTTGTCCTTGAGCTTGCCCGCCTTGTCCAAGGCCAGCGCCAGGATCGCCATGATCTGGTCGCCGTCCACTTCGTTGCCTTCGTGGTCCACGGCAAGGCAGCGGTCAGCGTCGCCGTCGTGGGCGATCCCGAGGTCCGCGCCGTATTCCACCACGGCTTCCTTCAACGGGCCGAGGTGCGTGGAGCCAACGCCGTCGTTGATGTTGAGGCCGTCCGGTTCCGCGCCTATCACCACAACGTCGGCGCCGGCGTCCTTGAAGACCTGGGGAGAGCAGCCGCTCGCTGCCCCGTGGGCGCAGTCCAGGACAACCTTCAGGCCGTCGAGTCGCTTGGGGATGGTACCCAGCAGATGGACGATGTAGCGGTCCTCGGCGTCCGAGAAGCGCTGGATGCGTCCCACGTCCCCGCCCACCGGGCGCTGCGGCTCCTTGCCGAGCTGCGCTTCAATGGCGTCCTCGACGTCGTCCGGCAGCTTCTGGCCGCCGCGGGCGAAGAACTTAATGCCGTTGTCCGGGGCCGGGTTATGGGAGGCCGAGAGCATGACGCCGAAATCGGCGTCGAGGTCGGCTACCAGGTACGCCGCAGCCGGGGTGGGCAGAACACCGGCGTCGAAGACGTCCACACCGGAGCTGGAGAGTCCGGCTTCAACGGCGGCGGCGAGGAATTCGCCGCTGGCCCTCGGGTCCCGAGCTACCACGGCACGGGGCCGCTTGCCGTCTGTTGTGCGGTCATGGCCGAGTACGACGGCGGCGGCCTGGGCGAGCTGCATAGCCAGCTCGGCGGTGAGCAATCCGTTCGCGAGACCGCGCACGCCATCTGTTCCAAATAATCTAGACATCGGCTCAAGTTTAGACGACGACGGCACAGCGACCGGCCACGGCACGTTCCGGAGCGTCACAACCGATGGATTAAACGGCGAAAGCCCGCCCCACCGGAGTGGGACGGGCTTTCTGCGAAGCGCGGTTTAGCGCTTGGAGTACTGCTGAGCCTTACGTGCCTTCTTGAGACCGGCCTTCTTACGCTCGATGACGCGGGCGTCACGAGTAAGGAAGCCAGCCTTCTTGAGGGTGGGGCGGTTGTTCTCGACGTCGATCTCGTTCAGCGAACGAGCGATGCCGAGACGCAGTGCGCCAGCCTGGCCGGAGGGGCCACCGCCGTGGATACGGGCGATGACGTCGTAGGCGCCTTCGAGGTCAAGAACGCGGAAGGGTTCGTTGACATCCTGCTGGTGCAGCTTGTTCGGGAAGTAGTTGGCCAGCTCGCGGCCGTTGATGATCCACTTGCCGGAGCCCGGTACGACGCGAACGCGTGCAACGGCTTCCTTACGGCGGCCAACAGCTGCGCCGGCAACGGTCAGTGCCGGGCGCTCCTTCTTGGGCGCGTCCTCGGCGGGTGCGCTTTCAGAGGTGTAGCTGGTGAGGTTTTCCTCGGCCTCGACGGCCTCGGCGGTCAGTTCTTCGTTCTGAGCCACGGTTCTCCTTGAAATAAAAAGTTAGTTGGTGGCCAGGACTACTGGGCGACCTGGGTGATTTCGAAAGTCTTCGGCTGCTGTGCAGCGTGCGGGTGCTCGGAGCCTGCGTAGACCTTGAGCTTGCCCAGCTGCTGAGCGGCGAGGGAGTTCTTGGGGAGCATGCCCTTGATGGCCTTCTCAACAGCGCGAACCGGGTTCTTCTCCAGCAGTTCGGCGTAGTTGACGGAGGTCAGGCCGCCCGGGTAACCGGAGTGGCGGTATGCGCGCTTCTGCTCCAGCTTGGCACCGGTAAGGGCGACCTTTTCAGCGTTGATGATGATGACGAAGTCGCCCATGTCCATGTGGGACGCATAGGTCGGCTTGTGCTTTCCGCGCAGCAGTGTTGCGGTCTGGCTGGCAAGACGACCAAGGACAACATCGGTGGCGTCAATGACGTGCCACTGGCGGTTGATATCGCCGGGCTTCGGGGTGTACGTACGCACGGTTTGGCCTCGTTCTTGTTCTGGCGTTCATGTTTCAGGGCACGCAATAAGACGTGCACCTACTATGTATGCGCTACCGGAGCAGAGGTGAGGGCTCTATAGACCAGTCATCCAGGAGTCTCGATATGCCACCTGAGTTACTGACCCTGCAACTGGATCCCCTGGTGGGCATGTGTCATCGAGATAGGACACGCACAACGACTATAAACAATACCTTCAACGGTATGTCCGGGTCAAAATGGGGTGACCGCACCTGGGGGCGACTGTGTTAATGGAGGAGAGCGCATGACCGACGGACTTGCCCTGGCACTCCTGCTTGCCCTGGCCGGCCTGGTCCTGAGTCCGCTCTGCGAGCTGCTGATTACCGGCGCACTGCCACGGCTCGGCGGACTCCCCTCCCTAAAGGTACGGATCACGACGGCGGCAGTCACCGCGCTGCTGTTCGGCCTGCTCGCGTGGCGTTTTGGCTTTTCTTTTGAACTCCCGGCCTATCTTTTACTGGCACTTTTGGGCGTGCAGCTTTCGCGGATTGATTTCACTCTCCATTTGCTCCCCAACCGGCTCGTTTTGGCCCTTCTTGGCGGCGGGCTGGTGCTCCTGGGAGTGTCCTCGGCGGTGCTTCCGGGCTGGCCGGAGCTGCTCCGGGCACTCGCTGGAGGGGCAATCCTGTTCGCCGGCTACCTGATTTTGGGACTTATTTCGCCACGGAGCCTCGGAATGGGCGACGTGAAGCTAGCCGCGCCGCTGGGAATGTACTTGGGCTACTTGGGTTGGCCCCAAGTACTGTACGGCGGACTACTGGGGTTCGTGGTGGGCGGGGTGCTCACGGTGCTGATGTTACGCATGAGATCCGCGGAAAAACCGGCCGAAACAGCCCATGGCCCAGCCATGGTGACTGCGGCGCTGGGCGTTGTCCTCTTCATGCACTGACCTCCTGAGTACCGTCCCTGGACCTGGCGACGACGTCCAAAAACTCATAAGGGGCCTTAATTTTCCAAGTAGTCGCTCGCTGCTTTGGCGCCGAAAACTGAGTACCCGCCTCCACGGCATCGAGTACCTGGCAGCGGGCCCCGGGAAAAAATTCGAGTACGCCTACGCATTGTTGAATCCCTCCCAAACCAGCAATTCTTGTCATATCGAAATCCGAACCGCTAAAAGCAAAACGGGGGTAGTTCGGAATTCGAAGCAAATTCCGATAATTTGCTGGACCTATGTAACACAATTTCACATAAAAAATTCTGGGAAGGATTTACCATGAACTCGCTTATGGTCAACATGATTGCTTTCGTCGCCGGCATCAAGGAACGCTTCACCTCCGAGAAGGGCGCCACCGCCGTTGAGTACGGCATCATGGTCGCACTCATCGCGGTGGTCATCATCGGTGCCGTCACAGCCATCGGCACCAACCTCGACCTGAGCTTCGACAAGATCGCCGACCAGGTCAAGCCGAAGTAGGTCAAACAACCGAAGACTCTGGCTACCGCCACTACTCTGCCGGCTGTCCGCCCATCCAGGACAGCCGGCAGCGTCGTTTACGGAGCACATCAAGGGGTCTGGGCCCCGGGTGAACCTCCGCGGTGTTGAGGTGTACCAAAAGGTGAGGAAGCAATCATGAAAACGCGCTTATTAGGGGGTATCGCCGCGCTGGTCCTGGCTGTCATCGGGACCGTGCTGCTGGTGAACTATGTCTCCAACGCGGACCGCAGGGCGCAATCGTCCCTGGATCCCGTCGACGTCGTTGTCGTCGAAAAGCCGGTCCCGGCCGGCACCAGTGTCCAGGAACTCAGTTCCTACGTTCAAATCCGGTCCGTCCCCAGCACCGCGAAGGCTGACGGGGCCTTGACCGCTCTCGATAAGACCAGCGGGCAGGTCACGTCCGTGGCACTGGAACCTGGCGAGCAGCTGCTCGGCAGCCGGCTTATCAACCCTGCCGAGCGGATCATGCCCGGCGCCGTTCCCGTGCCCGACGGCATGCAGGAAGTAACCGTGCTGTTGCCGCCGGAGAGCGTCGTCGGTGGCACCATCCGCGCCGGTGACCTGGTCGGGTTGTTCGTCACTCAAACGGACCCGAACAATGCCCAGGTCGCCAGCACCCAGTTGGTCTTCGACAAGGTCCTGGTCACCGCCATCCAGCAGGCCCCGGCCAGCACAGGGACCGCGCAGGAAGGCACCTCAGCCGTACCCAGCGGTGCCTCGTTCGTCACCCTGGCACGGAACTCCACCGACGCGGCCAAGGTGATCCTGAGCGCCCGGGTCGGAAACATCTGGCTGACCAAGCAGTCGGCCACCACGCCGGAGAGCCCCAAGACGCCGGTCAGCACCTCCGGGATCTTCCAATGAGCCGGTTCCTAGCCCTCACGGATGCCACCGGGTTTGAACAACGCCTGGCCCTGTCCCTGACCGCCGGCCACGAGCTGCAGGTCCTTCCCGGGATGGCAGCCCACCAAGCTCCCGCCGACGTTTTGAGTCGGAACGTCGGCGGGCCCATCGACGTCGTGGTCATCGGCCCGGACATCAACGCCGAGCATTGGTTCGCCCTGGCCTCAACCGTCGACGTGGACCACCCGGAGATCGTTGTCGTTCTGGCAGCAGCACCTGGCAACGATGTAACGTTGGCCGCGCTCCGCTCGGGCATCCGCGACATCATCGACCCGGAGCTTGATGCGCACGACCTCGCCCAGGCCCTGGAACGGGCGGCCCGGACTGCGGCTGGCCGCAGGCAAGCTGCGCAGCCCCTGGCCCAGGAGGCCGCTCCGCGCGGCCGGGTGGTCTCGGTCATGTCACCCAAGGGCGGGGTCGGAAAGACCACGGTGTCCACGAATCTCGCCGTCGGACTAGCCCGTACCGCCCCGATGGGCGCCGTGATCGTCGATCTGGATCTGCAGTTCGGCGATGTCGCCTCCGGCCTGGGACTGGCACCGGCCCACACCATCACCGATGCTGTACAAGGATCCGCGGCCACGGACGCCATGGTGCTCAAGGCCTTCCTGGCCCCGCACCCCAGCGGACTATACGCCCTGTGCGCGCCACTGCGACCGGCTGAGGCCGACCTCATCCAACCGGCCCACGTGGCTGCGCTGGTTCATCAGCTCTCCCTCGAATTCCCGTACGTGGTCCTGGACACCTCGCCGGGCCTGGGGGACGTGGTGCTGGCCGTCCTGGAAATGGCAACCGATGCCGTTTGGGTGTGCGGGATGGACATCCCCTCCATCCGAGGCCTCAATCACGGACTTGAGGTCCTGCGCCAACTGGACCTATTGCCGCCATCGAGCACGGTGGTGCTGAACTTTGCGGACAAACGCAGCGGCCTCACCGTCAAGGACGTCGAAGCTACCGTAGGGCTGCCCGTGGAAGTGGTGCTGCCGCATTCCCGCGCCGTGCCGTTCTCCACCAACGCCGGCGTGCCGATGCTCCAAGCCGGCCGCCGCGACCCCGTCGCCAAGGGCCTCGGATCGCTCGTGGCCAAACTCGCCGCCGGAACAACTGCTCCCACGGCACGGTCTTCACGCCGAAGGGTGGCAGTCTCATGAGCCTCATCGCACGTCTGGAAGCTGCCACCGCCTCAACGGCATCGGAAACGATCGGAACCCAGCCTCAGCCAGCACCGCTCTCGACAGCGTCAGGTATTTCTGCCGAACCGGGACGCCTGGAACAACTGGCACGGGCTTCGGTCAAACCATCAACGGACGCCTTGGCCGGTATCAAGAAACGCGCTGCGGACGAGCTGACCAGCCGCCTGGGCAGCCGCATCACCGACTCAGGGCTCGATGAAGGGGATGTCCGGCGTATGGTCCGTGAAGCCTTGAGCGAATTCATCGACGACGAACAGGTACCCCTGACCCCGGAGGAACGGCGCCGCCTGATCCGCGAAATCGTCGACGAAGTCCTGGGACTGGGCCCGTTGCAGAAACTCCTCGACGATCCCCTGGTCACCGAAATCATGGTCAACGGCGCCCACAGCATTTACGTCGAACGCGCCGGCAGGCTGCACCCGACCGGAACGACGTTCAGCTCTGACGCCCACCTGCGTCGGGTCATCGAACGGATCGTCTCCCGGATCGGGCGGAGGATCGACGAGTCCTCGCCCTTGGTCGATGCCCGGTTGGAGGACGGCTCTCGCGTCAACGCCGTCATCCCACCTTTGGCGGTGGATGGGCCCTCGCTGACTATCCGGAAATTCTCCGCTGTTCCGCTGACCGTGGAGGACCTGATCAAGTTTGACTCGATCTCCCCGGCCATGGCCCAGGTTCTGGACGCGTGCGTCAAAGCCCGCCTCAACATCATCGTCTCCGGCGGAACCGGCACCGGAAAGACCACGCTGCTGAACGTGCTCTCCTCCTTCATCCCCGAAGAGGAACGCATCGTCACCATTGAAGACGCAGTGGAACTGCAACTCCAGCAAGACCACGTCGTCCGGTTGGAAAGCCGCCCGGCGAACATTGAGGGCCGCGGAGCGATCACCATCCGGGACCTAGTGAGGAACTCCCTGCGCATGCGACCAGACCGGATCGTCGTCGGCGAAGTCCGCAGCGGGGAGGCCCTGGACATGCTGCAGGCCATGAACACCGGCCACGACGGGTCCATTTCCACGGTGCACTCCAACTCCCCCAGGGACGCGATCGCCCGCATGGAAACGCTCGTGCTGATGGCCGGCATGGAACTGCCCCTACGGGCCATCCGGGAACAGATCGCCTCGGCCGTGCACCTGATCGTGCAGTTGAGCAGGCTCAGGGACGGCACCCGCCGTGTCACGCACATCACCGAGGTCCTCGGGATGGAAGGGGAGGTCGTCACGTTGCAGGACGCGTTCTCGTTCGATTTCGCAGCTGGCGTGAACGCGGAGGGACGGTTCATCGGCAAGACCGTCGCCACCGGAGTCCGCCCACGGTTTGTGGAGAAACTGGCCGACATGGGGATCTACCTGCCCGCCGAAGCGTTCACGCCGCAACGACAGATGGGGCGGTGATTTTGGTGCAGGACCTCACACTGCCCGCCGGAGTCGGTGCGCTCCTCGTGGCCCTGTCCCTGTTGTTGTTCGTGGCGCTCCGCCCCCGCTACCAGGACATCGCCGTCGCCCGACGACGGCAGGCCGCGCCGGTCGAGACCGGCCCCTCCATGGTCACCCGGGTGGCAGACGCCACGGTCGCCGCCGTCGAACGCGGCGTCGGGCCCGGGAAGGGCGGGGTCTTCGGCGCCACAGCCCTCCAGGAAGCCGGCCTGGCCCTGAAGGCCTCGGAATTCATCGTGCTCATCCTGGCAGGCAGCCTGGTCTTGGGAGTCGCCGGCTTCGCCGTCGGTGGGCTGCTCTTGTGCATCCTCTTCGCTGTCATCTCGCCAGTGGTGGCTTGGATGCTCGTCACCGTCGGGGCCGGGAAGCGGCGCCGGAAGTTCGGGGACCAGCTCACCGACATGCTCCGGGCCATCTCCGGCAGCCTGCGATCCGGGCACAGCATCACTTCGTCCATGCACACCGCCAGCCTTGAAATGCCGGCACCAATGTCCGAAGAACTCTCCCGCATCGTCAATGAGAACCGCGTCGGACGCCCGGTCTCCGAGGCCATGGCCGAGGTAGGGCGCCGGATGCAGTGCGAGGACTTCGAATGGCTGAGCCAGGCGATCGAGATCAACCGGGAAGTCGGTGGCGACCTCGCGGGTGTCCTGGACCACGCGGCCGAAACTGTCAGGGAACGGTCCCAGATCAAAGGCCAGGTCCGTGCCCTGGCAGCAGAAGGCAAATTCTCCGCCTTCATCCTCATCGGTCTACCGTTCGTCGTTGCCATCCTCATCAACGTGGTCAATCCCGGATACATGGCCACGCTTTTCCAGTCGTTGCTCGGCTGGATCTTCATTACTGTCGGCGTGATCATGATGGCCATCGGGTCGTTCTGGATCAGCCGCATGGTCAAGATCGAATTCTAGGGAGGTGCCAGTCATGCCCGCACTTGTTTGGCTCATGATCGCCGCCGTGGTTCTGCCCGCGTCCTGGTTCGCTTGGTCGCTGATCGCCGTTGACCGTGCTTCCGGCCGGTTGATCCGTACACGGCTCCAGTCCGTGAGGCACGGAACGGGAACCGATGCTTCCGCCGGCCCCTCCATGATGACCAGGGTGGCCCGCAAACTGACCCCCGACGCCTACGTTCAACGCCTCGACCAGATCCTGGCTAAAGCCGGGCGGCCGGCTTCCATGCCGCTGGAGCGGCTGATCACCATCAAGCCCCTCGCCGCATTAGCCGGAGGCCTGTTGTTCCTGGTCCTGGGCGGGGGACGCTCCGCCGCCGGGGTGTTCCTGGCCGTGGTCCTCGCTGCCGCGGGCTATGTCCTGCCCGACCTGCTGGTCTACAACAACGGCATCAAACGGCAGCAGCGTATCGAGAAAGACCTGCCCAACGTGCTGGACCAGCTGCTGATTTCCGTCGAAGCCGGCCTCGGGTTCGAGGCCGCGGTCGCCCGCGTGGGCGGCAGCGGAACCGGTCCCTTGGCTGAGGAGCTCGTCCGCACCCTCCAGGACATCCAGGCCGGACGGTCCCGGAGGGAGGCGTACCGGGCCCTGGCCGACCGGTCCACGGTCCCTGACCTGCGCAGCTTCGTCGGCGCCGTCATCCAGGCCGACATCCAGGGCCTGGCCATCGCCCGGATTCTGAAACCCCAGGCCGAACAGATGCGCATCAAGCGGAAACTGCGGGCCGAAGAAAAAGCCATGAAGCTCCCCGTCGCGGTGATCTTCCCGCTGATCCTGTTCATCTTCCCGCCACTGTTCATCATCATCTTGGGCCCGGCCATCATCAACGCCATAGCCACATTCGCTGGTAAGTGAAGCGGGGAGGAAACCATGTCAAGGTCAGTCAAAACGCGTCCCGGGACACAGGGCGACCGGCAACGCGGAGCCTCCGTTGTCGAGTTCGCCCTCATCGTCCCTCTGCTGCTGTCCATGCTGCTCGGGGTCATCGACTTCGGAGTCGCCTACAGCGAAAACATCAGCCTTCAGGCCGCAGCCCGTGAAGGCGCTCGGCAGGGTGTCACCAACGGCGACGTCATCGCCTCCGTGACCGGTTCCAAAGGCAACCTCGATGCCACGAAGCTCCAATCCAAGTTCGTCGTCGACACTACCGGCGGCACGCCAGGGAAGCTCGTAGTCTGTCTGCGCTACCCGCAACGTTCCGTCAGCGGGTTCTTCAGCTGGATGCTCGACGGCTACTTCGACACGAAATACGTCATGAAAATGGAAGGCACGGCAACCGTGACCTCAGGAGCCAAAAACTGGACCGGTGGAACATGCGCCGCCTAAAGACCTCAGGACGCCAGTCCCGGACAGCCACCTCCGCCGGGCGGAAAAATAGTGACGAGCGGGGTGCCTCAGTCGTCATCTTCGCGCTCATGGTGCCGTTGCTGTTCGCCGCACTGGCCTTGGCCCTGGATTTCGGCAAGCTCGCCTACGAACGCCAAGACCTCAGCAACGCCCTGGACGCGGCAGCCCTCGCCGGGGCAGGCTCCTTGCCGAATGACCCAATAACGGCACAGAGCGCCGCGATTGCCTACGCGAAGTCCAACGATCCGCAGGCGAACCCCACCATAACCTTCCGCTGCCTCGTGGCCTCGACAGGAGCGTCGAAGAGCGTGGCGGCCGGCCAGGTACCCAATGTGTGCGATCCCGGCACCACTGCCGGCGCGAAATGCAACGAGACACTGTGCTCCATCCCGTGCGTTCCAGGTGGAACCAAGACGTGCAACACCATCATCGTGACAGCCGCGAAAGATGTTCCATTCGCGTTTGCACCCGTCATCGGGGTCAACACAGGGAACACCGGTTCGCTGTCCTCCATTGCCTGCAAAGGGTCATGCGGATCGCAGGTGCCGAATCCCATGGACATCGTGATGGTCGCGGACCGTACCGGGAGTATGTCCACATCAGACCGCACCGCGATGGTCGCCGGGATCAAGAGCACCCTGCAGACCATGACCAAGGAACAGCAATACGTTGCCCTGGGCACCATCGGCCGAAGCAGCACCAGCCCGGGCAGTTGCATCACCACGCCGTCCACTTCGCAGACAACGGGACCATGGCTTCCAGTGCCGTTCTCCAACAACTACACCACCAACCCCGCTATACCCGGCGGAACCCCACCACTGAACAACAGCAGCACGCTGGTCAGTGGCCTGAATTGTCTGGGCGCCTCCAGTACCGGCACCTATCTCGCATCACCGCTGAAGTCGGCAGCCAGGTACGCGCTCGGGCTGACACCCAACAACCTCGGTTCGCTCCCGGTCAGGTCAACCCCTGCCAAGAAGGCCATCATCCTGGAAACCGACGGCGAGCCGAACGAGCAGAACATCACCGGCGGAACCACAGCGTTGAGCAACAGCGGCGATCTTGGCACGACGAACGGTGCCACAGCGTGCCAAAACCTCAAGGACGTCGCAACCAATGCCAAGGCTCAAGGCCTGCTGATCATCACCGTTGCCTTTGGTGACGCCAACTCGGCCCGGTGCACCAGCGGAGGATCGTTCGTTCGGGATGTGCTCGCCGCGGCCGCCTCACCCAAGACAGCCGGTGTCCCCAGCGCGGCATCCAATGACTGCTCCACCACTGCGTTGAGGGCCACCGAAAACGCGGACGGTGACTTCTTCTTCTGCGCAGCAACGGGCGCGGAAATGGGCCCGATCTTCGCCTCCGCCGTCAACGCCATCAGCACAAGTTCCCGCCTCATCAGGTTGCCCGAATGAGCAGCGCTGACTAGAGACGGCCCCAGGACCGGCCGTTCGTGGATCCCAGACTACGGGCGGCCGACAGGGCCCCCTCCCGGTACCCAGAGCCGGGAGGGGGTCTGCCCAAGAAACCCGAGTACCCGGAGTCCACCCGGCAAGTAGCGGCCTGGCGAAAAGTCGAGTACCTCCAAGGCATGTTTCATCCCTTTCAGTTCATCTACACTCCACATACAGGCTGGGGTGCGCCATTATTCAGAGCATTTTGAGCATCAGGAAGCCGCCATGAAATTATCAAGCTCGTCCTGGAAACCGGGGAAGAAAGGCACAGTAACCTTCGCCATCGCCTCGGCTCTGACCGCACCGCTCTTGGGGTCCACTTCCGCCTGGGCCGACGTCAATTCGGACACCATCGACAAGTCCATCGTGTGGGTGGACACTGCGTGGTCCGCAACCGTTCAAGTCCCCTTTAAAGATGGAACCACGGAGACCTTCAAGACTACTTTGGTGACGCTTTGTACCGGTTGGTTCGTCAGCAGCACAGGGCACGTCGCCACTGCCGGCCATTGTGTGGACGCGGATGACGCCCTGTACACCAGCATCTACGCGAAGGTCATCGATGAGCAGAGCCTCACGGGCGTCAAGCCGGAAAACGTTGACTGGCCCTTGTCGCTGGCCGACCCTCAGATCAAGATTGACCAGCCCTCCGGCATCGACGGCGGCGTCCTGAGCGGCAAGACGGCCATCACGGCCCAGCTCATAGCCAAGCAAGGTTTCGAAAAAGGCGACAACGCCCTGCTCCGCATAGCGGATATGAAGGACACCCCGGCACTGGCGCTGGGCAGCGAAGCTCCCAAGGTCCGTGACAAGGTCACGTCCATAGGCTTCCCTGACCTGGTTGGCTCTACCTCCGATGTCGAACGGCAGAAGCCGTCCTACCTCTCGGGAGCCGTGAGCTCGCGAAGCTACTCGACCCAAGGCGTGCCCCGCACGGAGATTGATACAGACATCACACCAGGAATGTCCGGCGGCCCCTCAGTAAACGAAGCCGGTGAAGTCATCGGCATCAACTCCGCCTACGTCTACCAAGGTTCGGGCCAAGCCAACTACATCACCGACACGCAAACCCTTCGGGATTTCCTGACGTCCAATGGCGTCAAACTCACCGAGACAGCGTCCGCGAGTGCGACGCCGGCAGCCGCTGCGGATGTGCCGACGGGCAATACCCAGGACGGCGTGCAGGGCATCCCGATCTGGATCATTACCACTGTTGCTGTACTGGTTCTCGCTGTTCTGGCGATGGCCGCCCTCCTGTTCGTGACCTTGCGAAAACAACGGAAGCCTGCCGTGTATGCGCAGTTCCCCGCCGGCCAGCCGCCAGCCGGCCCACCGCCCACAGGCCCTCAGCTGCCGTGGATGCAGGATCCACCGCAGTCTGGCAACGGCCCACGACCCTGACATCCGAACATTCGGAACCAATTACCGATCGCCAGCCGTGGCGGGAAGGCGAAGTTTTGAGGAACTCTTGAGCGACACCAGCCACCGGAGTTGAGCCATGCGGCGCAAACTCTATTCCGGAACATGAACGGATCCAGGGAGGGGACGCCAATTCATGAGCGCGCTCACCAGCATCAACAACACAGGGTCGCAGTTTTCTGCCGCCGTTTCCGGCGAGTTTATGGCCTCCGGGGAACAGCGCGTTCCTGACGTGCCGATCCTGGATCTGAACCGTCTGCAGGTGTTGGCAGACGAACTTGCCTCGCCGGAAGAAGCCCAACGATTCCTGTCGGCCTACCTGCGGATGCTTCCGGAACGTGTAGAACGGATCGTGGACGCTGTCATGGAGCACGACGACGAGAAACTCACCGTTGCGCTTCTGAGCCTGGGTACGGCCTCGAACATGGTAGGTGCTTTGGAGTTGGAAGCCACCTGCCTCGACCTGAAAAACCTCGCCGCCGCCGGATCATTTAACCCCATAGTGCTGGAGCTGCCCGTGATTCGTCCCGCCGCAGCCAGGGTCAGGGCCGCCGCATTGTGGACCGGCCGGTGCGTTCGTCAGGAGAGCTTGGAATCCGCGCCCGATTCACTGCTGGAGCGCACATAGTCTTGCATGAGGTCCACGAACACTTGCTGGTTCGTCGCAAAGGCGTTCTTCGCGTGCCTGACGATTTCCTCTTTCTCCTCAGCGCTGAAGGGCGCCGAATCCAAGTGATGACGATAGGCGTCCTTGTACGGCTTAATTTTGTCGATGCCTTCGAAAGCGTAAAAGTTCAGGCCTTCAGGCCCCAGACCGTAGTGGCGTCGAACCAATGACGAAATGATCTGCCCTCCCGAGAGGTCGCCCAGATAGCGCACATAGTGGTGAGCCAAAAGGTAGGTCACCGACACTGGACCCAGAGAAGTGAGCTCCGCAGCGTACGCTTCGGCCCCGGGTGTCACATGCAGGGTTCCGGAGTCGAGCTGTGCATTCCAGTCGCTGCCGAAGTGGACATCCAGGTCCTTCTCCAGGGCATGGACCCGTAGTAACGCAGGGTCTGAAAACACGGCAAGCCGGGGATCATCATTGACCACCAGCGCCGCTTCCAATGCACGGTAGATCACCAAATTCTGCAGCAGCAGCTTGGATACCTGTTTCGCGTCCAAGCGCCCTGCCAGGAGTTCCGTGACAAAGCCAGTCTGTTCTGCCTCCTCGTGCGCTGCAGCAGTCTGGGCTTTCAACACCTCGGAAAAACCGGTCATGGCTTACTCCATTCAGATGACTCGGACGATCGGGATCCTGCCAGCAGCGCTGGTGAAACACTTTGGCAATACTTTTATGACCTAATTCTCCACACAAGTGCAAGGCCGTATCACCGTGCGTTACCAGGTCAGCTCTTGAGGGTTTCCTGAGGAACAGTTGATGGATTGCAGGATGGGTTCTTGAGGTGGGGCCGTCAAAGTATTTCTTGTCAGCCAGTAAGGCTGGAAACAAGGAAACGGCCGTCCGGGGAAACGGTGGCCACTTTGAAAAGGACACTGATTCACATGGCCAT
>NZ_JBIVXM010000032.1:0-24852 GCF_044769205.1 Paenarthrobacter sp. NPDC090520
TGGCTGTGGTCACTCGTGAAGGACCAGTGCTAGCCCGAGCGAGCGCTAGCCAGGCGGCCCCGTGCACACCTCGTGCACGGGGCCGCTCTGCTCTTACATCTCATTGTTGACGGTCTTCCTTGCCACGTGTTCTTCCAGTTCTATGCAACGCACGGCAAGTTGTCCTGCCAGTTGTGCCAGCATCCGCCGGACAGGCGAGAACGTTCACGTCTACGACAATCAGCATGTACCTGAATATCGGTGGAGTTGCCGGCCGCAATCGGAGGCTGTGCATGAACGCCGGTCCCGGTGGTGAGTCTCGGCGCTCATGGTGCCCTGGCGTTTGTGTGCAGGCGGTCAGCTGGTCCCTGTCCTCCACATGTGTGCGGGAAAAGCCCGAAGGAGATAGCTTTTGCCGTGCCCATGTGGTGGAGAGGCTGGCTCCTGTCCAACGAAAAAGCGCTGCCCGGCAATGGGATACCGGACAGCGCTGATTCAGGCGTACAGCTAGCGTGGTTCCTCTACGGGAACGTAGCTGGACCAGTCATCATCTTCCCAGTCCTCTGCATCGTCGGCCGCCGGCACGGTCGGCGCGACTGGCTCTTTCTCCGGTCCAGCCTTCGCAGCTGACGCGGCCGGCCTGTCCTGCTTCGCGGCGGCGGCCGCCGCTGCCCAGACTGACACGGCAGGTTCGGTTTTCTCGACGCTGGCCGCTTCGGCCGGTTTCACCGGTTCCTTCTGGGGATCTTCCGGAGGCACCAGGACTTCCACCGGTTGTGGCTTGGCGTTTGTTCGTGCCGCAGCTGCTTCGCGGGCCTTCTTGGCGTCCTCGATGGGGTCACTCATCCGTAGTGCAACGCGGTGCTGCTCGCGGGGCGTTTTGGTCAGAATGATGGCTTCACCTGGCTGCAGCTGCTTGAACTCGTTTGGGTGAATCACGTAGGTATCGCCTTCACGGATGTTGCCCTGTCCGCTGGCGTGCGCCGTCGTGCCCAACAAGTCCTTTTCCTCGAACATCTGGAACGTCTCGATCATTGTCTTGGCCGTGCCGATGTTGTTGGCGTGGTCCTCCGCGTTGCGTTCCTGGTTGAAAAGGATCTTGACGTTGGCGTTGGTGTTCACATCTTCGAACATTTCGGCTTTGATGAGTGCCGCTTGGTCCTGCGTTGAGAGCGTCACGGCAAAGCCGTTGCTTCTGGCGCGGGCGTAGAGGTCGGCCACGAGCGAGCCACCGAGAGCGGAGAACTCGTCAACGGGGATCCAGAACATGCGGTTCTGCTTGCCGCGTATGTTCTGGTTCTCTTTGTGCCACACCTGACTGCCCAGTTCACCGATAGCGCTGGTGAGGTCTTGCAGCGCGAGGTTGGCCACATAGCGGGCTGCTTGGGCGTCCTGCATGGCGTCGAGGTTGAACAGCACCATGTCGCCGGCTTCAATGACCTGGCGTAGGTCCAAACCTTCGTCTGTTTCCATTAGGACGTTGCCGGCGGCGCCTTCGGCCACGTCGGCGAGACGGTTTCGCATGCCTGATGCGAATTTGAGAACGTCTTTATCTTCGGCGGCCTCCTTGGCGTATTCGGTGATCTGCCATTGCAGATCCGCGTCCAGGTGGTTGCTGTGTTCTTGCAGTACGCGCAGATTCATCAGATAGGCGAAGTGGGCGTAGTCCTGTTTCCAGGTGAATTTCTTGCCGCCTCGCATGTACGTGCGGGGCGGCCCATCTACCGGGTGCGCGAGCTGCATCATGGCTTTGGCCACGATCAGAGCGAACCTGGAGCCACCGCGGGCGTAGTGCGCTTCGGAGAATCCGCCATCGGCAGACTTCCGCTCGGCTTCAATCACGCGGTTACGGATCTGCTCTGCCGTGCCGTGCCGTAGCGGGTTGTACGCCTGGCCTTCGCCGTCCCGCCGGCCGTCCTCGGTCACGATGTAGAGCTTGCGGCCGGCCAGCTCCGCAACGGCCCTGGCCGCCTCCGTGATTTCCGGGTCTGGTTTCATCGTGATGAAAGCCATGCCGATTTTGAACTGCTGGGCCGCCGGCGCTTCGATCAGTCCGCGCATCAGCTCGATCAAGATTCGGGTCTTACCGAATCCGCTGGGCCCTTCGATGTATGACTGCCGCGCCATGGCGATGGCCGGCAGGTCGAACGGCTTACCAGTCATTTTGTCGCTGCCCAACCTCAGCATGAGGCCGTCCAGGCTTGTCACCACGTCGGCCCTGTTGCCAAAGGGCATCTTCGCCGCCAGGCTCAAGCCTTTGCCCTTGGCCGGCTCCTTGCCGTCAGTACCGGCGGCCGGTGCTTCCTGGGTCCAGCGCGGCATTGCGGCGTTCGTTTTGCGCAGCTCGTCCAGCTTCTTCGGCTCGACTTTCTCGCGCCAGGCGGCAGGGTCGAACTTCTTTCGCCAGGCTGCAATGGCAGAGGCAATGAGAGCGGCCGCTGGCACGGCGAACACCAGCTGAGCAAGTATCCATACCCACCAGTTGGCAACCACCAAATCAAGCACCGGTTGGACTGCCCGGCCCATCCCACCAGGCTGGAAAAGGCCGCCGGCATTCATGGCTGAATCGACGGCAGTGCGCACCAGCTCGACGTACGGTGTCACGTAAAGCGGCAGTGCCCTCGCGAACAGCAGAACGCCTGCCAGCACGACGGCGGCAGCCGCCACCAGCAATGCTGGTTTGATTTTCCGTTGCCGCACAGCAACCGGAATCAACACGAGGATAAGAATCGCCAAAAGCGGATTCGTGACCCTCAAAAACAGTTTTCCTGCCCTATTCCATGCTTGCAGTGCGGTCGTTGGAAGTGCTGGATCATCGAGCTTCCGCATCCGCATATTTGGTGAATTACTCATCAATCTCTCCCCCTCCGAGATTCCGGGTGGTGGCGGGCGCCCACTCCTTCACCCAAATTTTCTGTGGCCTGCCCGTTTCCTTCATCTTCTCATTGACTATGTTGGCTGCCCGCGACACCACAGAATAAGCATCAGGTAAACAGAAATACTGCACACCCTTTATTCTTTCGGAAAATGAATATGCCGCCATCAGCTTCTCCAGCCGTGCACCATGTTTGCGGGAGTATTCCAATTCAAAAGCCAAATGGTCACCGTTCGGAGTGATCGCCAGGAAGTCCGGGTAGATCCGTTCCGTCGTCTTACCCGCCAGCCGCTCCACCGCGTACAGCGGTTCCTTGTGCGTCACCTCCTGCTGGTTCACAGTGTCGGCCGCCCTCATCTCCCGTTCAGTAACGAACGTCCAATCAGGCTGCTTCGCCATCTGCTCCGTCGCCCACTGGACCACCAAATAGTCATGATGAAACTGGCCCAGCTTCGGCCCGATCACCGGCCCGGAAATTTCAACAAAACGCATCCCTTCACGCGTGAGAGACACCAGCGAGGGATACCCCACCAACAACCTGTCAGCGGTCAAGAGTTCATGCCCGCGCAGCGCCCGGATTCGACGCCTGACCACCTGGTCACTCATCCCCATGACCGGACCTATCTGCTCAATCGTGCAGAACGCCCACCGTCCCACAAACCGCAGCAGCTCCACGTCCCGTTCAGTCACTCTCCCCAGCGGCCGTACCGCCTTCGGCGTCCCCGTTTTCTGTGCCCCTGGCAACCCACTTAGCTGCACTTCCAACCTCCCCCAATCACGCCACTCAACCCCACTGCCGCCACTCCAACCTGACCTTCACTGACCACCTCGCCACGACTTCCAATATCCCCAATCCCTAAATCACTTCACCCATCCCAACCCAACCAACCTCTCAACTTTCACTACTTCTTCATTCATCTCAACTCACACACTCACTCACTTGTCCCACCCCCCACCCCATCTGTTTTCTGTAGACCGACACCACCCATGATCTGAGGGACGAGGAGCGTGGGTGGTGTCGGTCGTTAAGCGGAAAACTGTCTAGATGGGGTGGGGGGTGGGACGTACCACTCGAAGTACATCTTATGTTATAGCCAATGTTACATCTTTGCTCTTTGTTGTGGTTGGGTTCTTGCGCTCCTTCTTCGGGTTCCGGCTGCCCACAGCCGGGGACAATCCTGGTTGGGTTATCCACCGCTACCACTGCCAAGGGAGCTTTCCCGATGGCTCCCAGATCCAGCCGTGGATAACCCGGATTGCCCCCAACCGTGGACAGCTTGGCGATCATTCGCGGGTGCTAGTTGGAGCCGTGGTTACGGCGGCCTTGGAGAGTGGTTGCCTTCTGCGGCCGGCTTACCGGGCTGCCTGGCTGGCTTCTCTCAGCCGGGACGACACCGAGTCCGTCGTGGTCATTTGCAGGAGCGTGTGGAGCCTTGGTCTTGTGGTTGCTGAGGGTAGTTTTCCGTACCGCATCCTGGACTGGCGGCTGCTTCTCGTGCGGGGTTCTGCCTGTGCGTGGCCGGGCACGAAAAAGCGCCGGCAGCTACGGCCGCCGGCGCTTCCTGTTGTTGCTGTGTGGAGGCTGCTATTTGCCCTTGCCCCAGAAGTTGTTGACGGCCAGTTCCACGACTTCGCGGATACTGAATCCGCGTTCCTTGTTCACCTGGTCGATGAGTGCGCGGGTAGAGACGGAGACATACGTGGAGAGCGAACGGGTCTCTTCCTTCTCGGCCTTGATGGGCAGCCCGTCTGCCCCCAGGGTGATGCCGGGCGCGGCCGGCGCTTCGGTGGCTTTTGCCGCCGGCTGTCCCAGCTCGGCCGGGTGCACTCCGCTGTCCGCTGCCGGCCTCGGCTTGCTTCGCGGCGACTTTGAAAGATCCGGCCCGTCAGTCATTGTTGAATACCTTTCCTGCGATTTCCATGTATGCGTCTTTAAGTTTTGCTCCCTGGCGGAAGTCTCCGAACCACTCACCAGCTCGGCGGCATTTCCTGACGAATGGCTGGTGCGGGATCAACGGATAGAGAACAGTTCCCATTTCTTCCATGTCATCAATGGAGAACTTTTCAATATCATGGGTAACGGCCCCGTAATGATATTTACTGACGACAATCCCGGCCTCTGTGAGATGGTCCGGAACTCCCCTGTCAGCTTGGCTTTTCTTGAACCTTGCAACGCTTTCAGTGGCACTTTCCACTCCGGCTGCGCCGTCCTCGGTAGGATCTGCCGCATAAACGACGTGAGTTGAGGCCAATAATGCTGATCGCAGCAATAGACCGCCAGTTCTATTAGGGCAGTCGATCACCACACGCTCAGCTTTCAGTCCTGCCAGGGACCGCTTTAGGCGCAGCTCCATATCGTCCACGGCAGTCTTTTCCCGATGCTCCACTGCGGACTCCGAGGGGATCACTCGCAGCCTTGGGTGCCACGTCGATGGCACTGCCAGCTGTTCGGCCCAACCCTCCGAATCGGCCGCGTCAAGGATCGCGTTGACCGTCCATCCGGGTTCCTTCGGTTCTGTTCTGGTCCATGTGGACGCGGCCGCGCGTGGGTCCAGATCAATCAGCACTGTGTCGTCGCCGATCTCAGCTGAGGCCATGGCCAGCGAGACTGCCGATGTGGTTTTGGTGACTCCCCCGGCACCACTGAAAACGCTCAGGATTTGCATGAATTGAACCTATCTTGTTTTTGCACGGATGAGTGCTTGCATGCTCTCTTGCAAGCCGTGTTACAGGCCGTCCACGATGGCGGCTGTGGCGTGTAGGTAGGCTTCCTGGGTCTCGGGCATCAGGTTTTCGTAGATGATGTCTCCTCCGTCGTCCAAGGCTTCGTCATTGGGCACCACAACGATTTCCCGGACGTAGTGCGAGAAATGCGCCTTGGTGCGCTCCAGGCGCTCCTTGTTGGCTGCCACGCGGGCCGCCTTGTTCTTCGACGGTACGGGCGGCTGGGTAATGAGCAGCACGCCGTTGGAGAGCTTTTCCCCGTAACCCATCTGCACCAGCGTATCGACCGTTGAGGCCAGCGTCTTGGCCGAGTCCTCCTTGTTCATGGCGACGATCACGATTTCATCGGCAATCTCCACGGCAGCCTGCCAGGTGCCGGCGGTACTGGCGTTTCCGGTATCCACCGCCATCAGGTGGTAGAACTGCTTCAACACTCCATGCAGCTGCGTGAAAGCTGTTCCGTCAACGACTTCCTTATCCGCTGCTGTGTTCTGGCTGGCCAGGACGTGGAACTTGTTTTCTCCCTGGGCATGCACGTAATTCACCAGCTCGTGGGCGTTGCTTGGCGTAGCGAACCGGTCAATGTTGGCCAACAGGTCGATGGCCGTGTGGTCATGGTTTGCACGCATGGAACGGTCACCGAGAGTTCCCTTATTCTCGTTGTTGTCCCAGGCCAGGATGTTGCCGCCGCGTACACGGCCAAGGACGGCCGCCACCAGGTAGGTGATTGTGGTCTTACCTGCGCCACCTTTGAGGTTGATGTACACAACAGTTTTGTGACCGGCAAGCCCCCGCTGGATCGAGGCCCGCCAGTTGCGGCGTTGCAGTTCCTTGTCACCGGGTGCGATCCGGAGAGATCCACCGGAGAGGCCGTTGAGGACTCCTTGCCACCCTTCCTGCGCCGGGCCTACCGCCGCTTCGGGCCGGCTGGCTGCAAAGTCGGCGGCAGTGGGCCGGCTGGAGCGCCGCGTGGGTTGCTGCGGCTCCTGGAGCCCTTCTGTGGCCTCCTGAGTGACAGCTGGGGCCGCTGGCTTCTGCGGTTGCTCAACGGGCAGCTGGGCCGCCGGCTCCGGCTCCTGGGCGGGTTCCTGCTCCGGCACTACGGGCAGCTGTTCGACGTTTCCGGCGGGATCGACGGCAAGCTTCGTGACTCCGCTGGCGGCGTCCGTAACCGTGAGTTCGACGCTGCTGCCCTGCCCGGCTGCCAGTTCGGAAACGGCCCGGAGAAGAAAGATGCGCCCCTCTGCGGCGTCCCTGCCTTCCAGCCGTTCAATCCTGCCGTCCACGTTCAGGCGTACGTGCCCTTCGTCCGTGAGTTCGGCTGTTACTTGCTGTGCCATGTCCCCTCCTATGGTGTCTAAAACAACTCTACCATTCATGCTTGCA
Organism: Paenarthrobacter sp. NPDC090520; assembly: GCF_044769205.1. Taxonomy (NCBI): domain Bacteria; kingdom Bacillati; phylum Actinomycetota; class Actinomycetes; order Micrococcales; family Micrococcaceae; genus Paenarthrobacter; species Paenarthrobacter sp. NPDC090520. Next base: position 6,965 of record NZ_JBIVXM010000032.1, read on the forward strand.
AGCATGAATGGTAGAGAGCATGCCATTTTGCATGCAATTGTTCTTGCTTCTAGTTTGCGGGCGGCAGAAGGAAGGCGTTGACTTCCTTTGCCTCCAACACGCGGCTGGAGAATTTGTGTCCTGGGGGTGCCAGGAAACTGTTGTTGTATTCGCTGATCAGCACCTTGCCGTCAGGTAGCACCTTCTCGACATAGGCCACGTGGCCGTACTCCCCGATCCCGGTTCCGCCGTTGGCTCCCCACCATGCAACTGCCCCAGCCTGGGGAATCTGCGATACGGGCCAGCCTCGGCCGGTCCAAGCGTTCTTCCAGTCCGCTCCATTGCCGTTCGCGAAATTGCCTCGCGCTGCGGAATACGTGAAGGGCGCGGCCGTGGACCCATGGTCACGGTTGAAGGCCCATGTAACCCAGCTCGTGCACTCCCCGTAGAAGTAGCCGTAGGGATCTGCCACATAGATGAACGGCCCCGGCGTGATGGCCTTGAACGGGTAGTCGTCCTTGGCATCACCAGTGACGGAGACGGTGCCTCCGCTGCATTCACCTGAGCTGTTGCCAGCTGCCGGCGCTCCTGGAGCTGCCACGGAGCCTGCACGGTTCACATCAATGCCGGCCTTGGCAATCAGCTGGTCGGCACGGTTGACGAACCTGCTGTAGTGGTTGGGGTCCGCGTTGCGCTGGACGGTGTGTATCGCTGCGCTTGGTTCCATCTGGTCCCAGCCGGTAACAGAAATCAGCCCGCCCTTGCGGTCGTGGCCGGGGCCGATCAAGAAACTGGTTGCTGCATACTCCGGTGTCATGACCTGTTCGCGGGTGCCCCATCCCAAGCTCCACTGCTGCTGAAACAGACCCAGAGAGGTGTTCATCGTGCCATCGGGGTTCCTTGCGTTGTCGCCATGGTCAAGGTTGATCAGGTCTGATTCACCCACGGCGGCAATGATGGCCACTCTTGTTGCTGACCCTGGCATGCCTGCCTTTCGGGCCGCTTCATCAATGGACTTGGCATTGGCCAACTGTTGGGCCAGCAAATCTCCAGTTGGCAGCGGGCCGCCGCCGCTTGTTCCTGGCAGAGTGCATTCCGGCCCGGTCGTTGCGTTGGCCTTGATCTGCCCGCCCATGACGGGAGCCAGGACCATTAGGAAGAAGCCGGCGACACTGGCCAGGACGAGGACGATTACAACGACTTTGAGGCGAAGCGCCCGGAAGGCCACGGCCGTGGCGACCTTCCGGGCAACGTCGTTCATGCCAGCCATCAGCGAACCGTCCAGAACTTCTGCACGGCGTCAGTGACTTGCCAGCCTTTCTCCCCCAAATAGGACGTGACCGTATAGGTCAGGACCGTCGTGGAACCATCGTGAGACTGCACGGGCACCTCGACACTTCTGGTCCACCGTGTGGGAGTATCAACAGGTTCCCCCTTGGGTGCTGGCAGGACTTTTACCTCGAGCACGCTCGTAGGTTCTTTCCCTGCCAGCGGGTCTTTTCCATGAAACGCCAGACCGTCCAGAATGGGGACCAGTTCAGTTGCCGTGTAGGGGCCGATGTACTCCTGCCATTGCGTTGATTCACCAGCTGGACGGGACAGGTAGCCCTTTGCCCATGCCTTCGCCACTTCCTCCGCGTTCTGCGGGTTAGCGGTGACCGGCGCGGGCGCGGGAATCTTTACCGGCTGAAACGTCTTGGCTGGCTGAGCCGGGACGGCTGCCTGGCTGCTGTCCCCCATTCCCAAACTGGGGCTGGCTGACGGCTGCCCCGGCTCTCCTGTGGCTCCTGGCTTCATGATGCCCACTGTCTCGGCTTCTTTGCCGCCGTTCATAGTGACGGCAAACCAGCCAATCCCAAAGATGATGGCCAGGATTGCCACGACGCCCAGAATCCGGGCACCGGGACTGATCCGCTCCTTGTACACGGATTCCTGCCACTGGTCGCGCCGTTCCTTGCGGGCGGTTTTCCGCTCATCACGGCGGTCCCTGCGCTTTGGCTTCGTGCGGCCAGGCGTGTCTTCGGCTGCGGCTTCCTGGCTGCTCAGCTCGTCAAAGTCCGCCCATTCATCTTTCTCAGCCACGGTTTCCCCCTCGTTCTCGTCGCGTGGTTGCCGGCGGCTGCTGCCGCGCTGGCTGCGCGGGCTTCTGCTGGGCCTGCGTTGACGCTTGCCGTGACCTTGCGGGCTGCTGTGCAGGGGCCGGCATGCGGTACGGCGTCGAGGCTGCCTGCCGGTGTGTCGGCGTTGCCGCTGTCCGCGCCGTTGATGCTGAGCTACGCGGTGAAGGACTCAGGAGCGCACGGCTTGGCGGGCGGTATCCCGCCGGAGCTGCTGCCGAGCTGGAAGGCCCGGATGGAGCTACGGGCCGTGCCCCTGGGCGGCTGTTGCGTCGTGGTGCGGGTTCTTCTACGGGACGGCCAGGCCCGCGTGATCCTCCGGGCCGTGTCGTGCCTGTCGGGTGCGTGGAGCCGGTAGGTTGCACCGGACCTGTGGCCGGCTGCATAGATCCCCTTGACTGAGTAGGAACAGCCGGGCGGTACGGCGGGCGTCCGCCGAATCCTCCGCCGGGTCCGCCGCCGCCTCGTGGACTGCTGGGTCCCGTTCCACGGCCGCCGTAGCCGCCGCCTGACGGGTTCTCCGACAATTGGTTTTTGTAGTACCGGCCGGCCCGTCCGAATCCGCGGGTAAGGCGTGAGGCTCCGCGCATGGTGCCTTTGACACCTTTGCCGACTGCTCGTGAGGCCAGATAGCCGATGGCGGCGGCGCGGGTCGCGTTGGGGTTGTAGGCATCCACAATGCCCTCCAGCTGGCCACGAAGCTTGAACGCGGCCGCGATCAGCACCAGCGCCAGGGCGCTGGCGGCACCCCATCCGTACTGGCCGGTCAGGGCAAAGACCGCCGTTAGGAACATCATCACCACCGTGAAGGTCAGCGTGGCTGTCACGCTGGTCATGATGCTGCCCAAGAGGGTATCGAACCAGCGGGAACCCCATTGCCGGGGCCGGCCAGGAATGATCCAGAGCATGGCGAAGAATACGCCGGCCACCAGCAGCATGAAGGCCATGGCCAGGGAAACCAACGCGGCATAGCCCAGGCTGAGCAACATGATGCAGAAGATGGCCGCGACGACGATGGCGATCGACAGGATGCCGAGACGTTCGGCGTACCGTTCGCCTTTGACCCACTGCGACGTCGGCGCTTCCTTGCTGCCCTCAGTCGGCTTGTTCTGAGGATTGTTCTCGCCGTAGATGATGGGTTTGATGTAGTCGTTCTTGCGCTTCTCCACGTCCCCGCCCATGGCGAGCATGTCCGGGGCGTAGCGCTTGCAAGCCTCCAGGCTGCCGTAGTTGGCCGTGCACCATGGCGTCACCAGCAGGTTGCGCCACAGGGAATCGCCGGATTTCCGCAACACATTCTGCGTGGGCGTGCCCGTGAAGGTCGCCTGCTTTGGTGCTGCAAAGGGAATTTCCTGCTGGGCGGTGATCAGGGGATCAGCCATGGACGAAACGGCTGTGGTTCCTACGGTGCGCACGTCGTCAACGGTTTTAACCCACATGGGGGCGCTGGTCGTCAGACTGATGGTGAAAACGCCGGCCACCAGGAACCAAGCAATCTGGTTGTAATTGTGCGTGCCGTCCCGTTGCCGCATGGCGTAGGTGACAGCCGCGCCGATGGCCACGGCCGAAGGAAACAGCCAGGCCATCATTCCTGCCGATGCGCCGCTGATCAGGGCCGCCGTGTTGTTTGACAGTGCCTCGATCTTGGTAAAGGAGAACAGCCAGTAGATCAGGGCAACAGCCATGTACACGAGTGTTTTGAGCAGGAAAAAGAGCAACTGGCAGATGCCGAACATGACATTCTGCACCACGTCTTGGCCTGATAGCTCGCTGTCGAGTTGCCAGGCGTCCAGCGGGTATGACTCCAGCATGGTCCGTTCCTGGCCCTGTGCCAGGTCAGGCATCACTATGAGGTCACCAAAGCCCACTGGCGTGGTTTGTCCGTCGGCCGCTACAGCGGCCGCGCTGCCCAGGAACATGACGGCGACGAATACCCAGATGAACGTCTTGACGCGGCGTTTGGTGAACCGGGAGCAGAGGAACTGCCAGGACTTGTAGTAGAGCGTCTTACGCCAGATCCGGGCCAGCATCAGCAGGTTCCCAGCGTTTTGCAGACCCGCTGCGGGTCCGTCGCATCCTTGGATTCAAGCTGGTTGTATTCGGTCATTTTCCATTCACCGTCAACCTGTTCCATGCCGTAAATCCAAGTCACTTTCGGCGCGTTGGTTTTCTGGAACTGGACACTGACGCCGTAGCCGCTCTTCCACGTCTCACTGCCTGTGACGTGGGGTTCCTCGGTGTAGGTTTCCTGGCCGGTAACTTTGGCGGCGGCCGCCAGGCACTCGTCCAAGTCCTTGCCGGTTTTGCTGGCGTCGAGCCGGCATCGGTCCTCTGCGCTGCCGTTCTGGAATTTCAGGGCTGCTTGTTCTGCCTGGGATTTTGGATCCGCGCTGTTCTGCGGTGCCTGTGGGGTGGTGCCACAGGCAGCCAGGGCAGCCACGGCCAGCAGGATTACAGCGGTTCGCGTCAAGTTCTTCATGAGACCATCTCCAGTTGCTCGTCCAGGTCGGCGTCTGTGTCGTCGGCCCCGTATTGCTGATCGGCATTGGTGTTAAGCAGAGCTTGGACTTCCGCGTTGGGGAAGTCATATTGCACCGTGCCCACGCGGCCCCGGTAATCCATGGCAAGGCAGTGGCCCTTGCGGATGCCGTCCTCAGCTGAGGGATCAACCCCGAGAGAGCGGATGGTTGGCCCGATGGAATCGGGGTCTTTCTGCAGAAGCGCTGCGGCTGCTTCGACTTCCGGGCGGGAGGACAGCTGGAAGATCCGCAAGGCCGAAAGCTGTTCGACAATGCCGGGGATCATGCTGATTCCTTGGGCGTCCTGGCTGTCGAGCAGCAGGGATGCGTTATTGGCGCGGCCGACGCGGGCCAGGGTGTCCAGGAATGCTACGCCGTCTCCGACCTTCAAGAGGTGGTGCACTTCCGGGATGGCCACGACTTTGGGCATGAATCGAAGCCGCTGCTTCGTGGTCATTTTGATGGTGTTGGCCAGGAATCCGCGCAGGACTGCCATGGACAGTTTGTGTTCCGGGGTCCATTCATCGACGGGCTTGGTGTCCGCCGGCAAGCGAAGGCCAGGGAACTGGTACACCCAGAGTCCTGGTTCCTCCGTGAAGATGCGCAGGCCGTTGGGCTTGCCCAACGTCAGCCTTCCCAGCGGCAGCTGGGCCAGCTTCGTCAGGTACCGGCCTAGTTTGGCTGCATCTTCGTTCGTGCTGCCCATCAGCAGCTCGATCACGGCATGCGTGGTCGGGTAGGGCTGGGCTGCCACCGCCGTGGCAGCGTCCAGAGCTGCTTCATCGGCAATGTTCCGCAGGTTAGCCGGCGCCAACAGCACCAGTTGGCCGGCGACTGCCTGGGCAGCTTCGAAAGGATCATCCATGGCCAGGAACAGATCCGCCGCGCCTTCGTAGCGCTGCGTTACGCGGAGCAGTTCAGACTTGATGCCGTACCGTTTAGCGGCACCCACGAGGCCGCTGGTGTCGCCCTTGGTGTCCAGAAGCGTCTGCCATACCCCGTAGCCCGAAAGATCCAAGCCCTGTTCAACGAGTTCGGCCAGGCGTTCTGGCTTGTTGAAGGCTTTAGGGCCGAGAGTTGCGACGCTGAGCATATCCAAGCAAATGGAGTTGGTCTTGCCCATGCCGGACTTGCCGATGTAGGCGCTCGTGGTTGCGATTCCAAGGCTTGCGGCCCTGGCGATATTGGATCGGAAAACACCTGGCGTTGATCCGGTCAGGAACCCGGTGACTGGTCCTACCGCGTCGCCTACTTTGGACCCTCCCCAGAAGAAGGAACCGAAGAACTGCACGTCGTCCTGCACGTGGCCAAGGTCCACTACGCGCAGGCCGTCGCCCATGAGTGATTCCAGGAACAAGTCCCTTTGTTCATCCACTCCAACGACGGCGCGGATACCAATGCCGGCGTAGTAGGAAATGACCGCCTGAGTGTTGGCGTCGAGTTCTTCCAGGTCGCGGCCCTTCACAACTACGCGCGGGTGTGCCTCCACCAGCCGCATTCCCTCATGCTGAATGCTGTTGACGGCGTCCTCAGCCACGTACTCGGCTTCCAGCACGTCCGGCGGTGTGTCGCCGGCTGAGTTCTTCTCGGCGCTCCGGCGCTGCTCCTTGGCCGTTTTACGTGCTTCGTCGGCCCGCTTCCTGGCCTCGGTCTTGGGCATGATGCGGAAACGGATGCTGGCGTCAACAATGACAGGAATGACTCGGCCAGCAAGTGGCTTGCCGTCCGCGCTCAGATCCTCGCTCTGGTCGATGCGAGTGATCTGGGAGAGATTCTTAAGCCACTCTCCATGGCCAGGGACGCGCATTTCCTCGGGGAAGTCCGAGAGCGTCAGGACACTGCCGAACGCTACGGTTTCGCCCATGTTGCCTTTGAATTCCAGGAAGTCCTCATGCGGGATGATCTTGGAGCTTGCCAGGTCAAAGAGCTGGGCACCACGGATGAATCCCCGGCGCTTTACGGCCTCTTTCTCGCGGTGGCTTTCACGGCCGATGGCCCATGCGATCTGTTCGGCCGTGGCGAGCTTAGCGGCCCAGCGTGTGTTGGCCAGGGATTGTTGCAGCTGCCTGGCGATACCGAAGTATCCGAGCAGTTGCGCTTCCGTGACGGAGTTGGAGGACAGCCCGGACCAGTCAGCCGCCTTTTTGCGAACCTCTGCAACGGCTTCCTGTTCCCGGTCCACGATCTGTATGCCTAAGAGGATGTGCCGCTCTGGCATTTCGAGAAAGTCGATTCGGTCGGCTCGTTCGTCAATGACCATGGCCCCGTCCCCGGAACCGCCTTCGATGAGTTCAGCCGATGAGTCGCGGTAGTCGTCGCCGCTGATCCTGCCCCACAGGACTTTGAGGTGGCAGTTGGAGCCTTCCAGAATGTCTCCGGCGTCCGCAATGATGGAATCCAGGTTCTCTAGGATTTCTTCGTTGGAAACGTGGTCTGTGTTGGAAGTTTCCAACGACAGCCATGCCTCGGCCTTGGTGGCTGTTACCAGCAGGCCGTCTGAGATTGCTTCGTAGTGGGGCGGCGGCTTCAACCGCTGGTCCCCCAGACCTAGGTTGTTCAGGAGCCACTTTGAGATCTTCATGGCTTTTGTCCTTTCCGCCGCCGCGCTGCTCGCTTGGCGATGATTTCGTGCATGTAGTCAGCGCCGAAAATCTTGATGTCTGACTGGGCCAGCACAATTGGTTTGCCGACTGGCCCGCTGTAGCCGGCTGTTGTGTGCCGGACTTTATGGGCCGGTAGCGGCTTTAGCTGGAGCAGTCGCATGATGCCCATAAGTGCTGGTCGTAGAAGTGGATGAACGGCAAGGGCGTCGACTTTCAGCCGCTCGCGCCAGGTGATTCGTTCTCCCGCAAAGGCGACTCTGTGACCCATGTTGATGATGGGTCGGTGCCCGCTGATCATAAAGAGGACCGACAGGAGCCAGCTGGAAACGCGCATGCGTCGCGGTTGGCGAGGGTCCATCTGCACACCCAGAGCAATAAAGAGCCCTGGCGGAATCAGGTAGAGCGAAGCCGTGTACATGTTGGGCGCTCCCAAAATCGGGATCATTGCCGCTATCCAGATGGCTGCCACGCCTATGCCCAAGCGCAAATGCTGCCGCTTGGCCCCTTCGCCCAGGTCGTAGCCCAGCAGTTCGTGCTGCCGGGTCTCGATGTTGAACGCCTTTGTGTACGTCCGGCCGATGCGCTGCATTAGGCCACCGGCGTCCCACTGATTTGGCCCCAGATCCACTTAAAGACGTTGATCGAGGAATCAGTGAAGTAGATGAAGCCCACCAGCACGACGGCTGCCAGGACGTTGGTGATCAGCTCTCCGTATTCCTTTTTGGCGTAGGCACCCAGTGAACGGAAGATGAAGATGATGATGAAGATGTTGCCGGCCGCCACCAGAATGGCGTCCTTGATCAGTGTGAAATCCAGCATGGTTCCTTCTCCTTAGTTCCCGCCGAGCAGCTGCGAAATCTGCCACCGCTCGGCCCCAGCTCCGGTGACCTTGGTCAAGGTCACCGTGAATGATTGTTCGATAGTTGACGCACCCATGGCCCAGCGCACTGTGGCACTGGCACGCCGGTTATCACCGCCATCCCGGTAGACGGTCCAGCCAGTGAGGTCTTTGAATTCCACTGCGCCGTTCAGCCCGGCAATATGGGCGTTCGGTGCTGCAATGGCGCTGGTGTCCTTGTCTTGGGCGTAGAGCGTGAAGAACTGCTTGGCGTAGTCCTTCGTCGTCCCTGTCAGGTCCGCGTCCTCCGTGCCGCTCTCGGACTTGTTGAGTTTGCCCGGTGCCGGCAAAGCCACTGTTCCTGGCCGGCCTGTGACTACGGCACGGCCGTCGATCATTTGCACGGGGACTTCCAGGGCCAGGGTTCTGGAGCCGCCGGGCACCCATTCCTTGGCGTTGGCGGCGGCGCGGGTATAGGGGACGACTTTCACAGCCACGGTGATGGTGGCCTGGTTCTCGTCTTTGACCCGTGTTCCCACGACGTAAGGACTCATGGCGGCCTGCTTGCCTTTACCGTCCCAGCCTGCCGCTGTGCCTTCTCCCCCGTTAGCCAGATCAAGAGCCAGGGCAGCAGACCTGGCGGCCCCTGCGTCCTCGTCCCATGTGAAGTAGTTGACCGCGAAACGCTCGGCCACTCCCCCCGCTGCGGCGTAGGGGAACATCACGGACGCGGGGACGGCGTCCCCGGCCCGTCCTTGTGCTGGCGTAAACCAGCTGCGGACTCCGGTGATAACCGCGAAGCCCAAGACAAGTACCAGGATTGTGCGGAAGATCCGCTTCCAGGCCGTAGCGGTCCTGTTCCTCTCGGTCATTTGCCATGCGCTGGACGGTGTTGTTGCCAGCTGGTCTTTTTGCTGGCTGACAGCCTGCGCGGCGGCGGCCCAAGGATCTGGTGCGGCTGCGGCCGGCGGTGCCGGCTGGTGTCGCGGTTCCAGCGTGCCCGGTTCAGGCATGTTGAGAACGTGAATCCAGAAGACCCGGCCTGCCTTGGTGCGGCAGAGCCTTTCTCCAAACTTTTGCATGATGTCCTATTCGAAAGGGTTCTCTGTTTCCGGCTCCTTGAAGCCTGAACCGGATTCGGCTGGCTTTTCCTGAACTTCCCGGCCCTGCGCGGGAGTTGCGCTCTCGGCGCGGCGCTCGATGCGTTGCACTCCGGAAACGTCCGCGTAGGCCATATCCGGGGCAATGGTGTCCGCAACAAAGTAGTTGCGTGTCCGCTTCTTGCCCTCAACCTCAAATGTGCTGCTGCGCCACTTGCCAACCACGATCACCGGATCGCCGGACTTAAACAGTTCGGCCGCGCGGGAGGCCAAGCCGCGCCAAAGTTCGGTGTTCAGCCAGAACGTCTCACGGTCGTGCTGCTGGCCGTCGCTGTCTACGTAGCTATCGTTTACCGCGATGCGGATTTTTAGGTAAGGCACGTTGCTGCCTTTGGTGGTTTCAAGAACCACGGCGCTTCCGATATTGCCCCTGTAATGCTGACTATCCACGATGGATCCCCCTCCTTGTCGATAAGCCCATTCTACCAGAATGCATGCATGAAATCGAGCAAGGTTGCAAGCAAGCTAGCAATTAATTTTGCATGAAAGTTAGCAAGCTAACTTAGAAGCTACTTTGCATGCATCTATGCATGCTTACTTGCTTGCAACGTGTACCGCTGCCCCCAAGGCCGCATGCAGCTCTGCTACGCGCTGGGGATTATGCGTGTACTGGACCCGCTGGCCGCTCTTTGCTTCGGGGGGATCTGCGGTCACGGCTCCGTGCTTCACGAGTACCACAAGCGAAGATTGCACGGTAGTCACACCGATGGGGGAGATGGCCTTGACTATCTGACCTCGCGTAGCTGGTCCGTTTTCTGCCAGGTACGCCAGGATGGCCACGCGCACTTGGGTTCCCAGAACCTCAATGGCTGCGTTCACGATGGCATCCGCTATCACCTGGACAAATTTGGGCATAGGCCAAATTATGCCAGCGCTGCTGCTTTGAGCCGTTCATGGCAATAGCATAGCGGTTTATTTATGCGGTCGCTTTGGTGGTCCTAGCTGTCTCATACTCGGCGGCGAATCGCTCACGCCAGCTCACCCGTGGAGCTGTCTGGATTGGTGCCGGCGCAGCGGCCCTTGCTGCGGCCGCGTGTGCTGAGGCTAGACGAGCTGCACGGTCTTGCGCCGCTTTTTCTTTGGAGGCCACGTGGCCGGCTACTTGCTCGGGCGTGATGCGGCCAAGCAGGAAACGGAAGTAGGCCAGAGGGTTGTTCAGTTGCTCGGGTGCGGCCCACCCGGCAACGGTGGCGTACATGGCAGTCACAACGTCGTGGGCTGTCCAGTGAGCTGGGGTTATCCCTGCATCCTCCAGAGCCGCGCAAATGTGCCAGGTACGCACGGTCTTGGTTCGTAGGAACGTTGCCTGGTTCATGATTTTGGCGGCAAGCCGCTGCATTGGCAGATCCCAGCTCGGCCGTGAACCCTCTTTCGTCCGGGGCTTCCTTGCCGGACGCGCGTTAGCGCGTTCTTGGTGAGTAGAACTTAAGTCTCTTTTAGTAGAGGAAGAACCTCTACGAGGTAGGTGGCCGATCATTTCTACAGCGAACTTAGGCATAGTGAACACACGGGTCGATGCCTTACGGCGCTGTCCTGGACGGCCGCCGTTCCCTCCATGGGCAAGGGCCGCCGCCAGGCGTTCTGTCTTGGTGAGGTAGCGGCCTTCGTCTACGACTACCTGGAAGCCCAGCAGGCGCAGAATGTCACGGGCCTTCCTGTAAGTCCGGGGACGCCGAACAAGGCCGTAGAACCGGGCCATGCGGCGTGCTGCGGTGCTGTGGGAGGTTTGCACGTTGCGGCCGGTTGCTGAATCCGCGGTGGCCGCATCCGTCCTGGCAGCAGCCATGCACATGGACAGCGATACCTCATATTTGCGTCTCAGCTCCAGTCCTTTGGGGCTGAGCAGCGCCAAATTGATGGCCGTAAGGCATTGGTCCCGGCTCGTCCAGCAGGGCACTTGCGTGGCGGCCGTGGCCGTGAGGACTCCTGAGAAGTCATGGCTCGGAACGATTGTCCACAGATAGCCGTCCTGTGACTTGACAGCGGGTTGGGAAACGCCCGCGATTCCTGTTGATGCGCAGAGCTGTTGTGTTAAACTCAAAGAGCTTCCTCACTTGAAAAGGGTGTAGCAAATCGAGTCAGCTACCTTGCCGCCAAGCTGTCGGTAACTGACTTCGGGACTTATCAGGCCCCCTCGCAAGAGGGGGCCTTTCTCGTTTTAAGAAACTTCTGGGAGTGCCTCCTGCGTGGCCTGGGGCTGCGGAAGCTCGCCGGATTCATGCACGGCCGTCAACCACGCACCAACTGTCTCTGAGAGATAGCGGCCTGGCTTCCAGCCATGGCCGTCCAGTTTGGTGAGCTGACGCAGCACCTCTACTTCGGCGTCGCTAAGCTTCACGTTCAACGTGTTCTTGCGATCCTGGCGCGGCGTCGGAGGCCGGCCCACCACAAGCTTCTCAATGGCCATGCCTTCATCCTTGCGTTAAAACTATTTTTTTAGAACGGCATCGGTGGCGTGTCGCTGAACTATTTAAGCGGCCGCTTGAAGCGGGGCTTCTTCACGCACCAACTTGGCCGCCGTTGTGCGGCTTACTCCAAGGCTCCGGCCTATGTCCGTAAAGGTCTTGCCCTCTGCGTGGAGCTGCCGGGCCAGCTGCCGGCGTTCGTCTGTCATGACCGTTGGCCGGCCACCAACGCGGCCATGAGCGCGTGCGTGTGCAAGGCCGGCTTTGGTGTTCTCTCGGATCGTGTCTATCCGGAGCTGGGCGAATACGGCCACGATTCCAAAGAAGGCTTTTCCCATGGGGCTGGTGGTGTCCACGACTGGCTCTGTCAGTGAGCGAATGTTGATACCGCGTTCCTCCAGCTCGGTGATCATCTGGAATAGGTGCCATTCCCCGCTGAGCCTGTCCAGGCGATGCACCAACAGCGTGTCCCCGTCTCGCATGTAGTCCAGGCACGCCAGCCACTGCGGTCTGTCCCTGACGCGGCTGGAGTCGCCGTGATCCACGAACACACGGCCAGCGCCGGCTTTCCTCAGCTCGTGTTCCTGGTACTGCGGGTTCTGGTCCTTGGTGGACACGCGTGCGTAGCCAATGAGGTTTGTCATGGTCCCATGGTGCCGCCGCAAAACGGTGCTGCCTGGTTTATTGCGTCAAAGCTATTTTGCGGCGTTTCTTTGCGCTCCCTGCCCGCAACATGACAAGGGCCGGGCAAAGTACCCGGCCCTGCGCCGTAAATCGGCCGTTTTAGCTCGCCGCGTCTTTGTCCAGGCAGTCCGAGCTGTAGAAAGGGCGCGTGGCTTGCTCTGCTACCAGCGTTCCAAGACACTCGTTGTATGCCTCATGGATACCGTCCTCGGGCCAGGGCTTACTCTCGATGCTGAACGCTTCCAGATCCAGTTGGCCGGACTCCACCAGTTCCTTGGCCACGGATTTATGTGTCCAGATCATGATCTGTGTTTCTTCCGTGCCGGGTTCGCCGGCCAGGATCACTGAATAGTTCACTCCGTCGACTGAGGGCACGCCGTTCCCGTCCTGCGGCTGGCGCGTGTTTATCATGCCAATCATGCTCGCCATGGTGTGATGCAGCCCCGTGTGGAAGAGTCCGCGTGGATCAGTCGTTGAAAGGCTGTTCTCGCTCAATTGGATGCCGGCTGGCTGTTCTCCTGCTTCTTCCAGCTCCAGCAGATTTTTCAGGTACGGGACGCGGCCAATGATGTGCTCCCGTACCTCGCGGGCAGCGATCTTGCCTGTTCCCTTGACCAGCGTGTAGCCGTCGCAAAGGTCTCCATCTGGAGTGATCTGTTCTGCCACTTCTTCGATGAAAATGTCATGAAATCGGATTGGTGCCATGTTCCGGTTCTCCTACCTTCGTTGTGTGGATGCGGTTAGTCCGAGTACCAAGGCACCCAACACTGCCAGGGAAAGAAACTGAGCCACTGGCATTGGTATGGAGGCCGCCACGCGGGTGACGAATTCACCAACGCCGTTCATGACGGCCCCAGCTGTGATGATCAGGGCCGGCGCTGCTGTCACCAAGGCATAGCCGGTGTGCCAGTCATAATCTCCGTATCCTTTCCGAAAGCGGCTAGACCAGTACCAAGAGACGCCTGCCACGGCCAACGCTCCTAGGAACGTCCAGGCGGCTCCTTCGCCGGTTTCGTGGTGCCGCATGAGGATGCCTGATCCCCACCACCCGAAAACGATAGCGACGATCCCCCCGATGACTACGCCAAATTGGGCCCATCCGCGTTTTGCGCCGGTCAGTTCTTCTGTCACGGCCGCGTACAGCGGCAAGACAGTGCCGAGCGCCAGACCGCATCCAAGAAAGACCAGCCAGGCTATGGGCCATGCCCACCAATCCCACCCGGCTTCATAGAACTTGGGTATGTCGTTATTTGCGGCGGCCGCTATGGCCAAAACTGATTTCATCGTGTCCCCCTCATGATGAGTTCTGCCGGATATCGTGTGGCGTCAGGCCGTGTGGATCTACCTTCTGACTTCGGGAAATGCCTTCATGGCGTCTACCCAGGACATGCCCAGCACTCCGCCTATCTCGTGCCAGTCCTGGCCCTTGTATCGTGCGAGGCGAACGGCGGCCACAAGTTCGCGGCGTGCCTGAGCGGCCCGCTCTGCTTTTTCCTTGATCAGATTCAATGGATCGTCCATATGGAATCCGTAGCCAAACATTTCTTCGTCGTCACGGTCCTCAAAGGCTTCTCCCAGGAGCTTGTACGACGACACCAGTTCAGACATTTGGTCTGCTGAGAGGTTGTCGAAGTCGTTGGTGTCCGTTGGCCCGGTGTACGGGTGCGGCCTCATGCTGGCTTCCTGTTCTTCGTCGTCGTCACTCATGGCATGTTCTTAGTCTTTCGCTCCGCTGTGCAGCATTGCCCAGACGAAATAGACCAGCACGAGGCTGCCCAGTAATCCGAGTATTGGGCCGGTTGTCCAATCCATCGTTCCCCCCTCAATCCTTCGGCCTCACGGTACCGCCCGCCCATGACAGTTTGGACTTTGCTAGCTTGCAAGCATGCTGGCTCGGTTGCAAGCAAGCTGACGGAAAAACACTAGGGGCGCCTGACTTCGTCAGCGCGGGTCACGACGTCGGCGGTTTCGATTTCGCCCATTTCAACCACTGCATAGCCCGTTTCCGCGTAGACGGAGTTCTCTGGCTCGTGCTTGAGTACCTGGTCGAGCGCGTCGGTGTCGATTTCCCCGATGTGGACGAGTTGCACGGTTTCTGATCCGGCTTCTTCGCGCGTCTCTGCTCTGTGTTTGAGTATCTGGGCGATGCGTTGGAAGGTGTAGCCGGTGACGGCTGCAATGTCCTTTAGCGTCCAGCCGTTGGCCTTCAGCGTGTGGGCGAGCTCTGCTAATTTGTCCGCCGCGGTTGCTTCGGCGGTAGTTACCTGGGCTTTGGCCTCGTGCCACTGGCGGTCAATCACGGCGGCGGCCTCAGGAAGCCGGTAGGTAATGTTCACCCTCACAGCTTCCTGGGGGACGTTTAGAACGATCGCGGCCAGATCAGCGGCCATGCCGGGCACGGATTCCACCGTTTTAGCCTGGCTGAGTCCGTCAATCTCGGGGATGGAAATCATCCACCACTTACCTTCCTTGTAGGCCGTGGCCTCCAAGGTGCGGGGGTTGTCCATGGGGGTTCTTCTTTCTAGACGTGGTCGAGCGTGTAAATGCCGTGTGCGCGGAGTGCATCGGAAAACGCCGTTTCAAACTGGGCCGGGGTGATCTTCTTTAGAAGCCTTCCGGCTTCGTCGTAGACGCCGAGCTTGTAAGTGGTGTTCTCCCCTGCGCGCCAGTAGAACGTCACCGAGCCGGGATTCTCGGGGTTACGCGGTGCATCATCATCGAATTCGAATGCTCGCACCTCGTGCAGGTTGACTACCTGCATAACCCGAGTGTTGCTGTTGCTCTTGAAGAGTTTGAGGAACATGCTGTGAGTCCTTTCGGTGGGAGGCCCTTCCGGGCCTCCCGTGGTTGGTCTATTTCCAGTTCGGCGGAACGTCTGACAGCTTCTTGGCCAGCTTACGGATCACGCCCGGGCTGATTTCGTTGTGCCGGGGAATCGGCTCACCCTGGCCGTCCGGCCCTTCCCACCATTCGTGGCCTCCGGTGGTGCGGACCAACTGCCAGCCGTTGGCTTTCAGCACCTTCAGTACGTCCCGCTTCTTCTGTGCTTTCATAACTCTATTCTAACTGAATTTGAATGTAAAGTTCAATTCTTATTAGAACTTTTTAACCGTTTTCTTCGGCTTCAAAGGGAGCGTTGCAGATGCCACAGACAATCTCGCCCATTTCGTACACGGTGGCAGAGACGCGGATTTTGCGGCCGCACTCACACACGGCGGCAAGTCCGTTGTTGTTGTTGGTGCGCCCGGTATCCGCTGCGCGTCCCTCGCTCTTGCGGTAGACCGAGAGCGCGGCGTCAATGCTGGCGATCACGCGGGCGTAGCGCTTGGCTGTGGCGTCGGGAACGGTGGTTGCTGACCAGCCGATGTTTCCGGCTTCCTCGATCACGAGGCCGAATTCTTCGCCCAGTGCCTTGAATTTGCGGTTGTGGTAGCGGCCCTGGCGGCTGGTGTCCTGGATGTTGCGGACCTGGGCCGCTCCGTGGGCTGCCTCGTGCAGAAGCGTGCCCATGACGGCGCGGCCGCCGCGCTGCAAGCCTTCCCCGCCTACAAAGAGTTCGTGCACTTCGGTGTCCGCCTGAATCCAGCGGTTAGGCGCAAAGTGGCCGAGGGTGAGGCCGGCCCCTGAACCGGAGCCGGCCCCCATTGTCACGACAACATGGGGCACGTCCACGTGTACCGCCTGGATCGCTGCCCAAGCCTGTTCGATTGCCTTCACCAGTTTGCCCGATGCCGTGCTGCTCATCTCTGCATCCTTTCCTATTGTCACGTACGTGTCAAAAATTCGAGTTTGAAAAAGGGGGGTTTAGAACAAGGTGCCTTGCACTGGCCCTGCTGGGTGCTGGCTTTCCAGATGTTCCACGAGTTGGGCCGCTACGTCCTCGGGAGTCGGCCCCCAAAAGCGTGGGCTGTGCGCCCAGTGACAGACGGTGCAATCCGAGTGCCAGTGTGTGCGCCAGTCCGGGCAGCCTTCCAGCGGGAAAGGCCCGGAGCAGCACCAGGATGTTGAGTCAATCCGCCCTCGCCCCTCGATCACCTGGTCCTGTTCGGTGGTCAGTGCCATTACGCTTCCTTTCCCGTGAGTGCTTCGATCTTGTCGGGGCGGAATCCTGACCAGTGGTCGTTGTCGGTCACGACTACGGGGGCTTGTAGGTAGCCCATGGCTTTGAGCCGTTCCAAGGCTTCCGCGTCCTGCGTGATATCCACGCTGCGGTAGCTCACCCCTTTCTTCTCCAAGGCCCGATACGTGGCGTTGCACTGCACGCATGCTGGCTTTGTGTAGACCGTGACCATGGTTCTTGCTCCTTACTTGGTGGCGGGCTTGTAAAGGCGACCCGTGGCGGTATCCACGTAGACTGTGCTGCGCTCAACCTGAGTGACCTTGGCAATGTCGCCGCTGCTGATGGTGTCCGTAGCCGTGATCCAGTTCTTGGCGTCATGGTTCTCGCGGCTGGTGTCGCGGATCGCTGCCAAGTAGTTGCCGGCCGCTGCACGTACGCGCTGGGTGGTGGTGAGAAGTGCTGACATGGTGTTCCTCCTGGTTGGTGTTCTTGCCTTCCTGATGTATTTATTCTAACACCATTTGAACTAAAACTTCTAGTCTGAATAGAACTTTTTTGAGGATTCTTTTGGCGGTGATCGTCGCCCGCCCCCTGCTGTGGTCATCGCCGCCAGTAGCTCGCTGGTAGCCCCCTGAGCGCCTTGGAAGCTGCCACGCTGCCGCTGGTGCCTCCAGCTTCCGCCCTGGACCCCGCGCTTCCGATGTGTGTTGTCACGGCTGAAAGAAAGCCAGCCAGGTTGTGGGGTGGGTCGCCGGAGTTCGTGTTGGACCATGGGGGACTGTGGCGTTTGCCTGTCGGGGCGTTTGCTACGGTGGGCCTGTCCTGAATCCCCCAAGTTGCAAGGACATACGAAAGGAGGGGACCCATCGGGTCCCCTCCTTTCGCCGTCTAAGTGCCCAGCTTCGAAGACTCGGTGAACGTGGAGCATTGGCCGCTGCAAGTCCGCGCGGAGGTACATCGCCGACGCTGACGACAGTTCTTGTGTGCGGGTAATCCACATGTACCGGCGTTGGGCATCGTGGTCATGAGTGACGATCTGTCCAGCCGCTAGAGGCGTAACGACTACGAGAGGGTGGCCAGCGGCCCTGTGGAAACCTGCGTGAGAGACAGCAACAGAAAAAAGAGGCACGAACTGCCACTAGAATGCTGGTATCAGGTTCTTAAAGAGAAAACCCGGCCCTGGCAGGCCGGGATCTCTTGAAGAGTTTGGTCAATCGGCGGGGCCGAATGAGCACTTTTCCTCGATGTTTGAACACTTCAAGACTAGTTCTCATCAGCCCATTTTCCTAACTATGGTTGGGAAAATGGGCTACCCCGCCTCCATTTCCATACCGGAGGTACAACATGGGTACACGTAAGCAGGGACAAGCCTGGACCATTATGGGCTGCGTCATTGGGGCGACACGTTTGATCGTGGAGCTTGCCAAATGGCTGTGGTCACTCGTGAAGGACCAGTGCTAGCCCGAGCGAGCGCTAGCCAGGCGGCCCCGTGCACACCTCGTGCACGGGGCCGCTCTGCTCTT
>NZ_JBIVXM010000033.1:0-24569 GCF_044769205.1 Paenarthrobacter sp. NPDC090520
CCTTCACGAAGACCCAGGGCAGCAGCAGGACGATTAGCCATAATCAATCTTCCCAAACACCCAAGCGTCTAGGTATTAACGACACGCGACACTAGAGGACCATGTCAAAACCCCCAATTGACCGTTTTCACCACCTATTTTTGCCGGTTTCACCACCTAATTTTGAAAAGGGTGTCCAAGAAGCGCGGCTTATCGATTAGGTTCGAGGCACACAACACAAGCGTTGTCATTAAGGAGCTCCCCTATGTCCAAGCAGTGCAACCCAGCCATCGGAATTTGCGGGGCAATCGTCGCTGTGCTGGCTGCGGCTATTTTGGTGCTGGTCGCAGTGGGCGTACTTTCGGACGCGGGCATGTCTGGATCTGCGTACCTCGACCATCAGCAAGACCCGCATGGCAGCTTCCGGCTCGAGTTCGGCGCCTCGTACTCGGTCATTCTCGGAACGCTGCTTTTCGCAGGACTTCTTGCTGCCCTGGGCTCGCTGGTGAAAGCGCGTCGGGCCAGGGTTTAATTAGGCGGCTTTGATGGCAATTCTCAGGCGAACAGGGTCCTCCTGGCAAAATCATGCAATTGCCGACGCATATCATTGACGTCCCGGCCAGGAACACCGAGCAACGCTTGGATGCCCAGTCCGTCGATCATCGACGTGAGCTGCGCCGTCATCCCTTCCGGGTCTCCGCCATTGAAGATGCCCTGATGTTGGCCGAGTCGGATGGTCTGCGCAATGAAACCGTCCCACTTGCGATAGGCGTCCCAGTACATCCGCCTGAAGCGAGGTTCCAGCACACATTCGCTCCAAACCTGGATCCAGGATGTCCATTCCTCCTTGGAGCTGTCATCCAGCGGCAGCTGCAATTCAATGAGGCGCAGAATCCTGTCCTTGGGTGAACTGATTCCCCTCAGCTCGTCGACCTGGCGAACAAAGGAGTGCTCCATGTGGCGCCTCATGGCCGCGTTCAACAGTTCATCGCGAGAAGAAAAGTAGTAGATGACCAGGCTCGGACTGGAACCAACTGCGTGGGCCACGTCCGAAACCCTCACGCCCCTGTAGCCATGCTTTGCGATGAGCTTCCAAGTCTCCACAAGGATTTTCTCGTGGGGTGCGTCGTTCTTCATGGTGACGGCGGCCCTTCCAGGTGCCGTCGCGTCCGATGCTGGTCCCCGCTTGCTGGCTGCCTCACCGCGGCCATACAACAGCCAGTCGGTCGACACCCCACCGTGTGAAGCGATTCTTCCGAGCTCTGAAGCCGTGAACTTCCGAACGCCGTTCAGCGACTTCGAGAATTTCGTTTTGTCCATGGCCGCCGCGGCAGCGAAGTTCCCCTGCGTCCCCGGCGTCCGCAGGACCAAATCGCGGACCCTCTCCCGGAGCCCTGATGTTTCGTCCATAACCAACTCCACTCGAGTTGCGATTAGCGCAACCGCGCATTGTCCCACTTGCTTGATAATTCTAGTGTTTCCTGCATCACACATGCTCGACTCGTAGCAGCTTGAACAACTATTCAATAGTGTTGCACCCAGCCCATGGACCGCTCAATGTAGAAACATCCATGGCCTCGGCCGCTGCCGCGAGCGTAGAACCTCCTTAGGAAACCCATGAAATCAGCAACGCGGGACAGCCAGTCTTCCCACGCAAACGCAGCAAGGTCCAATGCGCCGATTTTCGAACGGCGTTCGATCGAGTACATCCCGCGCCGGGAACGGCATGGAAAGCCATGGCATGTAACGCCTGTTTGGTTCACCTCTTCAGCCAACCTTGCGTCCCTGGCGATCGGAACCATCGGCGTCCTGAGCGGGCTGAATCTCTTCTATTCGCTTCTTGCCATCGTTGTGGGCTCGGCATTCGGCACGTTCTTTGCGGCCTTCCACTCATCACAGGGACCGCAACTCGGCATGCCCCAGATGATCCAGTCCCGGCCGCAGTACGGGTATCGTGGCGCTGCCCTGATCTACGTCATCGCCGCCGCCGCATACATCGGATTCAGCGTCTTCGGGGTGGTCCTGATGGGCCAGACACTGGAGCTGCTGTTCTCCATTCCGCAGAACGTCGGCATGGTTGCGACGACAGCTCTCTCTGTCATCGTCGCGGCGGTCGGCTACAACATTGTTCACAAATTGGCCCGATGGATAGCCCTCGCCTTTCTCCTGTGCTACCTCGTCATCACGTTTGCGATGCCGCCGGTCCTGACTTTCCCGGAGGGCGCGTTTTCCACTGACGGCTTCTCCATGACGTTTTTCCTGGCCCAAGGAGCCGCCGCGGCCGCTGCGTGCTTGGCGTGGGCGCCTTACGTCTCCGACTACACGCGGTATTTACCGCACATGAGCGTCAAAGCTTCCTTCTTCAGCACCTACCTCGGCCTTGCTGTCTCTTCCATCTGGGTCATGGGCGTTGCCGCCGTGGTAACCGCTGCCTTTCCGGGAACAGGAATCATCGAAGCCTTCTTTTTCGGTGGAAATGCCGTGTTCGGCGGTTTCGGTTCGATCGTCCTGGTCCTCGGTTTGATCGGAACCATATATTTGGGATCCATGAACTTCTACGGCGGCTCGCTCACGGTGATCAGCATCCTGGACAGCATCCGCCCCGTGCGACCGACCGCCACCATGCGAATTGCCCTGACCGCAGCCTTTGGAATTGTCTCCCTGGGCATCGCCTTGGCCGCAACAGACACACTTCTTGCCGGCTACGGAACCTTCCTGACGATCCTCTTGTACGCCTTGGCACCCTGGACTGCCACGAACCTCGTCGACTTCTTCCTTGTCCGCAAGGGCAGCTATTCGATCAGGGAGATCTTCAATCCCCGAGGAATTTACGGGGGCTGGAATTGGCGCGGCTTCGCCGCCTACGTTGCGTCATTGCTGGCAATGCTCCCCTTTGTCATGACTGGCGCGTGGAACGGGCCTGTGGCCGAAATCCTGGGGTACGACGTTGCACCCTATGTCGGCATGGCCGTTGCGGCACTGCTCTACTACGGCCTCTGCCGAAGCATGGATCTCGTGGGAGAACGGGAGTGGATAAGCGTTGCCGACGCGGGCTTGGAGGGTGACGACGAGGTCGACCAGCCATGACGACGTACCGTTACACACCCCAAGCCATCGAACTCAGCCGACTCACAACCAACCACGTTGTATCCGGCGAGGGCCCCAATCTTCTCTGGATCTCCGGAGGCGGCTATCGGGGATCAGCGTGGCACGACCATTTTGTTCCGAACTTCGAGAAGGCCTTCCGCAACATCACTTTCGACAACCGCGGTACACCCGGAACCGAGTGCGCGGACCTGCTTCCGTGGTCCATAGCGGACATGGCCTCTGATGCGGCGGATCTCCTGGAACAAACCTGCGACTCGCCGGCAACTGTGGTCGGCCACTCAATGGGAGCCTTCGTCGCTCTTCAGCTGGCCCTCGACAGGCCGGATCTGGTGGCCTCCGTAGTCAGTCTTGCGGGCGGTGCACGCGGCGATTCCGGTTGGGTGGGCGACTATATGCGGGCGGAGATTGCCCTTCGCGCGCAAGGCGTGCGGATGCCGGCCGATTTCCACGCCATCCATTACGCCCCGATGTACTACACAGCGGAGGCGTTGGGTAACCCTCAGACCTGGAACCGTATACAAACGGCCCTATCCGAATCCCAAGCCATCGAAGACATGGAGGCATCGATCCCCACCCAGTGGCGGGCATGCGTCGACTTCAATGTCCAAGACAGGGTCCCGGCCTTGGCAGTGCCGCTGGATGTCGTGTCTTTCGAACAAGATCAGTGCGCACCCCCGGCCGAGGGCGAATTGCTGGCGAACCTGGCACCCGGAGCGAAGTTCCACGTACTGCCTGGGCTGGGGCATTGTTCGATGTTCGAGCACAATCCGGAGACAGTCAGCAACTACCTCGCATGGCATGTCCTCGATCCGAACCGGAACAGCAGGGTCAT
The DNA here is from genome assembly GCF_044769205.1 of Paenarthrobacter sp. NPDC090520. NCBI lineage: Bacteria > Bacillati > Actinomycetota > Actinomycetes > Micrococcales > Micrococcaceae > Paenarthrobacter > Paenarthrobacter sp. NPDC090520. Next base: position 3,920 of record NZ_JBIVXM010000033.1, read on the forward strand.
CGCCTGACGGTCAGTCCGCATATTCCCACTTCGCATAAAGGTCCGGGCGGCGCTCCTTCAAGTACGGGACTTCAGCCCGGGCTGCTTTGACGGTGTCGGTGCCCACCTCGGCGAACAACAACGACGCCGATTCCCCCGCCGCGGCGAGCAGCGAACCGTCCGGCCCCGCAACGACGCTGCCGCCCAGGAAGTTGTAGATGTCCTCGTGCCCGCAATGGTTGGCATAGGCGACATTAAGCTGGCTCTCGAGGGCGCGCGCCCGGATCAAGACTTGCGGCACATTGTCGAACCCCGAGGACAGCGCCGTGGGCACGAGCAGCAACTCAGCGCCTCGGCTTGCCGCCGCGCGAACTGCCTCAGGGAACTCAACGTCGTAGCAGATCAGCATCGACGTGCGGATTCCGTTGAAAACCACGACGGCGGGAGGTGCTTGAGCGCCGACGAACGCCTTGTGTTCTTCCGGGCCGAACAAATGCACCTTGTTGTACGTGAGAAGTTCTGCGCCCGTGGCGTCCAGCAAAGTAGCCGAGATATGCCAGCGCTCTTCAACGCCAGTGGGCTGCGCGCCGTCGTCGTGCATTTCTCGGGCAGGTGCCGGGAGGCTGTAGACCAGGCCAATCCCGTGTGTCCGCGCAATATCCGCCAAGCGCTGCCGGATAGCGGGGAGGATTTGGGGGGCCAGTTCGGCGTGGATCCGGAGCGGCGCGTAGCCCACGGGGAAAAGTTCGGGCGTCAGCAACAACGATGCACCGGCCCGGGCGGCCCGTTGGGCGGCGTCGTCGATGGTCCGAAGGTTGGCGTCAACGTCCAGGACGGAGGCGTTGGCCTGCAGGACTGAGAGCAGCATCATTACCACCTTGGTTTTCCGGGATCCCGGTGCTGGCGATCCGGGAAGACTTTGTTCTTCCAGCCTAGGCACGGCTGCCCCTGGGCGGCTGGGACATTTGGACCCGGGCCTGTGGAATACGGGACGCATCGCACGCCGACGTTACGTTGTTGGGCCTGCTTTACGCCCCGAAGGCCCGGCTGAGGGCGCTTAGCGGACCCCGCAAGGGGTACATCCAGTGTCAACTTGCGTTGGAGTATGTCAGTCAACTGCCACCCCTTGTGTTCACTTCTTGACTACAAGCCGTCACATGGGGCACTCTTCTTGTCATGCCCGCTACACAGCGCTCAACGAAGAGCCACCCGAGAAAACCAGGCTCACAGTCCGCCCTGCGCCATTTGAACCAGCAGCGGATCATCGAGTGCCTGCTCAGCGGGCCGTCAACCCAGGCAGAACTTTCGCGGCAGACCGGCCTCTCCACGGCAACGGTCTCCAACATCGTGAAAATCATGCAGGACGCCGGCCTGGTCTCTACGGAACCGACCACCAGCTCCGGCCGCCGGGCCACCAACGTGAGGCTCAACAGCAACGGTGCGGTCGCCGTCGGAATCGACTTTGGCCGCCGCCATCTGCGGGTGGTCTTGGCATCACTGGGCTACCACGTCATCGCCGAGGAATTCATCGAACTTCCCTTGGGGCACCAGGCCGAGGAAGGCATCGCCGGGGCCGTGCAGCTCCTTTCCAGGTTGCTGGAGGAAAACAGCATCGATCCCAGCGCCGTGGTGGGCGCCGGAGCCGGCATTCCAGGTCCGATCGACCGCAGATCCGGCACGGTGGCACAAGGCGCCATCCTCCCGGAATGGGTGGGCATCGACATCCTGCACAGGCTCGAGGAAGCCCTGAACTGCCCCGTTTTTGTTGACAACGACGCCAACCTCGGCGCTCTGTCCGAAGTGACCTGGGGACCGCACAGCGGAGTCTCCAACTTGATGTTCCTCAAGGTCGGCTCAGGTATTGGCGCGGGCCTGATCCTCAACGGGATTCCGTACTACGGCAACGTGGGAATCACGGGTGAAATCGGCCATGCCACTATCCACGAACATGGCCTGGTGTGCCGCTGCGGGAACCGCGGATGCCTGGAAACGATTGCTTCAACGACCACCATGATCGAGCTTCTGGGCCGTGGGCAGGACACCCTGCTGACGCCGCAGGACATCGTCAGGAATTGCCTCGCCGGCGACTCCGCAACGCAGCGCGTGGTGGATGACGCCGGGCTCGCGGTGGGCCGCGCACTGGGCAACGTGGCGAACCTGATCAACCCCGAGGTGATAGTGGTGGGCGGCCCGTTGGCAGGGCTGGGAGACCTCCTCCTGGACCCCATCCGACGGGGCCTGGTGCGCCATGCGGTGCCCGTGGTGGGCGAGACAACGCACTTGGCCATGTCCTCCCTCGGAGCACGGGCGGAAGCCCTTGGAGCGGCCGCTTTGGTGTTCCAACACGCCGGCATTACCGCACGGTAACCAAATCGTTAGCTGGTTCTTGCGTTCAAGTCTTGACGACAAGACGGGTGATCCAGTTTACTTTTTCATCAGAAAGCTCCGCCACCGCGGGGCCGACAACGAAGTCATGCATTGGAGGCGTACGGGCTGATGACAACCCTCGACACGCAAGGTGATCCCATCCTCTTGGAGATGCGCTCGATCACGAAGGAATTCCCCGGCGTGAAGGCCTTGTCGAATGTGAGCCTGCGGGTTAAGGCAGGCGAAATCCACGCAATCTGTGGTGAGAACGGAGCGGGCAAATCCACCCTCATGAAAGTACTGTCCGGCGTCTACGGATACGGAACGTACACGGGAGACATCGTCTACCAAGCCGAAACACAGCAGTTCAAGGACATCCGCGCAAGCGAAGCAGCCGGAATCGTGATCATCCACCAGGAACTGGCGCTGATCCCGGAACTGTCCATCATGGAAAACATCTTCCTGGGCAACGAACCCACCAAGTGGGGCGTCATTGACTGGGCCGAAGCACGCCGCCGCTCCATCGAACTGCTGGCCCGCGTGGGCCTGCGCGAGGACCCGGACACCCCCATCAAGGAAATTGGTGTGGGCAAGCAGCAACTGGTGGAGATCGCCAAGGCACTGAACAAGTCCGTGCGGCTGCTGATCCTGGACGAGCCCACTGCGGCCCTGAACGAATCGGACTCCCAGCACCTGCTGGACCTCATCCTTGGCCTCAAGGGCAAGGGCATCACGTCCATCATCATTTCCCACAAGCTCAACGAGATTGAACAGATCGCGGACGAGATCACCATCATCCGCGACGGCAAGTCCATCGAAACACTCAACGTCAAACGTGATGGGGTGGACGAGGACCGGATCATCAAGGGCATGGTTGGCCGCACGCTCGAGTCCCGCTTCCCGGACCATGAACCGAAGATCGGGGAGGTTTTCTTCGAGGTCAAGAACTGGACGGTTGGACACCCTGCCATCCAGGACCGCCTCATCTGCAAGGGCTCCAACTTCTTTGTCCGCCGTGGCGAAATCGTGGGATTCGCAGGGCTCATGGGCGCCGGCCGTACCGAGCTGGCCCGTTCCCTGTTCGGCCACTCGTACGGGCGCTTCATTTCGGGCGAGGTATACAAGGACGGCAAGCAGGTCAACCTCCGCACCGTGCGCCAGGCGATCGACGCCGGACTTGGATACGTCACGGAAGACCGCAAGTCCCTGGGCTTGAACCTGCTGGACGACATCAAGACCACAACAGTGGCCGCGGCGCTGGACAAGATCAGCAACTACACCGTGGTGGACACCCGGAAGGAATTCCAGGTTGCCGAGGAATACCGCAAGTCGTTGCGGACCAAGACCCCGTCAGTTGAGGAAGGCGTCGCCAAGCTTTCCGGTGGGAACCAGCAAAAAGTAGTGCTGGCCAAGTGGATGTTCACCGACCCTGATCTCCTGATCCTGGACGAACCGACCCGAGGCATCGACGTCGGCGCCAAGTACGAGATCTACGGCATCATCCAGCGGCTGGCCAACCAGGGCAAGGGAGTGATTGTCATCTCCTCGGAGCTTCCCGAACTCCTGGGCCTGTCCGACCGTATCTACACCATCTTCGAGGGCTCCATCACCGGCGTGCTGAACAAGGACGAAGCCAGCCAGGAGAACCTGATGAAGCTCATGACCTCCAACCGCAAGACAGCCTGACCCAGTGGCCCAGAAACGCCCGACTCAAGGACCAAAACAATGAACGCGCTCAAGAAGCTCTTTGGTGGCAATACCCGCCAGTTCGGCATGATCTTCGCCCTGGTGGCACTTATCGTCTTCTTCCAGATCTTCACGCAGGGCCGCACGTTGACCCCGGGCAACGTGATCAACCTCTTCAACGGCAACTCCTACATCCTGATCCTGGCCATCGGCATGGTCCTGGTGATCATCGCCGGACACATCGATCTCTCTGTGGGTTCGGTGGCCGCGTTCGTGGGCGTTTCCGTGGCCCTGGCCATCCGCGACTGGGGCATTCCGTGGTACATGGGCGTGCTCTTCGGCCTGGTGCTGGGAGCCGTGATCGGTGCCTGGCAAGGATTCTGGACGGCCTATGTGGGCATACCCGCCTTCATCGTCACCCTGGCCGGCATGCTCCTCTTCCGTGGTTTCAACCAGTTCGTGGGTAAGTCCAACACCATCCCGGTCCCCAACGATTTCCAGTACCTCGGCTCCGGCTACCTCCCGGAGATCGGCCCCAACACGGGGTTCAACAACCTGACCCTCCTCATCGGCATCCTGGCCGCCGCATTCGTCGTCGTGATGTCCCTGCGTGCGCGTGCCGCCAACAAGGCCCTGGGCGCGGACGTTCCCGAGCTCTGGGTTGAAGTCACCAAGCTGGTCCTCATCTGCGGTGCCATCCTCTACGCAACGTACCTGTTCGCGACCGGCCGCCCCGGAACGTCATTCCCCATCCCCGGCCTGATCCTCGCGGTCCTGGTGCTGATCTATGGATTCATTGCCGACAAGACCGTGATCGGCCGCCACGTGTACGCCGTCGGTGGCAACCGCCACGCGGCAGAGCTGTCCGGCGTGCAGTCCAAGAAGGTCAACTTCCTGGTGATGATGAACATGTCCGTCCTGGCGGGCCTGGCCGGCATGATCTTCGTTGGCCGGTCCACCGCTTCCGGTCCGTTCGACGGCGTCGGTTGGGAACTCGACGCGATCGCAGCCGTGTTCATCGGTGGCGCAGCCGTTACCGGTGGCGTTGGTACCGTGATCGGCTCGATCGTCGGTGGCCTGGTGATGGCTGTCCTGAACAACGGCCTGCAGCTCCTGGGCGTTGGCGCCGACCTCACCCAGATCATCAAGGGCCTGGTGCTCCTGGCCGCCGTCGCCTTCGATGTCTACAACAAGACCCAGGGCAAGCGGTCCATCACGGGCCTGCTGATGAAGAACTTCCAGCGCAACAACGAGATCAAGCCGGACGAGACCACTTCCACCAAAGAGGTCATTTCCAAGGAAGCCTGACCGGCTCCCGCAACCAAGTGTTCTACCCACCCAGAGAACTCGCTCCACCCCACCCACACAGAAAGTGAACCAAGATATGCGAATGTTTGGTAAAGCAGGAAAGGCAGCAGCAGTAGCTGCCATCGCGGCACTGGCGCTGACGGCCTGCGGCCGCACTGACAACGGCTCAAGCAGCAGCACAGCTGGCGGGGAAGCGTTCCCCAAGGACTCGCTGATCGGCGTCGCACTTCCGCAGAAGACCAGTGAGAACTGGGTCCTCGCGGAGAAGCTGTTCAACGACGGCCTCACCGGCGCCGGTTTCAAGGCCGACGTCCAGTTCGCCAACGGCGGCGTTTCCGAGCAGCAGAACCAGATCAGCGCCATGGTCACCAAGGGTGCCAAGGTGATCATCGTCGGTGCGATCGACGGCGCGCAGCTGGGCACCCAGCTCAAGCAGGCCAAGGACTCCGGCGCAACGGTCATCGCCTACGACCGCCTGCTCCTGAACACCGAGAACGTGGATTACTACGTGGCCTACGACAACTTCAAGGTCGGTGAGCTCCAAGGCCAGGCCCTGCTGGACGGACTGAAGGCCAAGAAGCCGAGCGGCCCGTACAACATCGAACTGTTTGCTGGTTCTCCGGATGATGCCAACGCCAAGGTCTTCTTCGACGGCGCCATGAGCGTCCTGAAGCCGAAGATCGACGACGGTACCCTCAAGGTCCTGTCCGGCCAGACCGCGTTCGAACAGGCTGTTACCCAGGGCTGGAAAGCAGAAAACGCCCAGCGCCGCGCTGACACGCTGCTTACCGGCAGCTACGGCACCGCTTCCCTGGATGGCGTCCTCTCCCCGAATGACACCCTGGCCCGCGCAGTCCTGACCTCCGTCAAAGCCGCTGGCAAGCCGCTCCCCGTGGTGACCGGCCAGGACTCCGAAGTTGAGTCCGTCAAGTCGATCATGGCCGGCGAGCAGTACTCCACCATCAATAAGGACACCCGCAAGCTGGTTGAGCACGCCATCACCATGGTGAAGGACCTGCAGGCCGGCAAGGAACTGGAGATCAACGACAAGGATTCGTACAAGAACGGCGTCAAGACCGTTCCCGCGTACCTCCTGCCTCCGCAGATCGTGACAGCAGCGAACGTCAAGACCGCTTACGTCGACGATCCGGTACTCGGCCCGATCACTAAGTAGTACCCCGCATCACCGGAGCCCCGGTCCGCCCACAAGGCGGGCCGGGGCTTTTTGCTGCGCCGGGATTCTTCACAGCCCACGCATAGCTTCGGCTGGCTTCCTGCACAGCCGCTTTAACGAAGGTTGGATCTGCGGCCGGCGTCCAGCGGGCCGGGGCCTCCCGCGGCCCGAGCAGCTCCAAAGGAGAAACGTGAGCGTCCTTGCCCGAAGCGTAGGCAATGCCTTCCGCAACAAAATCAGAACGGCGGCCGTGGTTGCCGTCCTGGCCGTCGCCATCGGTTTGGCCCTGGCCATGCTCGTGGCCAACCAGGCCGTGGGTGCCAAGGTCCAGGAACTCAACGCTTCCGTGGGCACCACGCTCACCGTGAACCCGGCCGGCGGCCAGGGCTTCGAGGGCGGCGGCGAACCGCTCACCTCAGCCCAGGCGCAAACCGCAGCGGGCGTCGCAAACGTCACGTCCGTTGTCGGGACCAAAGCGCTCCGCCTCCAAACGGCGACCACCGGCACCACGAGCACCACTCAACAAGGCGGATTCGGCGGCCCCGGAGGCCAGCAGGCCGCGACGGTCACCACCAGCCTGACGGCCGCCGTCGACGCCGGCACGCTCGGCAACCGCAACAATGCGAGCGGAACAACTGGAACCACAGGCAGCACCACAACCCAACCCGTCCGCGCCCTGCCGATCACGGCTACGGGCATCGGCGCCGAAGTCGACAGCACCGGCAAGGCGCTGGACATCACCAGCGGCACCGGCCTGGGCGACTACACTGCGGCCGAAGCCAAGGCAATCATCGGAACCACCCTCGCCGAAAAGAACAACCTGACGGTTGGCTCCACCTTCACCATCCAGGACAAAACCTTCACCGTGGCAGGCTTGTTCGACGCCGGAACCACGTTCGGCAACAACGCCGTCTACGTGACGCTCCCGGAGGCCCAGACGCTGGCCGAAACGCCCGGTGAACTCTCCACCATGATCGTCACGGTCAACAGCATGGAGAACGTGGACAGCACCAAGACCGCACTCCAGAGCGCACTCGGCTCGGACAAGGCCGACGTCACGCAGGGCCAGCGCAACCTTCAGACTGCCGTCAGCTCACTGGACAGCGTCAAGAACATCTCCTTGGTCGCGTTCATCGCCGCCCTCGCAACAGCCGGACTGATCATCCTGCTCATCATGGTGATGCTGGTCCGCGAGCGCCGCCGTGAAATCGGCGTCCTGAAGGCCATCGGCGCCCGAAACCGGACCATCGGCCTCCAGTTCGTGCTCGAGTCCCTGGTCCTGGTGGCTTTGGGCAGCGTGGTGGGTGCGGCGATCGCGTCCTTCGCGAGCGGCGGCATCGCCTCCGCGCTGATCAGTTCCAATTCAGGTACGACGGCGGCAACCACCAACCAGCGCGGCGGCGGCTTGGCCGGAGCAGCAGCCAACGGCGGCGTTCCCGGTGGTGGCGGCTTCGGCGGAGGCGGCCAAGGCGGTCCGTTTGGCGGAGCCAACCAGTTGCTGACCTCCGTCACGGCGAGCGTCTCCCCCGGCGTCCTCGCTGCCGGCATCGCCGCAGTGTTCGCCGTCGCCGTCATCGGAGCGTTGGTTCCCGCGCTGCTGACCGCCCGTATCCGTCCCATCGAAGTACTCCGAGGAGAATAGCCTTGATCGTAGTCAAGGACCTGGTCCGTCAGTTCAAGTCCGGAGACCGGACCATCAAGCCGGTCAACGGCGTCAGCTTCGAGCTCGAGAAGGGCTCGCTCGCCTCGATCGTGGGCAAGAGCGGCAGTGGCAAGAGCACCCTGTTGTCCCTCTTGGGCGCGCTGGACAAGCCCACGTCCGGCGACGTGGTGGTGGATGGCGTGAGCCTCGCCGGACTCCCGGACGGCAAGCTCACCGAGTACCGCCGCCAGGACATCGGCTTCGTATTCCAGCAGTTCAACCTGATTCCCAACCTCAGCGCGGTGGACAATGTGATGCTGCCCATGGAGTTCGCGGGTGTGCGGAAGTCGGCCCGGTTGCAGCGCGCCAAGGAACTTCTGGAGCAGGTCCAGTTGGATCCGGAGAAGCACTCCCGCCGGACCAACCGGCTCTCCGGCGGAGAGCAGCAGCGTGTGGCCATCGCAAGGGCTTTGGCCAACGAGCCCAAGCTGATCCTGGCCGATGAACCCACCGGTAACCTCGACGAACAGACTGGTGAGCACATCATCCAGTTGCTGAGCTCATTGAGCCGTGACCACAACACCACCGTCCTGGTGGTGACCCACGACCGCTCACTTGCCCAGAAGACGGATCGACGCTTCCGGCTTCAGCAAGGGCGCCTGACGGAGGAACTCAAAACCGGATCGCGTCAATAACCTTCACGCGCACAGCGACGAGCGCGGGAATCGCTCCCGCGAGTGCGCCGACAAGGACGGCCGCCCCGAAACCGAGAAGGGCCGCCTCGATGGGGAACGCCGGGTGCTCGGACAGGCCCGGCGCCACCTTCGATTCGATCCAAGGGTTCTTCACCACCGCGATTGCCAGCATCACTCCGACCAAGCCGGCAACTGCGGTGGCCACCACGGACTCCATCATGACCCCGAAGAAGATGCGTCCCGAGGTGGCACCGAAGCTGCGCCGGATTCCGATCTCCCGGACGCGGTAGCGCACGGTGACCATGGAGATGTTCAGCATCCCCACAGCCCCAAGCAGCAGGACGAGTCCTGCGATACCACCGACGATCCACTGGGTGGGCCCCAGCGGATCGCCCCAGGCAGCGTAGTCAACACGCTGCGCCTGGGCGTACATCCCCGGAAACTGCGACTGCAGGTCCGCGCTGATGGCAGCCGTCAGGGGTCCTGCCTGGGCCTCACCCACCCACATCTTGAACTCGGACATCTGCGGCCGCATGCCGATCAGTTTGGCCCCGTCCGTGAGGATGAAAGCCGAAGGCGGGGCCATCTCGTGGACGTTCGGAACCACTCCGATGATCACCGCAGTCGCCGGTTGGTCGCCCGGGATGGAAACCGTTGGCTGGGTTGTCAGGTTGGGCCTTCCGGCCCGGTCATAGAAGGCTTCGGAGACCACGACGGCGGGTGCGAGCCTTTGTCCGTCATCGGCGGCGAACCAGCTTCCTTGCAGGAGGGGTACGCGGTGGATGATGCCGTATCCGATATCCACCATGGTCATTTCCACGCTGGTGACGCCACGGGGAAATTGGAAGCCGGCCTGGGTCCGTCCCACGTGTGTGGAGGTGGTGATGCCGAAACGTTGTTTGATGCCTTCGTAGGCTTTGTCGAGCTGCTCAGCGCTTGGCGTCGACGGACCGTTCACACTCAGCGAGACGGTGGCTACCCTGCCTTGATCACGCTCGGACCGGGCTTTGATACCCTCTCTGGCGAGGTTACCCAGGCCCACTACCGACGTCAGGGCTGCTACCGAAAGAGCAACGCCGAGGAGGGCCAGGAGGATGCGCACCTTGTTGATGCGGAGTTCCTGCCACGCTTCCACCACCGTGGAGACAAAGCCGGTCATGCGGGTACTCCAGTTTCTGCCAGAGCCAGGGTGCTGAGGACGCCGGTGTCCAGGCGGTAGCAAGCACGGGCCAGGGCGGCCACGTTGACGTCGTGGGTGATGGTGACGAGCGCGGCCGCCGTCTCTGTTGCGACGGTGTCCAGCAAGGCCATGACTGATTGGCCTGTCTCCACGTCCAAGGCACCGGTGGGTTCGTCGGCGAGGATCAGCCGCGGGCGCCTGACCAAGGCCCGGGCGATAGCTACGCGCTGCTGCTCACCTCCGGAAAGCATGTTGGGCATGGTGTTGGCCCGTGCGGCGAGGCCAACGCGGTCCAACATGTCCATGGCGATCTCCCGGCGACGCCAGAAGTCCTTGCCCTTGGCATACAGCAGCGGCGTGATCACGTTATCCAAAGCGCTCCTGCCGGGCAGCAGGTTGAACTGCTGGAACACGAATCCCACAGTGGATCCGCGCAGCCTCGCCCGGGCGTTGCTGCCCAGGCGTTCCGCGGGCTGCCCCAGGAACTCGAGCTCCCCGGAGGTGGGCACATCCAGGAGGCCAAGGAGGTTGAGCAGTGTTGATTTGCCACAGCCGGACCTGCCGACAATCGCTGTATGGTCACCGCTGAGCACCTCAAGGTCGATGCCTCGCAGGATGTGCAACTGCTGCGCATCCGGCAAGGTCACCGAGCGGGTGACGGAGCGAAGCCTGACCAGTACTTCTTTTTCAGTTGTGGACTCCATGACTAACCCGCCGGTGCGTAGGCAACCTGGCCGGGGCCCATCATCATGGGATCCCCGGCTGCAGGGGCACCTGGAACGAACTCAAGGACCTGCTCGCCTTCAGTCAACCCGGACACAACCTCAACCACGGTTCCGTCGTTCAGGCCGAGCTCTACCTTCCGCTGTTCAGGAGCTCCTCCGGCGGCACTGGATGTCCAGACGATGCCGTCCTTCACACTGCCCTTCACCGACGTCAAGGGCACGGTGACGACGTCGGTCGCCACGCCTGCACTGACGGTCATGGTGGCACCGAGGCCGGCGAAGACTTCCTGATCGGAGGGAACAGCGCAACTCAGGGTGCCCGTGGGCGTGCTGTCCTCCTGCGACTGGCCGCTGGCACCTGGACCAGCGATGGCTGCACCGACGCCCATGCCGGCACCCCCGCCTGAGCCGGACAAACCGCCGGAGCCTGTGCCGCCGTCGTCGGAAGCGTTGTTCTTGAGCGTCACCTCGGTGCACTGGAACGGCGCAGGGCCACCCACCAAAGCGATCTCCGCCGGACCGGGCTTGCCCAGCAGGCGATACTGCTGGGCTGCGGTGACCGAGCCCGAGACCACGTATGTGCCGGGATCGACCTTGCCGACGGTTTCGCCAACGGTGACTTGCTGGTCGATCAGCGTAGTCAGCGATTGCAGCGTTCCGCCGCTGGGCGCGAGGACATCGAAGTAGTCGTACACGGGCTTTGGCGGCGTTCCGTCCTTGGAAACCTGCGGGTTGGTGACTACGCGCTCGGCCTTGACCTGGAAGAGCGGCGTGCCTTTCTCAACCGTTTGGCCTTGCTCAGCGAACACTTTCACCACTTTGCCTGCAGCGGTGCTGCGGACGGGATCGGCGGCGTTGCTTTGAACGGTGCCCTTCACCTGAATGGTGTTGGTGACGGTGGCCCGCGTGGCCTGGACCATCGGAATATCCACTTCGGCCAGCGGAGCCGGCTGCGAAGCTGTGGACTTGAGTCCATCAATGAAGGCGATCTTGACCAAAGCCACGGCGATAATTGCGAAAACCAACAACCAGGCAACCGGCAAAATGACGCGCCGAAAAACACCCATCCCTGCTCCATTTCGGTAACTCCCCACAGAACCTCTGCGAGGGATGATTGCTCCAGCCTAAGCGAAGGCACAGACACCGCGGTCATTCGAAAGGATGAACAGGCTGCTTACCGTGTCGCTGATGGCCCTTGCTCTCAGCCGATATGGACGCACCACTTTGCGCCCGGCGCAGCCTTGGTTGGCACTGAGCGCGCCCATAAGCGCCAGCCGCACCGAGGATTACAGACGCGAACGGCGCGAACGGGTGCGACGCCGTCGTTCTTGACCGTAAGAAAGATGCAATCATGCACGGGCGCAACAGCTTCTGAGAGGATGGCTGCCATGACTCTTCCTATCGCGAAGCCGTGGCTCTTCTCCCAGACCAACCAGGATCCTCGGGCTTCAACGGGCCGGCGTTTGCGGTGGGGTGTGGTGTCCACGGGGAACATCGCCAACAGTGTGTCGCAGGACCTGTCCTTGCTTGAGGACGCGGAGTTGTACGCGGTGAGCTCACGCACGCAGGCGGCTGCGGACGCTTTTGCGCAGAACCTGGGGTTCGCCAAGGGTTACGGGGACGACGGCGGCGTGCCCGGCTACCAGCGCTTGGTCGAGGATCCCGACGTCGACGTCGTCTACGTTGCCACTCCCCATGCCCAGCACTTCATGATCGCCTCGGCCGCGCTGCGTGCAGGCAAGCACGTCCTGTGCGAAAAGGCCCTCACCATCAACGCCCGCGAGGCAACTGAGTTGGTTCGCTTGGCCCGGGAGAACAAGGTGTTCTTCATGGAGGCGGTCTGGAGCCGTTTCCTGCCCAGCATGCAGCGTGCTTTCGAGATCGCGGCTTCCGGTGAGATCGGACAGATCCAATGGGTCAGCGCGGACCTGGGATTCCCGGCACCCTACGATCCCTCGGCCCGGATTTGGGCGTTGAACGATGGCGGCGGAGCACTCCTGGACATCACGGTGTACCCGCTGCTCTGGGCACTGGGAACACTGGGCTTCCCACAGTCGGTGACAGCCATCGGCTCACTCAACGAGGACGGCGTAGACACCCAGAACGCGCTGACCCTCGGCTACGACACCGGCGCCCAGGTCCAGCTCACGTCGTCCTTGCTGGCCCACGGACCCCGGACGGCAACGGTCGCCGGAGGCCTGGGCTACATCCAGACAGTGGGCTCGGTGAACAACCCCCGCGAGCTCGTCATCCGGGTGGGCTGGGATGAGCCGAGACACGAACAGTTTGACGTCGTGGGCATCGGCTACTCGTATGAACTCCGCGAAGTGACGCGCTGCATCCAGCAAGGACTGACCGAGAGCCCCACCATGCCCCTGGAGGACTCCATCAACGTGATGCGCCTGTTCGACGGCGTGCGTTCCCAGTTGGGTATTCGATACCCGAACGACGCCCGCTGACGGGCCCTGGCACCGGAAGGCGAGTGCCGACGTCGTGATTTAACCCAGGCGCGCTAACGCTTGAGCGGTTGCCGCGCCAGCTTGCGGTCCAGAGACAAGGCTCCAGGTCCCAGGAAGATGAACGACACCGAGATCGCGAAGTACACGATCAGGAGCTCAGCCGTCACTCCGGATGCATCCGTGAGCAACGGCTTCCCTGCCTCCGTCACGAACCAGATGGACGCGAAAAGGATCGCCGCCAGGAAACCAGCCACGCGGGTGAGGGCGCCAAGGACCAACAAGGCCCCCAGTCCAAGTTCGCCGGCGATGACCAGCCAGGCGATGACGTCCGGCTTCTGGACGCCCATGGCTGCGACAGAAGCAGCAAAAGCTGCATGCCCGGCCATGAACTTTTGGAAGCCATGCACCATGAGCAGCACACCGAACACCACGCGAAGGATGGTGACGCCGCGGGAGGAGGACTTGGGAGACGGGTGAAGGAATTTCACGCATCCCAATCTTCCATGCCCACGGCCGCTCACCAAACCCCGACCAACCCAAGTAGGTCGCAGTTGTGCGCGTTTTGACCGCTGAAAACGCGCACTATTGCGACCTAGTTGGGAAAGGACAGCAGCGCAGGGATGTCCTTCACGCCGTCCAGGATGTGATGGTGCGGGTGTGCGGCGAGAGCTTCGCGATCCAGCTTGCCCGTGAGGACACCCACGGCCACGACGCCGGCATTGTTGGCGGCGGCGAGGTCGTTCACCGTGTCGCCCGCGGCGATCACGGCCCGGACGTCCTGCACGCCGGTCCGCTCCATGGCGCGGTGGATCATGTGCGGTGCCGGCCGTCCGGCGGGTACTTCGTCTGAACATACGACGGCGTCAAGCACCTTTCCGGGGTCGCCCGCCTCAACGCCTGGAGCAGCAACGGTCCAGCCGAGGCTGGCCAGCAGGGGCTCGGCAACATCGCGGGAGAAGCCCGTGGTCAGCGCTACTTTGACGCCCTGGCCGCGAAGCGTGCGGAACGCCTCTTCCACTCCGTCCAAGGCGACCGGCGGGTTGGCGGCGTAGAACTCCACCAGGAGTTCCTTGAAGCGCGTGAAAGCAGCCGCCACGATCCCGGGAGAAGCAGCGCCCCCGCCCGCCTGGATCAGCGCGGTGATGGCTTCCACTTTGTCTGCACCCATCCACTCCTGGACGGCTTCGGGCGTGGTTTCGACGCCGGTTTCTTCGACGCAGCGGGCCAGGGCAACGTAGACATCGCCGTGTTCGTCGATGGTGGTACCGGCCATATCGCAGGCAACGAGCTCGATCATGGGTAGCTCCTTCAGGTGGCTTGAGAGTCTGTGTGGATGCGGACCAGGGCGGCCCTGCGTTCCACGGTGTTGTCGATAGTGAAGTTGGTGAGCGCCGGGAGGTAGCGGTCCTCGGAGTACTCCAGGGGCTGGCCGTCGGCGGAACGGGTGATGCGGCGTTCGCGCAACAACGGAGTGCCTTCGGGCTGTTCCAGCAGTTCAGCGTCCTCATCATTGGCCGCCACTGCGTCGATCGTGTGCCGCGCACTGTGCAGGTCCACGCCCTGTTCCTTGAGGAACGCGAAGATGGAGCCGGAATCGGTATCGAAGTCGAACAGCTTCCTGCCCACTTCAAGGATGAACGTGGTCCGTTCGATCATAGCCGGGACCTGATCGAGATAGCGGACACGCAGGACCTCCACCACGGTGGTTCCCGGCACCAGGTTCAGGGCCTCGGCGGCTTCAGGACTGGCCTCGCGGCGGGCAACTTCGAGTGTCCGCTGGCCCGGCGTCTTCCCGATACCGGACGCCCATTCCGTGAACGAGTTGAACGTGGAGAACGACTGGGACGGCACCGACGAGCGGACCATCGGCGGCCGCCCGCGCCCACCCGTCACAGCACCTTCGGCACGCAGGAAGGCGAGCGCTTGGCGGATCGGTCCGCGGGATGTTCCGAACTCGCGGCACAGCTCCGCCTCGCTGGGCAGCTGGAAGCCCGGGGGCCAATCTCCCTCCGTGATCCGTCGCATGAATTCTTCACTGAGGCGGACGTGGAGGGGTGCGTTCTGTTGTGCGGTCACGAGTTGATCATACAAGTTGGCTCTGGCGGGATCGCCGATTTTGCGGTTCTTGGGATGAATTTGGGGTGAATTTGGGTGAACAGATATTAAATTCAGATTAACTTGTATATACAAGTGGCATTCTGGCTTGATTTACCCTTCGGCGGGCGGCCAGAGTCGTTGGTGTGAACAACCCAAGCTACTCTTCCTCACACACCGCCCAGCCCGCAGATGTCCTTGTTATCGGCGCCGGAATCATCGGGCTGGCCCACGCGGCACACGCCGTTGCCAACGGCCTCACCGTGACCATCATTGAACGGGACCACCACGCGGCAGGAGCGTCCGTCCGGAACTTTGGGCATTGCTGCATCACCGCGCAATCCGGCGAACTGTACGAACTCGCGCAGACCTCACGGAAGTACTGGCTCGAGTTCGCTGAGCGTGCCGGTTACTGGGCTGTCGCGTCCGGCGCTGTGGTGCTGGCCCGGACCGAGACCGAACTGGCGGTGCTCCGCGAACTCTCGTCCGCCCGGGAACCGGGACAGGTGGAACTGCTCTCTCCCGAGGAGACCCGGGCCCGCTTGGGTGCCGGAGGTCCCGCCGCGGAAGAAGCGCACGACGGCGGCGCGCCCGCCACCGATACCGCAAGCCCGCACGACGGCGGGTGGCCGGGTCTCGTCGGTGGTGCCTTCCTTCGGGACGACCTCCGCGTCGACCCCCGCACCACCGTCGCACGGTTGGCCGACTGGCTGAGCCGGCAACCCGGCGTCGAACTTCACTGGAACGCTTCCGCGCTTGGCTTCAGCCAGGAAGCCGAGGTAACCACGGTTCACACCTCACGCGGTGGGTTCAGGGCCAAGCAGGTGTTCGTCTGTGTGGGCCACGACGTCGACTACCTGTTCCCGGACCTTGCCGCCGAGCACCGGATCCAGCGGTGTGCCCTGCAGATGTCCCTGGCCGCCAAGCCAGCCGGGCTCGAACTCAGCCCGGCCGTACTGACGGCAACCTCCATGCTCCGCTACCCCGCGTTCACGGACATGCCGGCAGCAGCAGCGCTCCGCGACGAGGTCCAGGCGAACCAGCCGGAACTCCTGGAGATCGGAGCCAACGTCATGTTCACCCAACGCCCGGATGGCACCGTGATCCTGGGCGACTCGCACCATTACCACCTCACCGCAGATCCTTTCCTGGACGAATCGGTGACCAATGCGCTCAACACCGACATCGGGGCCAGGATGGGCCAGCCGCTGGAGATCATCCAGCGCTGGCAGGGCGTCTATGCCTCCTCGGAGGTCGCCCCCATCCTGGTCCGGGACGTCCAACCCGGCGTCACCGTGGTGTCGGTAACCTCGGGCGTCGGCATGACCCTGTCCTTCGGGCTCGCCCACCGCAACGTTTCCCGCTTGACCTAGATCCCGCCCCTTCGCCTCCAAGGATTCCCATGAAAACCACGCTCTACACCGGCTCCGCCCTGGCCCTTGCCGCCGCCCTCGCACTGACTGCGTGCGGCGGTTCGGCACAGTCGGCTTCGTCCGAACCGGCGTCCGCCACATGCCCCAACGGCGGGATCACGTTCGGCATCGAGCCGTACGAGGATCCGGCCAAGCTCAAGCCCGCCTACGACGTGCTGGCCAACGCCTTGGCCAAGAAGCTCGACTGCCCGGTCTCCGTGCAGGTGGTGGAGGACTACGCCGCCGAGGTTCTGGCCATGCGCAACGGCAAGCTGGACCTCGGCCAGTTCGGACCGCTCGGCTACGTCTTCGCCGATTCCAAGGCGGGCGCGGAACCCGTGGTCTCGTTCGGCACGGCGGAGAAGGAACTCAGCACCTACACGGCGGGAATCTGGGTTCCCAAGGACAGCCCCATCCAGGCAATCGGCGATCTCAAGGGCAAGTCCCTGGCACTGGGCAGCGTGGGTTCCACGTCGGGTGACGTACTCCCCCGCTATGGTTTGCGCGAAGCAGGCATCGCGGACGCGGACCTGAAAATGGACTACACGGGTGGACATCCGGAGGCACTCCTGGCCCTGACCAACGGCAAGGTGGACGCGGCCGAGATCAACTCCCAGACCCTGGCCACCGCCATCGCAGCGGGAACGTTCAAAAAGGACGACTTCCGCCAGGTGTGGACCTCTGAGCCAATCCCGAACGATCCCATCACCGTCCGCGGAGACGCAGATCCGGCGTTCAAGAAGGCCGTCAAGGAAGCCTTCCTTTCACTCTCGCCGGAGGATGTTGCCAAGGTGGGCGAGTTCCTGGACGTCACCCCTCCGGGCCCGCTGCTTGAGGTCACCAAGGACAACTACACCCCGCTGTTCGACCTCGCCAAGACCATGAACCTCACCGAAAAGGATCTCTAGTGGCACCGCTCCTATCCGTTCAAGGCTTGCGCAAGTCCTTCAACGGCCGCACGGTGCTGGACGGAGTGGACTTCTTTGTCTCTCCTGGAGAACTCGTCGCTTTCCTGGGCGCCAACGGTTCCGGCAAGTCCACCACGCTGCGCTGCGTCATGGGTATCACCGAGCCGGACTCAGGAACCATCAGTATTGCCGGTTCGGCGGTGAATGGCCTGCAAGGACGCGAGCTCCAGCAGGCTCGCCAGCGGATGGCCATGATCTTCCAGAAGATCCACCTGGTCCCCCGCCGCACGGCGCTGGATAACGTCTGCGCGGGAGCCCTCTCCCGCATCCCGACCATCCGCTCGCTCACCCCTGCCCTGTTCCCTGCCGAGGTCCAGCAGGAAGCGCTCGACTGCCTGGACCGCGTAGGACTCGCTGACCGGGCCTTCGACCGCGTCGGCCGTCTCTCCGGCGGACAGCAGCAACGCGTCGCCGCAGCCCGGGCCCTCTGCCAGCGCGCCGACGCCGTACTTGCTGACGAGCCCGTCTCCGCACTGGATCCGCATGCCGCCGAGCAGGTCATGGCGTTGCTTCGCGAACTCGCGCACTCGGAGGGACTCGCTGTAGCCGCGGTCCTCCACCAGCCAGACCTGGCACTGCGCTACGCGGACCGCTCCATTGGGCTGCTGCAAGGTTCCATGACGTTCAATCTTCCCTCTTCCGAGGTGACGGCCCAACACCTCGATACGCTCTACGCCCCGGACCGGAACACCGCAGACAGGACTGTCGCCGCATGACTCCGCAGACGCTGAACCCCGCCGTCAAGCGGCGGGCCGCTTCGAGCAAAAGCCGCGTGGCTCTGGTCCGCCCGAAGAAGCCGCTGCGGTGGATCACGACGGCGGCAGTGGCTGTCGCCGTCGTCGGACTTCACGCTGTGGCCTTCGAAGGGACGGACTTCAAACCCCAGCTCCTGGTGGACGGATGGAAGGGCATGGCAGCGTTCGTTGCCGACGCGTTCCCGCCGGACCTCAGTTGGGAGAAGACCCTCAAGCCCGGGCTCGAAGCGACGCTGGTGACCCTTTGGATCGGTTTGCTGGGAACCACCCTGTCTGTGCCGTTCGCCCTGCTGCTCGCTGCCCTGGCCGCGGAGAACACGAGTCCGCACCGGCTGGTGTACCAGGCCGCGCGTTCCATCCTTTCCTTCTTCCGCGCAGTGCCGGACATCGTGTTTGCGCTGATCTTCGTGACGGCCGTTGGACTTGGGCCATTCGCCGGCGTGCTCGCGTTGATCTGCCACAACACGGGCGTCATGGGCAAGCTGTGGGCCGAGTCGATGGAGGAGATCGACGCCGGGCCGCAGGAAGCCCTGCGCACCGCCGGGGCCAACCGCATCCAGCAGGTGGCCAATGCGACGCTGCCCATGGTGGTCCCTCAATTCGTGGGGCTGCTGCTTTATCGCTTCGACGTGAATGTGCGGTCTTCGCTGGTCCTTGGCCTGGTGGGCGCGGGTGGCATCGGGCTGTTGATCAACCAGTCCATCAAGTCCTTCCAGTTCGACTCGATGCTCACGCACATCCTGATCGTGCTGGTGCTCATCATCGTGGTGGACCAGTTCTCCGCGTGGGTCCGCCGCCGCCTGGCTGCCTGACCCCACCTGCCCGCCCACCTGCCCGCCCAACTGAGTCGCATTAGTGCGCGTTTTGACGGCTCAAAACGCGCACAACTGCGACCCAGTTGGGTGGGTGGGGGCAGAATGGGAGGTGGCTCTGGTTGGAGCCGCGGACTTTGTGGATGGAGCGGGTATGCAGGTTGACGTGGTGGTTGTTGGCGGCGGAGCGATGGGATCGGCGGCCGCGTGGCAGTTGTCCCGCAGCGGAAAATCCGTGGTGCTCCTGGAACGGTTCGAGGCCGGACACCACATCGGCGCTTCCCACGGTGCGACCCGCAACTTCAACACTGCCTACGCCGAGGCCGACTACCTGGACCTGCTGGATGAATCCAAAATCCTGTGGGACGAGCTCGCCGCGGAACACGGCGCTCCCCTGCTGGACCTCGTGGGCCTGGCCAACCACGGCAACACCCCAAAGCTGGAAGGGATCCGCGCCGCCCATGAGGAACGCGGTGTGGAGAGCTACTTCATGTCAGCTTCCGAGGCCGCCGACCGCTGGCAGGGCATGAATTTCGCCACCGACGTTCTCTTCGTCCCGGGATCCGGTCGGATCCGGGCCGCAGATGCGCTGGTTGCGCTCCGGACCTCCGCGGAGTCCCGCGGCGCTATCTTCAAATACTCGACGCCGGTCCGGGACATCCGCGTCGACGGCGCCGAGTCGGTGGTGGTGGTGACCGAAGAGACTGAATACACGGCCAAGCGCGTGGTGGTCACTGCAGGTGCGTGGACCACTAAGGTCTTGGACGGCCTTGCCAAACTGCCGGCCTTGGTGGTTACGCAGGAGCAGCCAGCCCACTTCACCCCCACAGACAACGCGCTGGTGTGGCCCAGCTTCAACCACAACCCGGACCCCGACCCCAACAACGAGCTCTACGAGTACTGGTTCAGCCCCGTCTACGGCATGCTCACCCCGGGCGAAGGCGTTAAGGCGGGCTGGCACGGCGTCGGACCCGTCATGGACCCGGACGAGCGCACCTTCCAGCCCATCCCCCAGCAGCTCGAAGCCCTGGTGCGGTACGCCGAGGAGTGGCTTCCCGGCGTCGACCCTTCCACCGCGGTTCCCATCAGCTGCACCTACACCACCACGCCCAATGAGGACTTCGTCCTGGACAGCTTCGGGCCGCTGGTGGTGGGTGCCGGTTTCTCGGGGCACGGTTTCAAGTTCACTCCGGCAATTGGCCGGGTGCTGAAAGATATCGTCGACGGCGGCACGGCACCTGCGCGGTTCGCGGCGGACCGTTAAACGCAACTGACTCGCAGTTGTTGTTGTTCTGAGCACTTCGAATCATGCGGTGATCGCAACACCTGATTATTGAAGGGTGTCGATTGCCGTGGTGAAGTTCTCGAATCGTTTGGTTTCTGAGGTTGTTCAG
>NZ_JBIVXM010000034.1:0-23882 GCF_044769205.1 Paenarthrobacter sp. NPDC090520
GCGAACAAGGTCCTGAACAACCTGACCTCCCTGACCTCGGCCAAGACCGACAACCTCAAGGTCACCACCGCGTTCCCCACCACCGCAGACAACACCTTCCAAGGCGCCACCTCCACCATCGCCTTCTCCTTCACCGGCACCCAACGCACCGAAACCGTCAAATAACCACCCCGCCACGCCACGCGAAAGGACCAGTCGTGAAAAGCCGCTTCAACTTCCTGCGCAGCGTAGCTGTGGCCGTGGTTGTGGCGGCTGGCGTGTTTTCGGGTTCGACGGCGGCAATGGCCGCGTTCCGGGATACGGAACAGGCCGCTCCCCAATTCTCGACGGCGAGCCTCGCCGCTCCCGCTGCAGCCAACGTCACCATGAGCTGCCAGTTCGGCATCCGGGCCACCGTGACCGTGAATTCGTTCAGCACGGTGGCAAATGCCAACTACCATGAGGTCAAGATCTTCGACCGCTCCGGAAACCTCGAATTCACCGGCGACCTCAGCAAAGCTGCCGGCAAGACGTACACCTCCGGCTACGAGGTCATCGGCACGTGGTCCTACGAGATCCGCGGCTATTACAAGGTTCCCGGCACCTCCAACGCCTGGACCGGCAAAGTCCTCAAGGGTAACCTCACCTGCGCATAGGCGCTCTGTTCATGAACCCGTCATCATGGCAGGCTGGAGCAAAACCACCTCCTGAGGAGCGCTCACATGGGAATGCTGTCCGTTGATCTGTTCATCACCCTTGATGGCGTGTACCAGGCACCCAGCGGACCGGACGAGGATCCTTCGGGCGGTTTCGAGTTTGGTGGCTGGCAGGCTGCCTACTCGGACGAAGGGACCGGTGCGGTGATCATGGCCGGCATCGATCGCATGGACGCCCTGCTGCTGGGTCGGCGGACTTATGACATCTTTGCGGGGTATTGGCCCAGCCAGGACGCCGGCGATCCAATTGCCGGCAAGTTCAACGCCATGCCGAAGTTTGTTGTTTCACGTTCCCTGACTGACCCGTCCTGGCAGGGCACCACCGCACTCTCTGACGTATCAGAGGTGGGCCAGCTGAAGGACCGCTTCGAAGACATCCATGTGGTGGGCAGCGGGGACCTGACCCGCTCCTTGCTCAATGCCGACCTTGTTGACCGGCTGAACCTCTACGTCTACCCGCTCACCTTCGGCAAAGGGAAGAAGCTGTGGACCGAGGGCGCGGGTATTCCCGCGGCCTTCCGGCTGGTTGGACAGCCGCAGGCTTTCCCCAAAGGAGCCCTCTGCTTGGTGTACGAACGCGCCGGTGATCCCGTGACCGGAATCGATATCGGCCAGCAGTAGCGGCAGATCATCAGCCCCCCACGTGCTTCCGGGCAGCGTCCCGAAGTGCTGTCAGGGCTCGGGCATTGTTCGCCGCGTCCGTGAGGTCGTAGCGGAGCGGGGTGCCGTTCAGGACGCTGTCCGCGAAGTGTTCGCCCATCCGGACAAAGTGGTTCCGGCCTTTGACGTGGTGCCGAACGGGATCCTGGCCGAAGTGGTGCTCCTCAAGGACGGAATCCTCGTCCAGGAGCCCGAACGGGTTGTCCAGGTACAGCCGGCCTTCGGTGCCCGTGATCTCCAGGAAGTTGCGGCGTTC
This sequence comes from Paenarthrobacter sp. NPDC090520, assembly GCF_044769205.1. Classification (NCBI taxonomy): domain Bacteria; kingdom Bacillati; phylum Actinomycetota; class Actinomycetes; order Micrococcales; family Micrococcaceae; genus Paenarthrobacter; species Paenarthrobacter sp. NPDC090520. The sequence continues at coordinate 1,612 of NZ_JBIVXM010000034.1, forward strand.
CAGGTTGACGCCGGTATCGAACAGCACGGTGGCGTTGCCCGGGAAGCGCATGATCCCGGCGATGCTGGTGTCGATCAGTCCGTCATCGCTGGCTTCGCGCATGTTGGCGAAGGCTTCCACGGTGGTGGGCTCTTGGCCGGTGACCATCCGGGCCGCATTGACGCAGTAACAGCCGGTGTCGAAGAGCGCACCGCCGCCCAGCCCGGCGTACCAGCGGATGTTGTCGTCTCCGCCGGCATCGAAGGAATGGGCGACGTGGACGAACGTCAAGGTCCCCACGGCTCCTGCCTCCAGAAGTTCCTGCAGCTTCTCGAACCGCGGATGGAAGCGGTACATGAAGCCCTCAAGGACTTTGAGCCCCGTCCCGTCGGCCTTGCGCGCGATGTCTTCGCATTCGGCGGCGTTCATGGCCAAGGGCTTCTCGCAGAGGACGTGCTTTCCTGCGTCGAGGGACTTCAGGATCCATTCATGGTGCAGCGCGTTGGGCAACGGCAGGTAGACCGCATCAATGTCGGGGGAGGCCAGCAGTTCTTCGTAGGAACCGAAAGCCTGCGGAATGCCGTGCTTGTCCGCCAATTCCTTGGCTTTCACTTCAGAGCGGGAAGCAATACCCACTACCTCGCCGTTGGCCGTGGCCTGCAGCGCCGGAATGGTCTTGCGGACAATGCGTGCGCCGCCCAGGATGCCCCAACGTACTTTCGCGGTCAATGAACTCTCCTTTGACGCCGCTTCCGCTTACCCCGGACAGCCTACTGTGCGCCTTCTTCCCCGCGCCACGGTGTGAAGCGGGGCCACCAGCCGGGGACGTGGCGCCGATAGTCGAGGTACTGCCCGCCGTATCTGTCGGTGAGTGTCGGTTCCTCGTAACCCTTGACGAAGGTGAAGACGGCAAGGAAAACCAATGCGGCGTAGAACGCCACCCACCAGTTCGCGAACAGCAGGGCCTGCCCCAGGATGATGGCGAGGACCGCCAGATACATCGGGTTCCGGACGAAGCGGTAGACGCCCGTGACTACCAGTGTCTCTGTGGGCGCAACCGGGGCCGGAGTCCCGCGGTGGATCGCGAAGAGGGCGAATGCGTACAGCAGGAAGGCAACCCCGACGGCGATGGCCACCAGGGCGATCGGCTCGACAATCCAGGCCTCACCCCAGTCGTGCCGCCGCCAGCCGGAGATGGTCCACGGCACCAGCCCCGCCACGACTCCGGGCGCAAGGAACAGGAAGAAGACGGTGCCAATCCATGCGCGGGCGGAAGCGGCGGGGTGTGCCATGAGGATCAGGTCAGCGCGTTTCCAGCTCGTCCAGCGTCTTGCCCTTGGTGTCCGAGGACAGCAGGGTGGCTACGGCGGAGACGAGGCAGATGCCGAGGGTGGTCAGGCCGATGACCAGTGGGATGTTCGCGGACCCCGGAGGAGCGATCGCGGTAAACAGGCTCGGGAAGAAGGACGCGATCATGAGTCCGATGTTCTGCGAAACGGCGAAGCCGGTGACGCGCATCCGCATGGGGAACTGCTCCTGGAAGAACGTGGCGAAGGTGCCGTTCCACATCTGGAAGAAGATGCCCTGGACGATCACGACGCACACGAACACCAGGGGCAGGCTGCCCAGCTGGATCGCATACAGGTAGCCCATGGTCAGCAGGCCACCCACAATGCCACCGGCAACCATGAGCGTCCGCCGGCCCATGCGGTCGGACAGGGCCCCGAAGACCGGGATGGTGACGACGGCCGCAACGTTGGCAGCCATGGTGACCCAGAGGAACTCGCTGCTGGTGAAGCCGATGCCGTAGCCCTTTTGGGTGGCGAAGGAGACACCGAAGATGAGGGTGGCCATGCCGATGACGTTGGTGAAGGTCATGGCGATGCAGCGGACCAGGACCCACGGGTGGGTGCGCAGAAGATCGAACAGCGGGAAGCGGCGCTTGGCCTGTGTTTTTCCGGTCAGGGACGCCTCGGACTGTGCCAGGTAAGCGGGTGGTTCCGTGACGCGCCGGCGGATGATGTAGCCGGCCAGGATCACTACGGCGCTCAGCAGGAACGGGATGCGCCAACCCCAGGAGTGGAACTGGTCATCGGGAAGCAGGGAAGCGAGCGGGATCAGGACGGCCGTGGCCAGGATGGAACCAACCTGGGTGCCCTGCAGGCTGAAGCTGGCAAAGAAGCCGCGGCGTGCATCGGGGGAGTGCTCCACGATCATGGCGCTGGCCCCGCCAAGCTCGCCTGCCACGGCGAAGCCCTGGATGAGGCGGAGGATCACCAGCAGTACGGGAGCCAGGAGTCCGACCTGTCCATACGTCGGCAGGAGGCCAACAGCGAAGGTGGCGAAGCCCATGAGCAGCATGGCAAACACAAGGACTTTCTTGCGTCCATGCTTGTCACCGTAGGCACCCAGGACCACTGCGCCGATCGGCCGGGAAACGTAGCCCACGGCGTAGGTGGCCAGGGAAGCGATGATGCCCACGGTGGGGTTTTCGCTGGGGAAGAAGATCGTGGGGAACAGAAGTGTCGCGGCCAGCGAGTACAGGGCGAAGTCGTAGTACTCGAGTGCGCTTCCAATCCAACCGCTCATGGCGGCTTTCTTGGGGTCTTTCCTGCCTGGTCCATTGTCGAGAGGGGCGGTCTCGAGCGTGGGCTGGATGTCCCGTCGGTGCATGACGCTCATTCGTGAGTCTCCTTTGTCCGTCATTGGCAAGGAACAAGAGCTCTTCCCCGCTTACGCAGCGTGAGGAGGGTTACATCTTGAATCGATTCATAAATCATAGAACGTGACCTGCGCAACGTCAAAGGGGGGTTGGTAGCAGGGGTAACGCCAGTGACTCCCTGCGCGTGGGATGCCACCGTAGCGTTGAAACCATGACCGCCGACTTCTTAGCCGCCCCGTGAGCGCCCCGACCGCCTCGCGCACCCCGGCAAGCGCACCCACCAAGGACGGCCGCGGCTTTATCGCCGCTACCGCATCCTTCGTCAGCGTCTTCGCCGCCGGTGCCGCCGTCATCCCCTTGTACGACACCTACCGGGTTGCAGACGGCCTCACGAACGACCAATTCTCGCTGGTGGCCGTTGCCTATTTCTGCTGCGCGGTCTTTGCCCTGCTCTTCCTTGGCCGGCTCTCGAACCATTTCGGCCGCCGCCCGGTGTCGATTGCGGCGCTGGCGCTGGCCATCCTTGGCTGCGTCACCCTGTTGTGGGTCCACAGCTTCCTGCCCCTCCTGCTTGGCCGTTCCCTCCAGGGCCTCGCCGCAGGCGTCGCGTCGAGTGCCATCGGCGCCTACGTCGTGGATACCGCGCCGCGGCGGCCCCGGTGGCTCGTGGCCGCTGTCACGACGGCGGGTGCCACGGTGGGGCTCTCCGCCGGCGTGTTTCTTTCCGGCGTTTTGGTGGAGTTCGCGCCCGCTCCGCGCCAGCTCACCTTCTGTGTCTTCGCGCTGGTCCTCACCGCCTGTGCCATCGCACTGGCCACGCGGCCGGAAACGGTCCAGCGCGTGCGGGGTGCCTGGCGTTCGCTGGTGCCGAACCTGGCCGTACCCGCCACCGCGAAACCCCATCTGCCCCTCGCGTCAGGCGTTTTCGTGGCCACCTGGGCCTTCGGCGGCTACTTCAACTCGTTCGGGCCCTCCCTTGCGGCCGACAACCTCGGTTCGCACAGCCCCATCATCGCCGCAGCCGTGTTTGCCTCCTACATGGCGCCAGGCTTCCTCGGTGGGTTCATCGCCGGTCGGCTGGATCCCGCAACGGCCCAGCGGTGGGGGATGGCCCTGGTTGCCGCAGCGGGCGCAGGCCTGGCGTTCGCCAGCTCGGCGGGGATCCTGGCACTCTTCATCGGCGCCGGGGTGGTGGGCGGCGTCGGCATGGGCATCGCCACGTCGGGCAGCATGAACACGCTCCTGCCCCATGCCCTCCCCAAAGAACGCGCCGGACTCCTGGCGGTGATCTATGCGATCTCCTACACAGGTTCGGCGCTGCCCAGCCTCGTGGCCGGGCAGCTGAGCCGGAGCCTCAGCCTTCCCGCCATCACGGCCGGGTACGCCGCACTCGCCGCCTTGGTGTGGGTGGCAACGCTGGTATGGGCGGGCCGCAAGGCGCGTCCGTAGGGTACGACGGCGGGACGCGCCGTCAGCTGGCTTCGTCGGCGCTGCGGGTGAGCAGGTTCCGCATGGTGGTGAAGGCGGCTTCCGGTTCGCGGCGCTGGACGGCAGTGGCCACCTCCGCGTGGAGTTGAAGGGCCACGGGGTGGGGATGGCCTGGACCAAGCCCTCCGGCATGCCAACCCTCAAGAAACTCGCTGATGAGTCCCTGCAGCTGGACGAACATCGGATTGCCCGAGCACTCGAGCATGAGCGCGTGGTACTGGACGTCGAGTTCCAGGAACGCCTGCAGGTTGCCTTCTTCGCCGGCGGCCCACATGCGTCCAGCCAACGCCACCAGCTCCGCTGCCTGTCCGGGCGTGGCGTTCAACGCGGCGAGCCGGGCGGACTCGGGCTCTACGGCGAGGCGCAGTCCAACGAGTGCCGCCAGTTGCTCTGGCCGTTGCGGTGATTGCATGCGCCAGCGGATGATCCGTGGCTCGAACAGGTTCCACTGGTCCGGATCCAACACCTTGATCCCCACCCTTCGGCGCGAGACCACCAACTGCATGGATTCCAGGACACGCACCGTTTCCCGGGCCACCGACCGCGAGACGCCGTGTGTTCGTTCGAGTTCCTCCAGGGTCAGGGTACTGCCCGGCGCCCGCACGCCTGAGCAGATGTCCTTTCCCAGACTGTCCAAGACCTGGTCGTGCAGTCCCGGCAAGGGGCGCGGCCGCTCCGTCACGGGCGGGCGTCCACGGCGTCGTAGGCCTTGGACGGGATCTGCGTGGCGAGCTTTCCTCCGCTGACATCGATCAGGGTTCCCGTGATGTACCGCGAAGCGTCGCTGGCGAGGAACAGCAGGAGATCGGCCACCTCCCGGGGCTCGCCCCACTTCCGCAGCGTCAGTGTGTCCAGCAAGCGGTCCTGCGCATCCTGTGGCATGGTGGCGAAGCCGTTCATGCCGGTGGGGATCATTCCGGGAGCATAGGCGTTGACGGTGACGTTCCACGGCCCCAGCTCTCCGGCCAGCACTTTGGTGAATTGTACGACGGCGGCCTTGGACGCCGCGTAGGCGGCGCTGCCGATGCTGGGCACAATCGCAGCGAACGACGCCGCGTTGATCACCCGGCCGTGGCCGCTCTCCTTGAGATAGGGAATGGCTGCTTTGCACATGCGTGCCACGCCGGTGAGGTTGACATCGAAGCAGCGTTGCCACGCCGTGTCCTCAAGCTCCTCCACCGTGCCTTCAACGTTGATTCCCGCGTTGTTGACCAGAATGTCGATCCCGCCGAAGTGCCCGGCAGCCCGTTCCACAGCTTCCTGCACCGAAGCGCTGTTGGTGACGTCGCAGGCAAGGCCGACGACGGCGGCGCCAGCCTTGGTCAGTTCGGCGGCTACCGCCTCGACGCCTTCTCGCGAGATATCCAGGGCGGCAACCTTGGCTCCGTTGCGTGCGAAGCTCTCTGCAATAACGCGGCCAATGCCCTGGGCCGCTCCCGTCACCACCACCACGCGGCCTTCGATTCCCCACTGAACTTCTGGTGCATTAGTCATATGATTAGCATACGATAAGTTTCAAAGATATGACTATTAAAAGGTAGAGTTGGGATTCATGACTGGCACACTCTGGATCATCGGTGGCGGAAGCGGCATGGGCAGGGCTGCCGCTGTGGAGGCGGCCGAAGCCGGCTGGCGGGTAGCAGTCACCGGCCGCCGCCACGACGCCGTTGCCGAAACCACACGCCTCATCGCGCTCGCCGGTGGCGAAGCCCTGGACGTGGTGGCGGACGCCAAGGACTCTGAATCGTTGGCCGGGGCGCACTCAAGGATCGAGGAACACTGGGGCCCGGTGACCGCCGTCGTACTTGCCGCCGGCCTCAACGCGCCCAACCGAACGTGGGCGGACCAATCGATGGATGACTTCGCGGACATCGTGGACACCAACCTCACCAGCGTCGCCCGGGCCATCCACCTAGTGCTCCCCGGCATGCGGGCCGAAGGCTCCGGGAACATCGTGGTGGTGTCCTCTCGTGCCGCCTGGCGGTTCTCGCCCGGTTCCGGCGTGGCCTACATGAGCAGCAAGACCGGACTGTCCGCGCTGGTCGCGTCCATCAATGACCAGGAAGGCGCCAACGGCATCAAGGCCTGCCATCTATGCCCAGGGGACGTGGACACCGATTTCCTGGCCATGCGCCCCGAAGTGCCGGACGCCGAACAGCGCTCGCAGATGCTTGGCGCCGGGGATGTGGCCAGGGCCGTGCGCTTCATCCTCGACAGCCCGCCACATGTGCGCATCGACGAACTGGCCATCAGCCCGATCGGGCAGCGCTAAGCCTGCGGAGGAGCAACCCTAGGATCCCAGCTCCATCAGCCGCGCGATCTGCTCCTCCGCACCGCTGTCCGGTGTCGGCGTGTACACCACCAAGTGCAGGTCCGGCCGGTCCGACGGCGAAACCTGGTGGTGCTCCAGGTGCAGGACGCCCACGGCCGGGTGGTGGAACTGGCGCTCGCGGGATTCGAAACCGAGGATGTCGTACTGGTCCCAGCTTTCCTGGAACTCCGGGCTGGCTTCCTTGAGCCGTTCCACTTGGAATTTCACGTCCGGATCGCCCAGGCGCTGGCCGGTTTCTGCGCGGAACTCCGCGAGGAAGCGGCGGCTGGTGACGTCCCAGTCCGGGAGCAGATCGCGGATGTACGGATCCGTGAAGACGAGCCACAACAGATTCCGGTCCTCGGCGGGGACGTTGGCGATGTTCGGGTACAAGGCGGCGTAGGCCTTGTTCCACCCGGCAACTCCCCAATCGGGGGAGAGCGCATACGAAGGGTTCGGGTCCAGGGCATCGAGCAGGCGTTGCACGTGCGGGGGAGCGCTGCCGGCAACGGGCGCGGTTGAAACCGAGGAGGCATAGCCGCCCAGGGACAACACATAAGCCAGCCCGGTATCGGACAAGTGCAGCGCGCGGGCGATCGCTTCCAACACCTGCCGGGACGGGCTGATGTCCCGCCCCTGCTCAAGCCACGTGTACCAAGTGACGCTCACGCCGGAGAGGAAGGCGACTTCTTCGCGGCGCAGGCCGCGCTCGCGTTTCCGGGAGATGGGGGGTAGCCCGTATTCGGATCGGAGGGCCTGGTCCCGCCGGGCCCTGAGGAAGAGGCCGAGTTCTTTGCGTCTCTCCGAATCGTGCACCCATAAATACTATTACTCTGGTACTCCTACTACTAGTATCAAGGCCGTCTTCTGCACGGGGTCCCGAGGCAGCAGGATGGTATTCATGCCTGCACTACGTTCAAAAACTGTCACCCACGGCCGCAACATGGCCGGCGCCCGCGCACTGCTGCGCGCCTCCGGCGTCGCCAACTCCGACATCGGCAAGCCGATCATTGCCGTGGCCAACTCCTTCACCGAGTTCGTCCCCGGCCACACCCACCTTGCCCCGGTAGGCCGGATCGTTTCCGACGCGATCCTGGCTGCCGGCGCCGTGCCGCGTGAATTCAACACCATCGCCGTGGATGACGGCATCGCCATGGGCCACTCAGGCATGCTCTACTCGCTGCCGTCCCGCGACCTGATCGCGGACTCGGTGGAGTACATGGTCAACGCCCACTGTGCCGACGCCTTGGTGTGCATCTCCAACTGCGACAAGATCACCCCGGGCATGCTCATGGCCGCGCTGCGCCTGAACATCCCCGTGGTCTTCGTGTCCGGTGGCCCCATGGAAGCCGGCCGCGTGACGCTGAGCGACGGTTCCGTGCGCTCCCTGGACCTGGTGAACGCGATCGCCGACGCCGTGGACGAGTCCATCTCGGATGAGGACATCAACCTCATCGAAGAGAATGCCTGCCCCACGTGTGGTTCCTGCTCCGGTATGTTCACCGCCAACTCCATGAACTGCCTTGCCGAGGCGATCGGCCTCGCGCTGCCGGGCAACGGCTCCGTGCTCGCGACCCACACCGCCCGCAAGGCGCTGTACGAAAAGGCCGGCGCCACGATCGTCGAACTCGTCAAGCGGTACTACGAAGGCGACGACGACTCGGTGCTGCCGCGCTCCATCGCCACCGCCGAGGCCTTTGACAACGCCATGGCCCTGGACATCTCCATGGGCGGCTCCACCAACACCATCCTGCACCTGCTGGCCGCGGCCCAGGAAGCCGGCGTGGAATACGGCCTGGCCGAAATGGACGCCAAGTCCCGGCAGGTGCCCTGCCTGGCAAAGGTGGCCCCGAACGTTGCCAAGGACAAGACCTACTACATGGAGGACGTGCACCGCGCCGGTGGCATCCCCGCGCTCCTGGGTGAGCTGAACCGCGGCGGCCTCCTCCACAAGAACGTCCACTCCGTGCACTCCACCGACCTTGACGGCTGGCTGGACGACTGGGACATACGCGGCGGCAAGGCCACCGAGGAAGCCCAAGCACTGTGGCACGCGGCCCCTGGCGGTGTACGTTCCTCCACCGCGTTCTCGCAGTCGAACGTCTGGACCTCCCTGGACACCGACGCCGAGGGTGGCTGCATCCGCTCCGTGGAGCACGCCTACTCCAAGGACGGCGGCCTGGCCGTGCTGCGCGGCAACATCGCCGTGGACGGCGCTGTTGTGAAGACCGCCGGTGTGGACGAGTCCATCTGGAAGTTCGAGGGCCCGGCCATCGTGTGCGAGTCGCAGGACGAAGCCGTGGAAATGATCCTCAACAAGACCGTCAAGGAAGGCGACGTGGTGGTCATCCGCTACGAAGGCCCCCGCGGCGGTCCGGGCATGCAGGAAATGCTCTACCCCACGTCCTTCCTCAAGGGCCGCGGCCTGGGCAAGAAGTGTGCCCTCATCACGGACGGCCGCTTCTCCGGTGGCACCTCCGGCCTGTCGATCGGGCACATCTCCCCGGAAGCTGCTTCCGGCGGCGAGATCGCCCTGGTGGAGAACGGCGACATCATCAGCATCGACATCACGCAGCGCTCCCTGCAGTTGAAGGTCTCCGACGAGATCCTCGCCGAGCGCCGCGAGAAGCTCCTGGTCAACGGCGGCTTCAAGCCCAAGAACCGTGACCGCCAGGTCTCGCCGGCACTCCGCGCCTACGCTGCGATGGCGCTGTCCGCAGACAAGGGCGCGGTCCGCGATGTCTCGCTGGTGGAGAACCTCTAGCGGAATACCCCTGCCACCACTCCGGTTGCCACTAACCATGAAGGCGATTACTTACAGCAAGTACGGAAACCCTGACGTCCTCCAGCTGACAGAGCAGCCGAAGCCGAAGGTCGCGCCGGGAATGGTGTTGGTCAAAGTCAAGGCCGCTGCCGTGAACCCGGTGGACTGGAAGATCATGGCCGGATACCTCGACCCTGTCATTGACCTCCAGTTCCCGGCGATCCCCGGGTGGGACGTCGCCGGAGTGGTGGAGTCGGTGGGTATTGACGCCAGGCAGTTCCAGCCGGGTGATGAGGTCATCGCCTATGGCAGGAAGGACTATGTGCACGGTGGCAGCTTCGCCGAGTACATCGCCTTGCCGGAGCGGCTCCTGGCCCGTAAGCCGAAGTCGCTGGACTGGAATGAATCAGCTGGTCTCCCCCTGGCAGGCTTGACCGCATTCCAAGTCCTCAGGCGCTTGGGCGTGAAGACAGGCGAGACTGTCCTCATCCATGGCGGCTCAGGCGGCGTCGGTTCCCTGGGCATCCAGATTGCCGCGGCGATGGGTGCCAAGGTCATCGCTACGGCGTCGGAGAAGAACCACGAGTTCCTGGGTTCCCTGGGCGCCGAACCCGTCACGTACGGCGACGGCCTCGCTGACCGGGTACGCGAGCTGCGCCCCGGTGGCGTGGACGTTGTGGCCGACTTCGTGGGTGGCAACCTGGAAACCACGCTGCAGGTACTGTCCGACGGCGGCCGGCACGCCTCCATCGCGGACAGCGACGTGGAAGAGCACGGTGGAACCTGGATGTGGGTGAGTCCCATAGGTGCCGAGCTCCAGGAGCTCGCAGACCTGGTGGATGGGACGGACCTCCGCGTGGAAGTTGCCAAGGTTCTTCCTTTGGCTGAGGCGGCGGGCGCCTTCAGGCTCAACATGGAAGGCCATACGCGGGGGAAGATCGTGGTCTCCATGGACTGATCCGGGTTTTGACCCCGCCACGGATGGGTACGGGAAACATAAGCCGTGCCCATCCGCGACCGAGGGAGCAACCATGTCAGGTACCAACCCGGATCCGTACGAGGACAACATCACTGGCCTGGAGCCCGGCGGCGGAGTTCCTCCGGGGGAGACGCCTCCCGGGGAAGCCTCCACTGCCGGACCCCAAGGCCACGACGAACACGGAACCAGGAAGATCACGCAAGTGTTCTGGATTGCCGTGATCGGCGTCGTCGTGTTGCTGTCCTTGCTCTACTTCATCGGCTACATCGTGGGCTTCTTCGACTAGTTCTTCAGATCGCGTTCCCGAACTCGCGGATGGTGATTCCCGTGAAGGTCGCGGGGCCGCCGTCGGAGTACAAAGAGATCCCCGTATCGCCCTCTGCAAAGTGGACCTGCTGCGAAACCACAGTGTGCCCGGCGTTGATGAAGACCTCCACGCTTTGCGTGTCCACGAAGATGCGAAGGTGCACGGATCGGGCGTTGGCATCGATCGGTGCGGCCGCGCGCGTGTACGGCACCAGGGAGTAGCCGGCCAGGTCGGAGGGAGCCCGGTCCACGTAGAGGTCTCCACCGTACTTGCCAATGTTCGTGTGGCGGGAACCGTCCGCTGAGCGCCCCACGGATACTCCCACATTCGCCGCCGCGTCCCAGGTAATGTCGAGTTCCAACTCATAGGCCCGCCCGCTCCACGGCAGGACGAAACTGCCGTTAATGGTCTGGTTGGGGAGGGTGGTGGTTGCCGTGACGTACCCGGACAGGGCGGCCACTGGTCTGCTGAGCAGCGAATACCAACCGCCGCCCTGGCGCTCCAAAGTGAGCTCCCGGGTGATCGAATTCTGCCCGTTGTAGCCGTCCGACGGATCCGTTGGAACATCGCGGGCGGCGTACTTCCAGTTGTTCATCCATGCCGTGGCCAGCCGTTTGGTTTCGGGGGCGTCCACGGACGGCCACGTCACAGCCGCGTACCAGTCCCAGCCCCAGTCGAGCCATTGCGGGGTGAGGTTGTCGGCCACGAAGGACGTTCCGTTCCACGAGCCTGTCCAGTACGCGTAGGTCATCGGGAGCCCGATACTGTAGGCATCCATGCTCGCTGCGAACACCCAATGCCGCGTGCCGTCGCCGGCTGTCATCTCGAACAGGTCCGGACACTCGATCCCCCCGAGCGCGTGGTTGGGGTAGTCGAAGTTGGACTTCCATTGCCAGTCCCGCAGGTTCGCAGACGTATAGAAAGCTGCGTACCTGGCCCGTCCGATCACGCACACCCACTCACCGCGCGCTGCATCCCAGTGGATCTTGGGGTCGCGGAACCACTCGGCGTTCTCGATCTCGGCCTGGGTAGTGGCCGTCCGGCCGTCCGTGTTCACGATCACCGGATCCGGCAGGGGAGTGAAGGTGTACCCGCCGTCCGTGGACCAATACAGGTATTGCTCCTGATACTTGCGGATGCCGTCGGTCGGCTTGGTGGCCAGTACGACGACGGCTCCCGCACCAAAGCCTGCCGTGTTGGCCGTGTCCACCACGCCGGAGCCGGACCACACCGGGAAGTTCGGCTGGAGCGGCAACACTGCTCCGTGGTGGGTGAAGGACACCCCGTCCGTGGTGGTGGCGTGGTCCCAGCCGCCTTGGCCGTTGTTGATGCCGGAGTGCAGGTAGTACAGCTGGTAGGCACCGTTGGTGTAGACGGGCCTTTGGAGATCGCACAACCATCCTGTCGGTGGCGTCATGTGGTAGACCGAGCGCAAGGACGGCACTGCCTGGGCTGCGCCGGCCGCGGCGCCTCCCATGAAGAGAGCCAAAGCTCCGGCTCCGGTGCCTTGCAGGACTGTCCGTCGGGAGAATTCGAGCGTCATGAAGCGGTTTCCTCTCAAGCATTCATTGGTTGAGAACGCGATGGCAGTACGGACACGGAGATGCGTCCGGGCACGCCAAAGTGCGCCATCAAAGGGGCTGGAGTTACTTCCTCCGGCGGCTGTAACCCACTCCGCCCGCTCGGCGTCGAGGGGCGTGGGTGTGCCATCGGTAGCAAGGACCCTAGCTGGCAAGGAATGAATTGGTCAAGCGTTTTAGCGGAGCAAAATAACTTTTGCTAAAACGCTTGACCATCACCAACCCAAGAGCTAACTTCGTGGTGATCAAACGCTTTAGCAGAATGGACATCAGCGCAGATGAAACGCTCAGTCTTCTTCCAACCCAGCGATGGCTGGGTTGGGGACCTCATCCCCTTCGAGAAGGACGGGGAGTTCTGGCTCTTCTACCTCCACGACGTACGCACCGACCCCAAACCAGGTACGTCCTGGAACCTCGTGACCACCAAGGACCTCACCCAGTTCGAGTACCACGGAGTCGCCTTGCCGCACGGCAGCGAGGACGATGCGGACTTCAACGCCTACACCGGCAGCGTAGTGGTTGACGACGGGACCCACCACTTGTTCTACACAGGCCAGAACCCGGGCAACCTGGGTGCGGACGGTGCGCCCCTCCAGTTGGTCATGCACGCCACCAGCCGCGACGGCATGCAGAGCTGGACCAAGCACCCGGAGCACACTTTCGGCGCTCCCGAAGGCTACGAGACCGGCGACTGGCGCGACCCTTTCGTGTTCCGCGATGAGGCCACGTCCCAGTGGCGCATGCTGATCGCCGCCCGCCATGCGGCCGGACCCGACCGTCGTCGGGGTGTCATCGCCCAGTGCGTTTCCACCGACCTCGTGACTTGGGACTACACGGAACCGTTCTGGGACCCGCGCCGGTACATCACCCATGAATGCCCGGACGTCTTCCAGTGGGGCGAGTGGTGGTACATGGTCTATTCCGAATTCTCCGAGACCTTCACCACGCGGTACCGCATGGCCAAGAGCCCGGACGGCCCGTGGACAGTGCCGGAACTGGACAGCATCGACGGCCGCGCCTTCTACGCCTCCAAGTCCGCAGGCCGCGAGGACCGCCGTTTCTTCTTCGGCTGGATCGCCAGCAAGGAAGGAAATTCCGACGACGGCGCCTGGCAGTGGGCGGGCACCATGTCCGTCCTCGAAGCCCGGCAAAACCCGGATGGCACCCTGGGATTCGGTTTCGCCGACGAACTGGTGGACAGCTTCTGGGAGGAGGTGCCGGTCTCGCTCTCCAGCCAAATCCCGGCCGCGCTGGACGTCCCTGACAGCTACGCAGCCATCCTCTCTGATGAAGAGCTGCCCAGCCAGTTCTACGCGAAAGCCGTCTTCGAGATCGCGCCGAACACCACCGAATGCGGGCTCCTGCTTCGCGCAAACCACGACGGCGACGAGTCTTACGTCCTGCGCCTGGAACCCAAGCGCAACCGATTGGTCTTCGACCGCTGGCCCCGTGAGGTTACCGGCGACGCGCAGTGGCACGTCTCGGGCGACGTCCCCTACGACGTCGAACTGGAGCGCCCCTGCACCCTCGCCCCGGGCGAGCACACGCTTGAGGTCATCGTCGACGGCGACTTGTGCGTCGCCGTCGTCGACCGCCAGGTTGCGCTGAGCGCAAGGCTCTATGACCGCCTGATGGGGCGCATCGGTCTGTTCGCCGGTGAGGGATCCGCCGTCGTCACTGAACTCGATATCCGTCAACGCATCGACAACTGAAACACCATCCCCACCCCAACCTCCAGAACAATCAAGGGAGATTGCCCCCATGAAGAAGCTATTACGAGTCGCTGCGGTTGCCGCGGCAGCAGCCCTGGCCCTGACGGCCTGTGGTGGCGGCGGAAATGCCAGCAGCCCAGCCGACGTCAATCCAACTGGTGAGATCAAGCCCCGCGAGATTTCCTGGCTGCTGTCCAGGCCCGCCGACGGCGCCGTCATCAACATCATGAAGAAACTGGCCGATGACTACGCCAAGGACCACCCCGGGTTCTCGCTGAACCTCATCACCACCCCGGATCGCCCGTCCTACATCCAGAAGCTCGAAACCCTGGCCGCGGCCAACAAGCTGCCGGAACTGTTCGATACCGACGCCACGCCGTTCGCCCAGCAATTGGCCAAGCAGGGCAAGATGCTGGACGCGGACAAGCTGCTCAAGTCCCTGGGGCTGTACGACGACTACCGCCCCGGTGCCCTGGACTACCAGCGCTTCGATGACGGGTCCCTCTACATGATCCCGTTCCAGTTCGAGCTGGAATTCGTTTGGTACAACAAGGCCCTGCTGGAGAAGGCCGGGGTAGCCGTGCCGAAGTCGCTCGACGATATTCCCGCCATGTGCACGGCACTGCGGTCGGCCGGCATCACGCCGATCGCCATCGACGGCCAGGACCAGTGGCCGCTGGAACGCTACGTTGCCTACCAGCCCTTCCGTGAGGCCGGACCGGATTTCGTGCAGAAACTGAAGAAGGGCGAAGCGAAGTTCACGGACGCCGCCGGACAGAAGACCGTGAACTGGATGGCCGAACTCGGCAAGGCCAAGTGCTTCCAGGACGGCTTCTCTGCCCAGGGCTACTCGGACGCGCAGAACCAATTCACCTCGGGGCAGACAGCCATGTACAACATCGGCACGTGGGAGCTGCCCAGCCTGGCCACGGACAAACTGAATCCGGCTGTCCGGGATGACGTGGATTTCTTCACCCTGCCAACCACAGCGAATTCGGTGACGGCCGCGAACGAGTTCGTTTCGCCGTCGGGCATTGGCATGGCCGTCAACGCCAAAACCTACGATCCCCTGGTGAGCGACTTCCTGAAGTTCGCGCTGCAGAAGTACCCCAGCGAGTATGCGGCAACGGGAGCACTCTCGCCCACCACCAACGTGCAGACCGCCGTTCCGGCCAACGCCACCCCGCTGTACAAGAAGGCCTTGGACGCAGCCAACAACCTCGGTTCCAAGCAGGCCATGCCGTGGGACACCCAGCTGGACCCCACCACCAACGGCCGGCTCCAGCAGGAACTCGTCCTCCTGGTCCAGGGCAACATCACTCCTGAACAGTTCACCAGCACCATGGACGAGACCATCAAGCAGAACGCACCGAAGTTCTTCAAATAAGCGGTTCTTCACGTAGATCCCAGCGGCGGGGGATCGGCAGGTCCCCCGCCCGAAAGGCCCAGAAATGCTACCCAACAGATCAAAGACATCCGTCCTGGTCTTCCTGCTCCCGCCACTTTTTCTGTACGGCGCCGCAGTGCTGTTCCCGATCCTTCAGTCCTTGTTCCTGAGCTTCTTCTCCTGGAACGGCATCAGCGACATGGAGTTCGTCGGCCTCGCCAACTACATCCGGATGCTGACCGGCGACGATATCTTCTGGCGTTCCTTCGCCAACGCGCTCATCTACCTGGCCATCTGCCTGGTGCTGCAGCTCGGCGGTGCCTTGGTGGTGGCGAGCCTGTTGACGTCGCTGACCCGTGGCCGCGAGCTCATCAAGACCCTTTACCTTCTTCCCGCAGTCATCTCCACGGTGGCCATCGCGTTCCTCTTTGTGCGGATCTACTCGATTGACCCCGTGGGACTCCTTAACCAGTTGCTGCACTGGATCGGGCTCGGTTCCTTGGAGCGTGCCTGGCTGTCCGACGTGAATACCGTCCTCGCGGCCGTTTCCGCTCCTGAAGGCTGGAGGTTTACCGGACTCTACATGCTGATCATCTACGCTGCCCTGATCGCGGTGCCGAAGGAGTTGGAGGAAGCCGCGGTCCTGGACGGCGCCTCCAAGTGGACGCTGTTCACCAAGATCCGCTTCCCGTATATCCGCCCGGTGTGGATCACCACCACCATCATGGCCACTACCTACGGCCTGCGCGGCTTTGATATCCCGTACCTCATGACCAACGGCGGCCCGGGACAATCCTCGGAGCTGCTCACCACCTACATGTACAAAACGGCCTTCACCAGCACCGATTTCGGCTATGCCAGCACCATCTCCGTCTTCATCGTGATCGAGTGCCTCGTCGCCGTCGGCCTCATCCTGTTCATGCTCAAGCGGAAGGCTGACTCATGATCGCCCAAACAGCACCTGCCACACCGCGGACCCCCATCCGGCCCCCGGCGCCCGTCATCAAGCGCCGCCGCCGGAAGCCCAACCTCTACCGGACGTTGTCGCGGGTCCTGATCTCCCTGATCGTGATCGTCCAGGTCTACCCCCTGGCATGGCTCTTCCTCACCAGCCTCCGGACCGAGCACGACTTCGCCACAGGAGACCCGTTCGCTCTTCCCGGTGCCTGGACCTGGGACAACTATGCGCGGGCTTTCGAAACAGGGGATCTGGGCCGGAACATCCTCAACAGCTTCATCGTCACCATGGGCGCCAACGTGCTGATCGTCCTGTTCGGCATGATGGCCGCGTACGCCATCCAGGTCCTCGGTTTCCGGCTGAGCAAGTTAGTGCGTGGACTGTTCCTGATCGGAATCATCGTGCCCGTCCAGATCGCGCTGGTCCCACTGTTCATCGACTACTCCGCGGTGAACCTGCTGGACACGTACCAATCGATGATCATCCCGCTGGCCGGCTTCGCGCTGCCCATGTCCATCTACCTGTTCTCCTCCTTCTTCGAATACATCCCGCGGGAGACGTACGAGGCAGCATCCTTGGACGGCGCCGGACCGTACCGGATCTTCGGCCTCATCACGTTGCCGCTGTCCCTCAACACCGTGGTCACCGTGGTGCTGGTGAACAGCATCTTCATTTGGAACGACTTCATCTTCGCCAACACTTTTGTCCTTTCCGAAGACCTCAAGACCATTCCGCTGGGCCTGCAGAACTACATCGGCGCCATGGGAAAGGTTGACTGGACCGCCACGTTCGCTGCCGTCTGCGTGACCATCACCCCGTTGCTCCTGGTGTTCCTTGTCCTGAACAAGGCCATGATCCAGGGCTTGGAGAGCGGGGCGAGCAAGGGATGACCGCCCCGGCTGATGGATATACTCCTGATGGAGGGCAGATGATTTCGCAGGAGAAAGATCCAGGCACGCCGGCGACCCCCGACGCTCCTGTCGGAACAAGCCGCGCACATCCGGTGACCCTCCGCGAAGTAGCCGAAGCGGCCGGCGTTTCCACGGCCACGGTCTCGCTGGTCATCAACAAAAAGAAGAACGCACGGATCGCGGACGAGACCCGCCAACGCGTCAAGGCCGCCATCCAGCAACTCGGCTACCGCCCCAACGCCATGGCCAAGACCCTGGTCAGCGGCACCTCCAAGTTCATCGGGCTCGTGGCAGACGGCGTTGCCACCACGCCCTTCGCCGGCCAGATCATCCACGGCGCCCAGGACGAGGCTTGGAAACACGGGTACGCCCTGCTGATCGCCAACACCGAGGGCAACGTGGACCTGGAAAACGATGCGATCAACATGATGCTCGAGTACAAGGTCCGCGGGATCCTGTATTCCACGTGGTTCCACCGGACCACGGACATTCCGGAGACCCTGCGCGAGGCCGACTTTGTGCTGGTGAACTGCTTTTCCCCTGAAACCTCGGCCCGTGCGGTGGTTCCTAACGAAGCCCAGGGCGGCCAATCGGCTACGGACGTCCTGATCCGCGGCGGCCACCGGCGCATTGCCTTCATCAACGCCACCACCCCGGCTCCTGCCCGCGACGGCAGGCTTGAGGGGTACAAGTCAGCGCTCGAAGCAGCAGGCATAGCCTTTGACCCGGACTTGGTGCTGGAAGCTTTTCCGGACCAGGAAGGCGGCTACGGTGCCACCAAGGAACTGCTGAAGCACGACATCACGGCCGTGTATTGCTACAACGACCGGATGGCCATGGGGCTCTACGACGGCCTCCGCGAGAACGGCCTGTCCATCCCGGACGACATTGCCGTGGTGGGCTTCGATAACCAGGAAGTCATCGCAGCACACGTGCGCCCGCCCCTGTCCACGGTTTCCTTGCCGCACTACGAATTGGGTGCCGCGGGCGTGCGTCTGCTGCTCGGCCTGGACCAGGCGCCCGCCGATTCGGCGTTGCAGATCGAGTGCCCTGCCGTGGAACGCGCCTCCGTAGCGGTGCCGTCGAAGGCTTAGGCCCCCGACCACCCTTGATCAAAGCCCGACGGCGGCTGGTCGCGTGAGGCGACCAGCCGCCGTCGTACTTCACTTCAGTTGCGCCGCGCTTCAGGTGCGCCGCGCTTCAGTTGCGCCGCCTCATTCGGGCAGCGGGTCTCCGAAGGTCGGGTCCGGGTGTGGAGGAGGAGTTGCCGGGCCGGGATCCGGAATCGGCAGCGGTCCTGGCTCCGGATTCGGGCCGGGCGATGGCGGTGGGAACGGTTGCGTCGGATCCGGCGGCGGCTGTACAGGCCCCGGTTCGGTGGGTGGCTGCGTAGGCCCGGGCTCGGGCGGGAACGGATCGGGTTCGTGCTGTGGAGGAAGGGTCATCATCACTCCTTGGAACTCGGATAATCAGGTGGCTTACTGAAGGGTCCAGCCTACGCCTCCATCGTGCGTCAGGCCATGGCTGGGAAAACCCTTGACCCGCTTGCTGAAAGGCTTGACCCGTCCGGGACGAGCGGTCAATGCTGGATATGCCGCGCTTTTCACCCAAGGGGACACTCGCATGCATAGGGGCCGGAACGAATGACCGAGCAGACAGCCAACGTTGACCTCTCCCTGCGTAGCCCGGCCCAGCGATCCCGCACCTTCATGGGCATCCTGGTCAACACGGCCGCGGCCAACATCACCACCAGCTACCTCTGGTTTGCCCTGACGTTTTGGGTGTACTTGGAGACCCGCAACGTCATCGCCACCGGCGTGGTTGGTGGGGCATACATGTTGTTGATCGCCGTTTCCAGCATCAGCTTCGGGACGTTCGTGGACCGCTACCGCAAGCTCGCCGTGATGCGGTTCGCGGCAGCCTTCACACTGGTGATGTTTGCGGTGTCCGGAGCCGTGTTCCTGCTGGTTCCCACTGACGCGCTGCTGGATCTTGGGCAGCCGTGGTTCTGGGCCTTCACCCTGATTATCCTTGTCGGCGCAGTGGTGGAGAACCTCCGCAACATTGCGCTCTCCACCACGGTCACCATCCTCATCGAGCCCGACCGGCGGGCCAACGCAAACGGCCTGGTGGGCATGGTCCAAGGCTTGATGTTCATTGTCACGTCCGTCCTGTCGGGGCTGTCCGTGGGACTCGTGGGCATGGGCTGGACCATCGTGATCGCCTTGGTCCTCACTGCGCTGGCGTATGTACATCTCCTCACGTTGCGAATGCCCGAAGAACTGCAACCGGCCGTCACCGATGCCAAAGGCAGCTTCGACCTCCGCGGTTCCTACGCTGCCGTGGTGGCTATTTCGGGGTTGTTCGCGCTCATCATCTTCTCTACGTTCAACAACTTCGTGGGCGGGGTCTACATGGCCCTGATGGATCCGTACGGCCTGGAAATGTTCCCCGTGGAGTTGTGGGGGACGTTCTTCGCGGTGGCGGCAACGGGGTTCATCATTGGCGGTGCCTTGGTGGGCAAGTTCGGCTTGGGCGCCAATCCCTTGCGGACCATGCTCATTGCCGTGGCCGTCATGGGTGTGCTGGGAGCGCTGTTCACCATCCGCGAGTGGCCGTGGCTCTACATTCTTGGGATCTGGCTTTACCTGACCCTGGTTCCGATCGTCGAAGCCGCCGAGCAGACCGTCATCCAGCAAGTGGTTCCCCTCCCGCGGCAGGGCAGGGTGTTCGGCTTCGCCATGGCCTTCGAGTCGGCGGCAGCGCCGATCACGGCCTTCCTGATTGCCCCCATTGCCCAGTTCTGGATCATTCCCTATGCGCGGTCCGAATCAGGCGCTGCGCAGCTGGAACCGCTTCTGGGCGAGGGTACGTCGCGCGGAATAGCTTTGGTGTTCCTGGTGGCCGGCATCATCATGATTCTTGCCGCCGCGTTGGCCTTCCTCACGCCCGTTTACCGGCGGGTCTCGGCGTCCTACAAAGAGAAGGCCACCGAAGAAGGTGCCGCCTCGACTGCTGATGAAGGCTAGCCCCGCGCAGCTGCGCTGGCAGCAGCTCGAGTTCGGCATCTTCATCCACTTCGGCATCAACACTTTCGCGGGCAAGGAATGGAGTGACGGCACTGTTTCTCCTTCTCTCTTCAACCCTGTGGATTTCGACGCCGGAAGCTGGGTCCGCGTGGCCAAGGACGCGGGTGCCAAGTACCTGATTCTCACCGCGAAGCACCACGACGGTTTCTGCCTGTGGCCTACCTCGACCACGGACTACTCCGTCGCCGCCTCGCCATGGCGCGGGGGATCCGGCGATGTAGTGCGTTCCGTTGCCGACGCGTGTGCTGATTTTGGCCTGGGCTTTGGTGTTTACCTCTCGCCCTGGGACCGGAATGCTGCTTGCTACGACGATCCGGAGGCCTACGACTCCTTTTACACCCAGCAGCTCACCGAGTTGTGCACAGGGTACGGACCGCTCATGGAACTCTGGTTCGACGGTGCCGGCTCAGTGGGCCGGTCCTACGATTGGGACCGCATCATGGCCGTTGCGAGTCTCCACCAGCCCGACGCCATGGTGTTCAACATGGGCCAACCGACCATCCGCTGGGTGGGCAACGAGAACGGGCTGGCTGCGGATCCCGTGCAGTACGTGGTGGATCAGACCCTTGACAGCCAATACACCGAGTCGAGTTCAACTCTCACTGCCCGCTACCTTCCGCCGGAGTGCGACGTTTCCCTCCGGCGCGGCTGGTTCTGGCATCCCGACGACGAGCCCAAATCCACCGAACACCTTCTCGCCATCCACCATCAATCAGTTGGCATGGGAGCCAACCTGCTGCTCAACCTCCCGCCGGACACGCGCGGACTCATCCCTGTGGAGGACCAGGCCCGGCTGCGTGAATGGAAGGCCGAGCTGGACCGACGCCTTTCCGGCGCCGTTGAAGCAGCGCTGGAACACCACGACGACGGCTCTGTGACCATGCGCTTCCCGACGCCGGTCACGTTCAACTACGTCGAGTTGGTGGAAGACCTGGGTTCCGGGCAGCGGATTACCCACCACAGCGTCACGCACGACGGCGGTGACCTCGCCACCGGGCTCACGGTCGGGAACCGTCGGCTCCACCAGGTTCCGGTCACTACGGCCATTGGGCTGCGAGTATTTCTCTCCGGTCCCGGGGCGGTGTTGGCCTCGGCGCGCGTCTACACTGGCGCGCTGGACGCTTCGCCACCTAGGATCCCCGAAGGCTACGAAGCCCCGACGGACGCGCCGGAGTGAGGGGCCACGTGGCGTGGGCTCGCTTAACCCGATGGAATGGGGTGTGGCGTGGCCAAGTCTGACGCTTTTTGGATGCGTAATCTCAAGGCATCCGTGTCGTTTCTCATACAGTTTGTTGGTTTTCTCCTGCTGTGGATCCTGTTCGGGGGGAACCCCGCAACCGCGGCCATCTCCGCAGCAATTCTTGCGGGCTTCTTTACACTGCATCCGTGGATCGACGGTCTACTGACGCGGCGACGATTCACCAAGTGGCGGCACCGTGGCCGCCTTGAATGCTGGATCCGGCACGGTGAGAGTTCCCGAATTGGCCTCTGGCGGGGGTGGGAGCGCGGCTTCGTTTCGTTCCGGCCGCCCAGTGTGGACTTTGTTCGGAACAGTCCTTTTCGGCCGCCCGACAACGGGCTCATCACCTTCCTGGTTTCGGAGGTTCAGGTGGGCTCCGTGGCCGACTTCCCTCCCTTGCCGGATGTCAGGTACCTCGGGCCCTACGTTCGCTGCGTCCGGTTGAAGACGACTCTAGGCACGATAGAGCTTGCCGGCTTTCCCGAGGCATTGGAGGTCTTGGAAAGAGAATTGCTGGCGGCCTCGTCGCTCGTCGAAGGCACTGCCGGGTTACCTGGAGCCGAATAGCACCTCGCCGGATTCTTAAACGCCAGAGTCAGCTGCCACGTCCTGAACACCCGTGGAGGAGCAGTCGCTGTGCGTTTACAGGGGTGTTTCCACATGGCTCGTTTGTGGTCTTATTCGGGGGTTGTGGGGCTGGAAGAGTGGGGGTATGGACGGGTTTTCGGGGCTGTTGAGTGGTGGCGTTGGTGGCGCTGCTGGTAGTCCTGTCCCTGTCCTGGATACGCCTGTCTCCGCCCGGGCCTGGATTGCGGATGTGATCTCTGCTGTGGGTGCGCTGGAGCCCGCGGGCGACAGCGGGGTGTTGGTGGATTTGTTGCGGGGGTTGGAGGATGTGAAGTCG
>NZ_JBIVXM010000035.1:0-20806 GCF_044769205.1 Paenarthrobacter sp. NPDC090520
TGAACAACCTCAGAAACCAAACGATTCGAGAACTTCACCACGGCAATCGACACCCTTCAATAATCAGGTGTTGCGATCACCGCATGATTCGAAGCCCTCAGAACAACAACAAGTGCCAGTCAGTTGGGAGTGTCAGGGGTCGGGTCTAGGCTCGATGTATGGATCACACCACCTCCCTGACCCAGCACGTCAACGCCAGCCCGGAGAAAGTCTGGGCCGTCATTTCCGACATTCCGGGTTCTGCCGGAACCATCTCCGGAATCGACGCCATCCAGATGCTCACGGACGGTCCCTACGGCGAAGGGACCCGGTGGAAAGAGACCCGCACCATGATGGGCCGCCAGGAAACCGTGGAGATGTGGGTGTCCCACACGGACCCGCCCCGCAGCACCACCGTCAAGGCCCTCCAAGGCGGCGCGGATTACACCACGCGCTTCGCCCTGAACGGGCGGGACGGCGGCACGGACATCACCCTGACGTTCGGTGCGGAGATCCTCAAACCCACCTTGCTGAGCAAGATCACCATGGCGCTGTTCGGGAAGATTGGCATGAGCGTCACGCGCAAGGCCCTGGCCAAAGACCTCGCCGAGATCGCTGCGAAGGCGGAATCCCTCTGATGGCGGCGGCGAAGGTGGCGGCCCCCAAGATTTCGCCGGTGCGGTTGGAAGAACTGCGCGACGACGACGCCCCGGACTTCCAGCGTGGGGAGAGGTACGACGGCGTCCGGCTCACCCGCGTTTCGGCGGACGGCGAGGAGCTCAGCGGCGCCGACTTCATCGAGTGTGAGTTCAACAGCGTCTCCTTCAATGAGGCCCAGCTTCGTGGCGCGACGTTCCGGGAGTGCATCCTGTCCGAGCCCTTTGCCCCGGTCTTTCCAGCGGCGCGGACTTCCTGGCAGGACGTGGAGATCACCAACCCGCGCTGGGGTTCGGCCGAACTTTATGAGGGCACTTGGCGCTCTGTCCGAATCGACGGCGGCAAGCTCGACTATGTGAACCTCCGCGGCTCCAAGCTGATGGATGTCCAGATTTCGGATTGCATCATCAATGAACTGGACCTCGGGGGCGTGACGGGCACGCGCGTTGCCTTGAAGAACTGCACCATCGGCTCGTTGGACGTCACCGGCGCAAAGCTGAAGGACGTGGATCTTCGCACCTCGGAATTCCGCGGAATCAACGGCCTTGGCGGACTTTCAGGCGTGGTGATCGATGACTACCAGCTGAGCCTTCTTGCGCCTCTTCTAGCCGGGCACTTGGGGATCCGGGTGGTCTGATTCGCCGGTGGGACGGTCGGGCAGGGCAGCTTCATCTGTTGACCGTCCCGCCGGGCCGTGTAATCTTTATAGAACGAACGGTCGGTATATTATTCCTTGCCGGTCCCTTTCACTTCGCGAAGGATGTTCTCATGGTCGAGGCTTTTCTTGTAGGCGGCGCACGAACGCCGGTGGGTCGCTACGGTGGGGCACTGTCCTCCGTCCGCCCCGACGACCTTGCCGCCTTGGTGGTCCGGGAAGCAGTGGCGCGTGCCGGCGTCGACCCTGACGCCATTGACGAGGTGATCCTCGGCAACGCGAACGGAGCAGGCGAGGAAAACCGCAACGTTGCCCGCATGGCCACCATCCTCGCCGGACTTCCCCTCCACATTCCGGGAATCACGGTTAACCGCCTCTGTGCTTCGGGCCTGAGCGCCATCATCATGGCAAGCCACATGATCAAATCCGGTGCGGCGGACATTGTTGTGGCCGGTGGTGTGGAATCCATGAGCCGAGCGCCGTGGGTGCAGGAGAAGCCCACCACGGCCTTCGCCAAGCCCGGCCAGATTTTCGACACGTCCATCGGCTGGCGCTTCGCGAACCCGCTCTTCACCAAGGGCGAGCTGTCCCGCGACGGCAAGATGACCTACTCCATGCCCGAAACCGCGGAAGAGGTTGGCAGGGTGGACAACATTTCCCGCGAGGACGCCGACGCCTTCGCCGTCCGCTCCCACGAGCGTGCCTTGGCCGCCATCGCCGGTGGACGTTTCAAGGACGAGATCGTTCCCGTCACCGTGAAGACCCGCAAGTCCGAGACCGTGGTGGATACGGATGAAGGGCCCCGCGAAGGCACCACCATGGACGTCCTTGCAGGGCTCCGTCCAGTAGTGCCAGGCGGTTCGGTGGTTACGGCAGGCAACTCCTCCAGCCTCAACGACGGTGCCTCGGCCATCATCGTTGCTTCGGAGTCGGCCATTCAGAAATTCGGCTTGACGCCCCGCGCCCGAATCATCGACGGCGCCTCTGCCGGATGCGAGCCCGAAATCATGGGCATCGGTCCGGTTCCGGCAACGCAAAAGGTCCTGGCCAGGACAGGGCTCACGGCAGAGCAACTGGGCGCCGTGGAACTGAACGAGGCTTTCGCCACGCAGTCGCTCGCGAGCATGCGCCGCTTGGGCCTGGACCCAGACATCGTCAATAACGACGGCGGTGCCATCAGTTTGGGACACCCGCTCGGTTCCAGCGGCTCGCGTATCGCCATTACGCTGTTGGGCCGCATGGAGCGCGAACTCGCGTCCACCAGTGGACGGAAGCTCGGCTTGGCAACCATGTGCATCGGCGTGGGCCAAGGAACCGCAATGCTGCTGGAAGGCGTGTAATGGCACTGAATCCCGAAGACTTCAGCACCCTCTTGGTTGAGGAGCGCGAAGATCGCCTCACCGTTCTCCTGAATCGTCCCGAGGTCCGGAACGCCATCGACCAGAGAATGGTGGATGAGCTCCACGCCGTGTGCTCCGAGCTTGAACAGAACCCGAAAGTGCTGATCATCGCCGGGACGGACGGAGTGTTCGCCTCCGGGGCCGACATCGGCCAGTTGCGGGAGCGTCGCCGTGACGATGCCCTCCAGGGAATCAACTCCACCATCTTCGTGCGCATCGCCAAGCTGCCCATGCCCGTCATCGCTGCCCTGGATGGATACTGCTTGGGTGGGGGAGCAGAGCTTGCCTACGCCGCCGATTTCCGGATCGGAACACCCAGCGTCCGGATCGGTAACCCTGAGACAGGCCTCGGCATCCTGGCTGCAGCCGGTGCCAGCTGGCGCCTCAAAGAACTCGTCGGGGAGCCGAAGGCCAAAGAAATCCTCCTGGCCGGAGCTGTGCTGCGGGCAGAGGAAGCACTGCGGATCAACCTCATCACGGGTATTTACGAGGCTCCGGAACTCATGGATGCCGCCCACGCTTTGGCTGATCGCATTGCACGCCAGGATCCCTTGGCAGTCCGCATTACCAAGTCCGTGTTCCATGCTCCCGCCGAAGCCCACCCCTTGATCGACACCCTTGCCCAGGGAATCCTCTTCGAATCCCAGGCCAAGTTCGACCGCATGCAGGCTTTCCTGGACAAGAAGAGCGCAGACAAGAAGAACAGCAAAGCCGAGCCAGAGAGCAGGACCCAGAAATGACAGCAGTTCCCGCCATCCCGCACGTGGTCGGAGTACTCGGCGGGGGCCGCATGGGCGCCGGAATTGCCCACGCCTTCATGACCAAGGGTGCCACCGTGATTGTCGTGGAGCGAGACCATGAGGCAGCTGCGGGCGCGCATGGCCGCGTCTCGGAAGCAGTTGCCAAGTCGGCAGCCCGCGGCACGTTGGCCGAGACGCCGGAAGAGGCCCTGTCCCGCTTCAGCACCTCCACGGACTACGAGTCCTTCATCCACTGCGGTCTGGTGGTGGAAGCTGTTCCTGAGGACTACGACCTCAAAGTCAAGGCCCTGCGGTCAGTGGAGGAACACCTTTCAGCGGATGCCTTCCTGGCCTCGAACACGTCCTCGCTGTCCGTGACGGGCCTGGGTAACGAGCTTCACCGTCCCGCCAATTTTGTTGGCCTGCACTTCTTCAACCCGGTGCCCGCCTCCACGCTCATCGAGGTGGTTCTGGGCAAGGAGACCTCACCCGAACTTGCCGCCGCGGCGAAAAGCTGGACCGAGGCACTCGGCAAGACCGCCGTCGTCGTCAATGACGCCCCGGGGTTCGCGTCGTCGCGGCTTGGCGTGGCGATCGCGCTGGAGGCCATGCGCATGGTCGAGGAGGGTGTGGCCTCGGCGGAAGACATCGATGCCGCCATGGTGCTGGGTTACAAGCACCCGACGGGTCCGCTGAAGACCACGGACATTGTTGGCTTGGACGTTCGTTTGGGCATCGCCGAGTACCTCCACTCCACGCTCGGCGATCGCTTTGCGCCGCCGCAGATCCTCCGCGACAAGGTGGCGCGGGGTGAGCTGGGCCGCAAGACCGGCAAGGGATTCTTCGACTGGACAGACTAACGCCCGGCAACCCAACTAAGTCGCAATTAAGCGCGTTTTGAAGCCTCAGAACGCGCTTAACTGCTACCCAGTTGGGTCGGTTAGGCTGACCGGGTGACTGCGATCGAACCCATCACCCTGACCGGCACCTTCGTTACCCTTGAACCGCTCCGCACGGACCACCACGACGGTTTGGTGGACGCCGCGCGAGATGGCGAACTGTGGAAGCTCTGGTACACCTCCGTGCCCACCCCGGAGGGCATGGCTGCAGAGATTGAGCGGCGGCTTGCCCTCCAGGAATCCGGTTCCATGCTGCCGTTCGCCACGCGGCTGAACAGCACGGGCAAGCTGATCGGGATGACCACGTACATGAACATCGATCCGGTGCTTCCGCGTGTCGAGATCGGCTCCACGTGGAACGCCGCGTCCGCCCACGGGACGGGGACCAACCCTGACTCCAAGCTGCTGCTCCTGCGCCATGCCTTCGAAACGCTGGGTTGTCCCGCCGTCGAATTCCGCACGCACTGGCTTAACCAACAGTCCCGCGACGCGATCGCCCGCCTCGGCGCCAAGCAGGACGGCGTCCTTCGGAATCACACGCGGAGCGCCGATGGAGCCCTGCGTGACACCGTGGTGTTTTCCATTCTGGAGCACGAGTGGCCTGCCGTCCGGAACGGGTTGGAGTACAGGCTCTCGAAGTACACCGCTTCGCCGAGGGGTTAGCTTTTGGGGCTAACCATGCCACTAAAGCCCGGAAGCCAACCCCTCGTGGTGCGCATCCGTGTGGTTAGCTGGCTCTTATGGATGGGATGACTTCTGCTCCCCAGGCGGTCCCTTGGGACGGCGCCGTCAATGCGTGGCGGGTCGCCGGCGATGTGTACCGGATGGGCCGCCATGAGTGGGTCACCGCGGCCGGGTGGCAGCAAATGTACGACGACGGCGTCCGCACCGTGATCGATCTTCGCGCCTCGCGCGAGCGGCGGCAACGCGACACGGATCCCCAGGTGCCGGACGATGTGAAGGCGCGGATCGACGTCGTACACTGCCCAACAGAAGACCCGGATCATAGCCAGTTCACCACGCTCTTTGGCCCGTACCTCAAGGAGCCGGGCCAGTACGGGGAGTACCTCGCGCTGTTTGCGGACAAGATCGCGCTCGTTTTCACGGCGATCGCGGCCTCGCCGGGCAAAGTGGTGGTCCATTGTTCCGCGGGGCGGGACCGCAGCGGCGTGATTGCGTTGATGCTGCAGCGACTGGCGGGTGTCGATGACCGGGAGATCGTCCGGGGCTACGAGTTGGCTGCCCGCGGAATCAATGAACGGCACCGCACCCATGGTGCGCCGCACGCCCATGATCCCTACCTGCCGGCCGCGGATCTTGAAGCGCTGCTGGAGCGTCGACGCACGGCGCTTGAGGCCTTCCTTGCCGGGCTTGATGTGCAGGCCTACTTGCGCGCCAACGGTGTTACGGATTCCCAGCTTGAGGTGTTGAAGGCGAAGCTCACGGCCGCTTGATACGGCTGCGGCGAAATTTCTTGCTGACCTTGGCCGGTCCTTCATGTACCCTGTATATATTACCGAACGGCCGGTCAGTAATGTTGGCCCCTCCAGCAATGACCGTGCCGCTTTCATGTGCCTTGGAAGGACCCGTCGACGATGACCACTACAGCAGTCGCCCCGGAAACCACAGCCGTTGCCACCGTCCCCAGCTATGTCCAGGATGCGTGGTGGACTCCCGCGCCCGAAGCCAAGACAGTGCCCGTGCGTGATGCCAGCACGGGAGAAGTCCTGGCCAACGTGAGCACCGACGGCCTGGACCTTGCCGCCGTCGTGAATTTCGGACGCACCACCGGCCAGACCGAACTGGGCAAGCTGACGTTCCACCAGCGCGCACTCAAGCTCAAAGAGCTGGCCATGTACCTCAACGGACGCCGGGAGGAGCTGTACGCGTCCTCGTCGCAGAGCGGTGCCACCAAGATCGACAACATGATCGACATCGACGGCGGCATCGGCGTGCTTTTCACCTTCGGTTCCAAGGGCCGCCGTGAACTGCCCAACTCACAGGTTGTGGTGGATGGTCCCATGGAGATCCTTTCCAAGGACGGGTCTTTCGCCGGCGAACATATCTACACCCGGATCCCGGGCGTCGCCGTGCAGATCAACGCCTTCAACTTCCCGGTGTGGGGCATGCTGGAGAAGTTCGCGCCAGCGTTCCTGGCCGGCGTTCCCACCATCGTCAAGCCGGCCACTCCCACGGGTTACGTCGCCGCTGCCGCGGTTCGGGCGATCGTTGAATCAGGCATCCTTCCCGCCGGTTCCCTGCAGCTGATCTCCGGCTCGGCCCGGACCCTCCTGGACGAACTCGACTACCGTGACCTCGTGTCCTTCACCGGTTCGGCATCGACAGCCAACTCCCTCAAGTCTCACCGCAATGTGGTCCAGGGCGGCGTCCGCTTCACCTCCGAGACCGACTCCCTCAACGCCGCGATCCTCGGCCCTGATGCCGTCCCGGGCACCCCCGAGTTCGACGCCTTCGTCAAGGCCGTCGTCACTGAGATGACGGTGAAGGCCGGCCAGAAGTGCACCGCGATCCGGCGTGTCCTTGTCCCGGCAGCACTGACGTCCGAGGTCGCCGACGCCATCGGTGCCCGCATCACCGAGCGCGTTGTCGTGGGGGACCCGCGCGCAGAAGGCGTCACCATGGGTGCGCTCGCTTCGCTGGAACAGCTCGCCGACGTCCGGGCTGCTGTCCAGTCAATGCTCGACGCCGGCGGTGAGCTCGCGTACGGATCCCTCGATGCGCCGTCGGTCACCTCGGTAGGCGGAACGGTTGGCGTCGTGGAGGACGGCGCCTTCATGGCGCCCGTCCTGCTGAGCTGGGCGGATGCCGAAGCCGAAGAAGTGCACTCCCTGGAGGCCTTCGGTCCCGTGTCTTCCGTCCTGGGGTACACGGATCTCGCCGACGCCGTGCGCTTGGCTGCACGAGGATCCGGTTCGCTCGTGGCTTCCGTTTGCACGAACGACCCCGCTGTGGCGCAGGAGATGGTGCTGGGGATTGCCGCCCATCACGGCCGCGTTCACATGCTTAACCGCGAGGATGCCCGTTCCTCCACTGGCCACGGCTCGCCCGTTCCGCATTTGGTCCACGGTGGCCCGGGACGCGCCGGCGGTGGCGAGGAGCTCGGTGGTATCCGTTCCGTGCTGCACCACATGCAGCGCACGGCCATCCAGGGCTCGCCCAATATGCTGACCGCGGTCACGGGTCAATGGCACACGGGGGCCGACCGGAACTTCACCGTCGAGACCGAAGGCGAGCACCCGTTCCGCAAGTCCCTTGCCACGCTGCGTATTGGCGACGCTGTCCGCTCGGAGCTTCGCCAGGTAACGCTGGAGGATATTACGGCGTTCGCCAACTCCACGGGCGATACCTTCTACGCACACACCAACCAGGAAGCTGCCGAGGCCAACCCGTTCTTCCCGGGCATCGTGGCTCATGGCTACTTGCTGCTGAGCTGGGCAGCCGGGCTGTTCGTGGAGCCTGCCCCGGGTCCCGTGCTGGCCAATTACGGCCTGGAGAACCTGCGCTTCATCACGCCCGTGGCCGCCGGGGATTCCATCCGGGTGACCCTGACCGCGAAGAAGATCACCCCGCGTGAGACGGACGAGTACGGCGAGGTTGCCTGGGACGCCGTCCTGACCAACCAGAACGACGAGATCGTAGCCACTTACGACGTCCTCACCCTCGTAGAGAAGTAACCCTCTCTCACCGAATGGCCGGTTTGGTGGGTCCCTCTCTCACCGAATGGCTGGTTTGGGGGGTCCCTCTCTCACCGAGTCGCCCCTTTGGTGGGTCCCTCTCTCACCGAATGGCCGGTTTGGGGGGTCCCTCTCTCACCGAGTCGCCCCTTAAGCGCGATGCTCTCTCACGAAGAACGCCTTCCCAAACGGGCAGGCGTTCTTCGTTTTCATCTACAACTGATATTCGGCTTGTTGGCCCAAGGTTTCATGGATGCATAGGACGTTATTTTCCGAGTCCGTGAACCAAGCGCACTTTTCAGCATCCGTGGTGCAGATGTGGTTTTCGGTCTTGAGGTCAGGCTGGTCGTAGTCCTGGAAGGTGACACCCCGCGCTTCCATCTCGGCGACCAGGCGCTCGATGTCCTGAACCTCAAAACTCAATGCGGTATGGCTCGAGTGCATGCCATCCGTAATGGGCAACAGTTGCAGCATGGCGCCGCCGTCATTGCCGAACAAATCGTTTCCATCCCAGGTCCTGCCCCTGTGCGGCAGGCCGAGCTTTTCCGCATAGAACATGCGTGCGCGGCTCATGTCATCGACGGGCAGGACAGTTGTGGCTTTGTTGAGGGCTAGATGCATAATGGCCACCTCCTACGCTGAAAATTTTACGCTTGGGGAGGCCATCGTGACCTTACGATTCCTGGTCGGACTGCCCCTGTGAGAGAGCGTTGGCGGAAGGGGGCGGTTGGGTGAGAGAGGGATCGCCGGAGGGGGCGGTTGGGTGAGAGAGGGATCGCCGGAGGGGGCGGTTGGGTGAGAGAGGGTCAGGCGGCGGCGTGGAGGCCGTCGAAGGCCATGGTGATGACGTCGTCGGCGAGCTTCTCCGGGGACAGCGAGCCGCCGGGCTTGTACCACTCTACGATCGAGTTGATGGTGCCGAACAAGAGTCGCGTGACGGTGCGGGGATCGATGTCCTGACGAAGTGAGCCGTCCTCACGGGCCGCGGAAATCAACGCGGCCACTTTGTGGTCGAACGCGCGGCGGCGTTCCAGGGCATCGCGCTCGATGTCCGTGTTGCCCCGCAAGCGAAGCAGCAGGGTCACGAAGGGCAGCCGGTCCACCAGTACGGCGATGGTCTGGCGGAGCACGAATTCCAGGCGGGAGTCGGCCGGGCCGGTCAACGCGGCGGGCTGCTCCAGGATTGCTTCAAGACCGCCGAGCGCGTGGTCCAGGGCGAGCTTCAGGAGGTCGCCCTTGGAGGGCACGTGGTGGTAGATGGCTGACTTGGAGATCCCCAGGTTCTCGGCCAGGATGCCCATGGACGTCGCGTCGTATCCGTGGCGGTTGAAGACGTCGACGGCGATGCGGAGCACCGACTGCTGGTCGTAGCCGGGCCGTCCGCGCTTGGCTGTGGTCTCACTAGGCATGGTGGCATCTTCTCACGTTCTCTGGGCGTGACTGCCGTTCAGCGACTTCGCATGTCAGGGCAAACATGCGAAGCCGCGAGGTAGAACGTCAGCCTTTGGGGCGAAGGTCGTAGATCCGGCGGAGTTTCCCGTTGGACCGTTCAAGCGAGCCGGGTTCCACCACGTCAACTACGCAAGAGGACCCAACGTGGATCTTGATTTGCTCGCGCAAGGTGTGGGCCGCCGTCGTGCCTGCCTCGACCGGGACGGTTTCGCGGCGCTCGATCCGGACTGTCAGCGAATCCATGCGCTTGCCCTCGGGCCGGGTGATTTCCAGCTGGAAGTGCGGGCTGAGCTCCGGGATCCGCAAAGCGATTTCCTCGATCTGGGACGGGAAGAGGTTCACGCCGCGCAGGATGATCATGTCATCGCTGCGGCCGGTGATGCGTCCCATGCGTCGGTGTGCGGGGCGGGCCGTGCCGGGGAGCAGGCGGGTGAGGTCCTTGGTGCGGTACCGGATGATCGGCAGCGCTTCCTTGGTCAAGGACGTGAAGACCAGTTCGCCGGGTTCGCCATCGCCCAGGACGGTGGAGTGGTCGAACGGGTCGATGATTTCGGGACGGAAGTGGTCCTCCCAGATGTGGCAGCCGTCCTGGGTTTCGACGGCTTCGCCTGCGACGCCCGGGCCCATGACCTCCGACAGTCCGTAGATGTCCGAGGCCTTGATGTTCATGGTGGTTTCCAGCTCGTGCCGCATCTCCTCGGTCCACGGCTCGGCACCCAGTACCGCGTACTTGAGCGAGGTGGACGTGGGATCGATGCCCATGTGGGCCATGGCGTCCGCGATGGTCAGCAGGTACGTGGGCGTAGCCAGGATGGCGTCCGGCTTGAAATCCTGGATGAGCTGGATCTGGCGTTCTGTCTGGCCGCCGGACATCGGGATGACCGTGCAACCGAGAGCTTCGGCTCCGGCGTGGGCGCCGAGGCCGCCGGTAAAGAGGCCGTAGCCGTAGGCGTTGTGGACCTTCATCCCGGGACGGACGCCCGAGGCACGCAGGGAGCGGGCGACCAGCGTGCCCCAGTTGGCGAGGTCCGTCTTGGTGTAGCCAACCACGGTGGGCCGGCCCGTGGTTCCGGAGCTCGCGTGGATGCGGGCCACCTGGTCCTGCGGTACGGCGAACATGCCGAACGGGTACTCCAGTCGCAGGTCCTCTTTGGTGGTGAAGGGGAACTTGCCGAGGTCGCCGAGTTCGCGGAGGTCCGTGGGGTGCACGCCCGCCTCATCGAACTTGCGCTTGTACAGCGGCACGCGGTCGTAGGCGTAGGCCACCGTGTGCTGGAGGCGGGTGAGCTGCAGGGCCTCCAGTTCGTCGCGGGACATGGTTTCCTCGCGGTCCAGCACGGCATCGGACGTGGACGCAGTCGGTGAGGCGACGGTGTTCTGTGTCATGAGCTTCCTACTTCTTGGAGATGGTGCGGCTGCGGCCACGGAACTCTGCGATGAGTTCGCCGGGCGCGTCTTTGGAGGGGGAGTCGGCCGGGTCGGCGGCGTAGAGCTGGATGT
The DNA here is from genome assembly GCF_044769205.1 of Paenarthrobacter sp. NPDC090520. NCBI lineage: Bacteria > Bacillati > Actinomycetota > Actinomycetes > Micrococcales > Micrococcaceae > Paenarthrobacter > Paenarthrobacter sp. NPDC090520. Next base: position 10,978 of record NZ_JBIVXM010000035.1, read on the forward strand.
CATACAGTCCTCTGCGGCCGGTACTCGCACGGCGGTTCGCGACGGCGGTAATCACCTGGCCTTCGAAGGCCGGCTTCATGAAGTTGATGTCGACGCCGGAGGCCACCGTGATGGTGGCGGCTTCCTCGGGCGTGGGGTTGGCTGGGTTGCAGGCCAGGGCGAAGGCTGTGTCACCGAAGGCGAAGATCATTCCGCCGTGTGCCATGCCGAAGCCGTTGAGCATTTCCTGCCGGAGCTTCATGCGGATGGTGGCGTGGCCGTCGTCGAGCTTGAGGACCTCTATGCCCATCCATTCGGACGCGTAATCGTTGGTCAGGATGTGGTGCGAAGCACCGGAGAGGGTTGTTTCAACCATGCGTCATTGCCTCCAGCTTTATTTACCGAATGTTCATTAGGTAATCCCAGATCGGGCGAACTGTCAAGACTGGACGAGGATTCGGGCGGTGAAGCAGCCCGGAAAAATGACAGGGAAGGGACTGGGATACGCGGTGGGGTCCGTGCCCGGATGCCAACGATTGGACACCGCTTCGGGCGAACACTGTAGCCTCGGAGGCATGCCCGACATTGAGCTTCCCATCCTCACTGAACGACTCATCCTCAGGCGCTTCGAAGCTGAAGACCTTGAGCGCTTCCACGGTTACCAATCCCTGCCCGAGACCGCACGGTTCCTGCTGCGCCCCGAGCTGAGCAAGACCAAATCCATGGAGGTGCTGGGACGCTACGCCAACTTCGAGTTCAAGCAGGAAGGGGACTGGGTGTGCCTGGCCATCGAGCGGCAGGACAAGCCGGGACTCCTGGGCGAAGTGGTGCTGAAATGGTTGGAAGGTCCCGGGCAGGCGGAGATCGGATGGATCCTGCACCCGGACGCGAGGGGCCAAGGGATCGCCACCGAAGCGGCCGAGGCCGTGCTGGACTTGGCCTTCGGACTCCTGGCCTTCCATAGGGTGGACGCGAAGCTTGACGCGCTTAACGCCGGCTCAGCGGGAATTTGCCAACGAATCGGTATGCGCCTTGAAGCCACGCTCGTGGACATCTGGCACTACAAGGGCCAATGGGCTTCGGAAAACATCTACGCGATCCTGGACTCCGAATGGCGGGCACGCAGGGTCGCGAACAGCCAGGACGCCGTCGCGCCCCATTAGCAAAACCAAAGGGACGCCGGCAACGCACCCAACCCGGCCCGCCGCCGTCGTGCGGCAGCGCACCCAACCCAGCCCGCCGCCGTCGTGCGGCAACGCACCCAACCCGGCCCGCCGCCGTCGTGCGCCAACAGGCCGCAGGCTCAATCCCGGACCGGCCACGCCTTATGGTGCCTGAGCTGTTCGGTGAGCTGCGCCTCGGGCAGGGGACGACTGAAGAAATAACCTTGGCCGCTGGTACAGCCAATGCTGAGCAAATACTCGGCCTGGTCCTCGGTTTCGATGCCCTCCCACACGGCACCCAGGCCGCATGCCCGAATGAGTTGCAGTACCGCGGCAAGCAGTGCCGGCTGCGAAGGGTCGCTGCCGAGGGCCGAGAGCAGGGAACGGTCCACCTTGACCGCATGCACGGGCAGTCGCCGGAGGTAGTCGATGGAGGAGTAGCCGGTGCCGAAATCGTCGATCTCCATGCCGACGCCCAAGCGCTCCAGGGCCTTGAGCGTGTACCGGTCAAGGTCGTTGCCCTGGATCACTGCTGATTCGGTCAACTCCAGGACCAACTGGGACGGGTCCAGGCCTGCCGAGTTCAACGCATCCCGGACGTCCTCCACGAACTCCAGCCGCTGGAGGTCCGCCGCGGAGACGTTGATGCGCATATTGAAATCGTGGTGGGCTGTGAGAGGGTCGCTGCGCCACTGCTGCAACTGCTCGACGGCGGTGCGCAGCACCCAGGTGCCCAGTTCGGAAATCATCCCCGTTTCCTCGGCGATGGGGATGAACTCGTCCGGCATCACCATGCCGCGGGTGGGGTGGTTCCACCGGACCAGAGCTTCCACGCCTTCGATCCCGCGCGTATCAAGCCGGATGATCGGCTGGTAGAACAGCACCAGTTGTGACCCGGTGATGGCTTCCTTGAGTTCGCTGACCAGCTGGTTGCGGAGCTGGCGGGCGTGCAGCATCTCCGGCTTGAACACCTTCAGGCGCCCACGGCCCTCGGCCTTGGACTCGTACATGGCGATGTCGGCTTCCATCATGAGTACTTGGGCCGTCTGCTCCGGCTGCGCCATCCGAAGGCCCATGCTGGCGCCGCAGCGGAGATGGTGCCCCTCGATTTCCATGATGCCGTCGACGGCGGCAAGCACCCGGTTGCCGATGGAATTGGCGATCGCCGGGGTCACGTCGCGCAGCAGGACGGCGAACTCGTCGCCGCCCATGCGGGCCACCATGTCCTCTTCCCGGACTGCTCCGCTGATCCGCTGGGCCACGATTTCCAGCACCTGGTCACCGATGGTGTGGCCGAGGGAGTCGTTGATGCCCTTGAAGCCGTTCATGTCCAGGAGGAGGATGGCGGGCCGTTGCCCGCCGTTGCGGGCGCGTTCCTGGGCATCGGTCAAGGCGGAGGTGAAGGCCGAGCGGTTGTTGAGTCCGGTGAGGGAATCTGTCATGGCCATGTGCTGCATCTCGCGGTGTGCCTCGTGCAGCTGCTTTGTCCTGGCCGCTACGCGCTCCTCAAGCTCGGCGTAGATGATCTGGAGGTCCTCGGCCAGGAGGTTGGTGCCCATGATGACGGCATCGATCTCGTCCCGGGCATCGGAGACTTCAATACGGGCGTCGAGATCTCCGGCAGCCAGTTTGATGATGCCTTCCAGGAGCAACCCCAGACGCGGATCGTTGCCGGCGTCAGACTTCTCCTCGGACATGCTCACCCCCCGTGCGGTCCGCCTCGCTCATCTGCGGTACGCCCAACATTATCGCGGAGATACTCGTGAACGGCAGAGCTGCGTTCCGGGAGGGCTGCCTGCTCGAACAACGCCGCCGATTCGTCGAAGGTTGCCTGGGCCTCTTGCTGCCGTCCCAGGGCCAGCAGGGTTCGGCCCAGCAGGAAATGCGCCTCGGCCGCTGTCTGGGTGGCCAGGACGGAGGAACGGTTGCACAGCGGCTCCAGGATGGCCAGGGCGGCGGGCATGTCCTGGTTGAGATAGTTCCAGCGCGCCCGGACCAGTGACATCTCCAGGTGGTCCCTTTCCGAGCCGCCCACGATGTCCGTGGCCAGCTCGGCCCTTTCGATGCAGCGCAGGGTAGCGGCGTCGCTCAGTTTGGCTTGGAGGCGCATTTCGGCGGATGCCCGGTTGAACCGTGCCCACAGGTCCACGTCCTTGGAAGGGGACAGCCTTTCGGCCGCGAGATCGTGGTAGAGGCCGCCGTCGGAAACCCTGTCCGCGAGGAAGGCGACGTTGCCGATCACCCAATAGCCCTTGCCTGCCGTGTCTTCGTCCACGTCGGCCAGCAGGTTCTCGAGTTCCAGGCACTCGCGCCACGCGTCTTCCAGCATCCTGCTTTCTGCAAGCGAGGCGATGAGGGCACGCTGGGCCAGGATCTGCACATACAGCAGGTCCGGATCCCCGGCAGCAAGTTTCGCGGCGTCCGAGGCCATGGCAGCGGCTTCGGCCAGGCGTCCGAGTCCCTGCAGGGCGACAGCCACCATGGTTCCCGCCATGGCGCCGCGTTCGGCAGAGGACGCGGTCAGGGGAAGGTCATTGAGGGCCGTTGCAAGTTTGAGGTATTCCTCGATCCGTCCTTGGTCGCGGCGGCACTCTGCCTGCAGGTAGAGCATGTTCCACCAGGCATCATCATCACCGGCCGATGTGGCCAGATCGGCGGCTTCGCCGGCCAGCCGGAAGGCTTCGTCGAAGTCGCGTTCCTTCCACTTGGCGCGTGCGTTGAGTCCGGCTACGACCACTGGCGTTAGTTGGGGACTCTGCATGAGGCCATTATCCATGTTATTGCGGAAGAAAAGCTCGTATAGTTTGCCCCGTGACTTTATTCAAGTCACGAACAAGAAATTCGCATCAGAACGAAAGGGCACAGCGAATGAAGAAATTTGCGGCAACACTGCTCATGGCAGCAGTCTTGGCGGTAACAGGCTTTGCTGCTCCGGCCAACGCCGAGCCTTCGCAGGACAGCACGGCAATCGGCTGGTGGCCGAACAGCGTCACCACCAAGACCAACACCACCAGCATCGGTTGGTGGCCGAACTAATTGGGGGGACGCCTGTAAAGGCCCCATGACGCAAATTGATGCCCCGGGTTACCACCCGGGGCATCAGTTTTGTTTCGGCATGTGTCGCGGATTAGTGACGATCCGCGTCAGGGCAGGCTGCCATGGTTGACAGTCTTGTCACAAGCTAGGGTCCCCCGACGGGCAGTTCCACGGACACGGTGGTCCCGGCCCCAAGCGTCGAGTCCAGGTCCAAGCGACCCATGTGCCTGCTGACGATGTCCTGGGCGATGGCCAATCCCAGGCCGCTTCCGGGGACAGCAGCTGCCGTCGCATTGGAGGCGCGGTAGAAGCGCGTGAAGATGTGCGGGAGATCGTGTTCGGGGATGCCCAGCCCGGTGTCTTCGATTTGGACGAGGGCCGCTTGGCCGCCATCCTCGGTGGCCGCCAGAACACTCGTGATGCCCACCCGGCCACCCTCGGGCGTGAACTTGATGGCGTTGGCAACGATGTTGGTGAACACCTGTTCCAGCTTGGCCTCGTCCGCTGTCACCTCGATGTCTTCGGAGGCCTCCACATAGGAGATGGCGACGTGCCGCGACTCCGCCAGCGGACGCAGCGTGGCAACCACCACCTGCAGCAGCTTGGCGATGTCCACCGGTTTCAGGTCCAGGTTGCTGCCGTCCTGCATGGACACCGTGAGCATGTCTTCGATAAGCCGCCGCAGCCTGTCCGAATTCCGGGCGATGACATCCAGCATTTTCTTGATGCCGTCCGGCACGGGACCACCCGAGCCGTCACGGATCATGTCGAGGTAGGCGGTGATGGAGGTTAGGGGAGTACGCAACTCATGGTTCACCGTGGCCAGGAAGTCCGTCTTGGCTTTGTCGAGCTGCCGCAGTTGATGGAGAACCCGTTGCTGGGCGCTGATCAGGTGGCCCTGGATGAGGCCGTGTGCAACGTTCCCGGCAACGTGCTGCATGAGGTTGATTTCCGGGCGCGTCCACTCGTGGCTCGCCTCTTCGGTGGCCAGGAGGATGACGCCCAAAGCAGAAGCACCCTCACCAACGGGAAGGATCACCGAGGACACGGGGCTGAGCTCGGGCGACCATTCACGCAGCGCCGCAGTGATGCGTGAATCGGGTTCCGTCCGGTGGTCCAGGATGGCCCGGACATCTGCCTGGGTCCAGAGCTTGTTGGCGAGGCCCATGATGGCACTCTCCATTTCGCCCAGCTTCGCGGGCAGTTGCGCGACGCCGGCGCGGTTCCATTGGGCGCGGATGGAGGGAACCCGTTCGTCGCGGAACGTCGCGAACCACACATGGTCAACAGCCAGGGCTTCGCCGAAGCCGCGGACCACGAGGTCTGCAATGAGCTGGGGATCGTTGGTTTCCCGAATGGCGGAGGAGACGTTGCGGAGGCTCTCGCGCAGGGTTTCCACTTCGCCGCGGGTACGGGCCCGTTCCTTGGAACGGCCGATGAGCGTGTTGACGCGGTAAACCAGTTCCTCGGGGCGGACCGGATTGAGGACATAGTCCACCATGCGCCATGCTTCGACTTCTTCGAGATCCACCTGGTCAACGGCGTCCAGCAGCAACAGGACGGGGACGCCGGGGCTGCGGAGGCCGTGTGCCAGCGAGTTGTCCAGCACCACCACAGAATGGCTGTTGTGTTCCAGGCTGATGGCCAGAGAGGCGGCGTTGGAGGCAGGAAACACCTGGAACCCCCCAGCGGTCAGCGCAGCAGAGGTCACCGTCAGCCGTTCGATGTCGGAGTCCGCCACCAGGGCGGAGAGTGAGACCTGCTGGACATCGGCCCTGTCCGAAACCACTGAGCCCCCTCCGATACAACTTTACGTTCCACGGCAAATACCAGATTTGGCAACACCCTATCAGCGCATGCCCCGGCTGCGGACCAGCGGCGCAGAATGCGTCGGAGCGTTCGGCCCCATCCTTGCCCCAGGGATTCGCCAGCCTTAAAGTGCCTGTTGGGGCTGCCCCGCCCCGACCCAACGCCAAGGAGCACAGTGGAGCACCCAGACGCTTCGGAAGACCTTCAACCGGTCACCTTCCAACTGGAACTCGAGGAGCAGGGCATCCTGCGGCTGACATGGCCGCGTGGAGCCAGGATCAAGGAGACGGACGCCCAACGTGCCATGGACCGGGTCAACGAGCTTTGCGGAGCAGACCGGTACCCGATGATCGTGGACATGGCCACCACGGACGATGTGACCCGGGGCGCCCGCTCGGTTTTCGCCAAGCCGTGCCAGGCCAACCGGATCGCCCTGTGGGGTTCGTCCCCGGTGGACCGGGTCATCGCCAACTTCTTCCTGGGGATCATGAAGCCACCCTGCCCCACCCGATTCTTCACGGACCAAACGGAAGCCCTGGAGTGGTTGGTGGAGGAATAAGTGCAGGTGAGGGCGGTGTGGCCCCCTATATTGGGAGAATGCTCTCCGCTTTCCGGAAATACCTGCTGATTCCACGCCTGATCCGGCTTTCCTCGAGCGCGCCCAAAGATCCGCTGACGGCATGGGACACGTACTGGGGCAATGTCCGTTCCACCGGGGCCGCGGGCGATGTCCTCTGGGATTCGGGCAGCGACCACGAGCTTGAGGGCTACCTTCCCAAATTTTCCGTGCTCGATCAGTCCCTTCCGATCGTGGACGTGGGTTGTGGGAACGGCAGTTTCACGCGCTCGCTGGCGCGGCATTTCCCGCACGCCCTCGGCCTGGATTATGCGGAAAACGCGGTGGAGCGGGCACGGCTGGAATCGGACGGAAGTACGACGGCGAGCTACGGGGTCTGCGATATGACGGCACCCGACGCCGCGCGAACCGTCGCGACGGCGTTGGGCCGGGCGGGCTACTCCGGCGATGCGAACGTGTTCATCCGGGGCGTGCTCCACGTACTGGACCGCAAGGGCCGTGCCGCCTTGGCAGCCAACCTGCTGCCCGTCGTCGGACAACGCGGCATGGTGTTCCTGGCCGAGACCAACTTTCCTGGCACGCCTGTGGACTACGTGACCCATCTGGGCGCGACGAAGGACTCCATTCCGGCGCCGCTCGAATGGGCCATCCGTGGCCTGCCGATGCCGGGCCGTTTTGGTGCCGCGCAGCGCCGGAAGGCCTTCCCGGCGGCGGACTGGGAGCTTGTGGAGGAGGGCGAGGCGAGCATCGAGACACGACCCCTGAGCAACCCGTCCAAGCCGGACGTGATCCCGGGTTACTTCGCGATCCTCCGAGCCCGCTAGTACCCAACTGAGTCGCAGTTAAGCGCGTTTTGAGCCCTCAAAACGCGCTTAACTGCGACTCAGTTGGGTGCCACGGGCGGCGCTACTTGAGGCCGGCTCCGGGGAGTAGGTCGGTGGCACCGAGGGAGTCAGCCACGAATGCATAATCCCAGGCCCGTTCGCGCCACTGCACGTAGCGCCCCGAAGCACCCCCGTGTCCGCCGTCCATCTCGATCTTCATGACAATGGGCTCGGACCCCGTGGTCGCCGAACGCAGCGCCTGCACCCACTTGGCCGGCTCCACGTACAGCACGCGGGTGTCATTGAAAGACGTCACGGCCGCGATCTTCGGGTAGGCCACAGAACGCACGTTTTCGTACGGAGTGTAGGACTTCATGTACGCGTAGGCCTCGGGATCCAGGATCGGGTTGCCCCACTCTTCCCACTCCAGCGCGGACAGCGGAAGGTCCGGGTCCAGGATGGTGGTCAGGGCGTCCACGAACGGCACCTGTGCCACCACGGCCGCGTATTTTTCCGGAGCCAGGTTTGCCACGGCGCCCATGAGGAGCCCGCCGGCGGACCCGCCCATGGCCGCAATCCGCCCCGGAGAAACCCACCCCGAGGAAGCGAGCCAGTCCGTGGCCGCGATAAAGTCCGTGAAGGTGTTCTTCTTTGTGAGCTTCTTGCCGTCCTCGTACCAGTGCCTGCCCAGCTCGCCGCCGCCGCGGATGTGCGCGATCACCATGACGATGCCGCGGTCCAGCAGGGACAAGCGGGCCACCCCAAAGCCGGGGTCCATGCTCATTTCGTATGAGCCATACCCATACACCAAGCCCGCGGCTGTGCCGTCCTGCTGTACCGAAGCGTGCCGCAACACCGAAAGCGGAACCCGGGTGCCGTCGTCGGCCGTTGCCCATTCGCGCGTCGCTACGTAATCGGTGGGGGAGTAGCCGCCCAGCACCGGGCTCTCCTTGCGCAGAAGCAATTCGCCGGCGGGCTGCGAAGCGGTTGGCAGCACGAAGTCGTAGACCCGCGATGGCGTGAAGTAGGACGTGTAGCCCATGCGGATCACCGGGGCGTTGTAGTCGGAGCCGGACACCCCAGCGGTGTACAGCTCCTCGTCGAAGGATGGCTCAACAGGTGAGTCCTGCGCGGCAGTTCCCAGGCCCTCAAGCGGCAGCACCTGGACGCGCTCGATCGTGTCCTTGCGGATGGACAGCACCAGATGGGTGGCGGTCACGCCGGCACCGTTGACGCGTACCTGGTCGGAATGCCCGACGACGGTACGCCAGTTCTGCTCGGCCAGCGGCTTGGCCAGTTCTTCCGGATCCACCAGGCTCACCATGGAATTGATGGCGTCCTTGTTATGGGTCAGGAGGAGCGTTTCGCGACCGTCCAGGAGGAACGGCTCGGCCTCGTAGAGGATGTGCTCGTCGCGGGAAATGACGGTGGTGAGGCCGGCTTCGTAGTCGTCGAAGCGGAGCAAGCGCGTTTCGCTGAACTCGGAGCAGCCGATGCTGAGCACCAGGTGACGGCGGTCGGAGGCGAGTTCGAAGCCCAACCACATGGCGACGTCGTCCTCCTGGTACAGCACCTCATCCTCGGTGACGGGCGTGCCCAGGACGTGGGCCTTTACCTGGTACGGCCGCCAGGAATCGTCCACCACTGTATAGAAGAGGCGTGTGCCGTCGGGGGAGAAGGCAACGCCGTAGAAAATGTTCTCGATGACGTCAGGCAGGAGTTCACCGGTGCGGAGGTCCTTGATGCGCAGGGTGAAGCGTTCGTCGCCCGCGTTGTCCACGGCGTAGGCGTAGAGGTTTCCGTCAATGGTTACGGCAGCACCGCCGATGCTGAAGAACGGCTGGCCCTCGGCTTCCACGTTGCCGTCAAGGAGGATCTCCTCGCCCGCGATCGGGACACCCGGCTCCACGGACGGGGGAGTCCAGTCGGCTACGCGGTCTCCGGTGTCCTGTGCCCGGACGCGGCACTGGATGCTGTACTCCTTGCCCTCCACCGAGCGGCTGTAGTACCACCAACCATCCTTGCGGCTGGGCACGGAAAGGTCGGTTTCCTGGGTACGGCCCTTGATCTCCTGGAACATGGCCTCGCGGAGGGGCTCCTGGTGCGCGGTGACGGCCTCCTGGTAGCTGTTCTCAGCCTTGAGGTGCTCCACGACCTCGGGGGACTCCTTCTCCCGCAACCACTCGTAGTTGTCCACGAAGACATCGCCGTGGTGTTCGCGGTGGACAGGGACCTTCTTGGCGACAGGAGGCTGAACTGCCGGTTCCGTGGCAGCGGCAGGTGCGGGGGAGATGTGGCTCATGTGAGCAACTCTATCGCTGAAGTAACTGGCACTTGTGGTTGTTCTGAGGGGGCGGTTTCTAGCGGTTATCGCAACAGGAAGGTTCTGATCATCTCATTTGGGGTGCAGAAGTCGAATCGTTGGCGGGGTCTGTCGTTGA
>NZ_JBIVXM010000036.1:0-15651 GCF_044769205.1 Paenarthrobacter sp. NPDC090520
CCCACCCTCAACCTCGAAACCCCAGCCAACCGGCTTAACCAGCTGCTACAAGCGGCCTAACCCCCCAGCGTTGCTCCCACCCCTTGACTCCGCCGAGGTCAAAACGCGCACTAATGCGACTTAGTTGGGTTCAGATGTGCGCGGGATCCGTATTTGCGCCGCAAAGTACGACGGCGACCGTCTCACCATCGCGCGGGGCGTACACACCCGTGAGCAGTGCAGCGTAGGCAGCAGCGGCGCCGTGTTCCACCAGGATCCTGTGGCCCTCCCAGAGTTTTCGCCGGGCATCGATGATGGCGTCGTCGCTGACCAGGACGCTTTGGACACCGGTCCGTTTCGCGACGCCAAAGCCGATCTCTCCCACCCGGCGAGCGCCCAGGGAGTCCGCCGCTATGCCCGAAACCGGCACGTCCACGGGCTCCCCTTGAGTGAGCGCCGTATGCAGGGTCGGGACGGTCTCCGGTTCTACGCCAACCACGTGCGCCCGGCCTTCGGTGGCCGCCGCTATGCCGCCCATCAACCCACCGCCACCAACAGCAACGAGGATCGTGTCGACGTCGGGCAGTCCGTCCAGCAACTCAAGTCCCACGCCGCCGGCGCCGGCTACGATCTCCGGCTGGTCGTAGGCGTGGCAGTAGACGGCACCCTTCTCCCCGGCGAAAGCAACCGCCGCGGCGTAAGCCTCGGCGTACTCGGCTCCGCCTTGGATCACGCGTGCCCCAACGGCGTAGAGCTTGTGGACCTTGTTGGCCGGCGCGGACTGGGGTACGAAGACCGTGGCAGGAACACCCAGCTTGGCAGCGGCGTAGGCGTTGGCCAGGCCCGCGTTGCCGCCGGAGGCCACCACCACGCCGACCTCGGGGTCCAACTCGCCGTTCTCCCGCGCCGTGAGCAGCCGGTTGAACGCGCCGCGGGCTTTGAAGGAGCCCGTGTGCTGCATGTACTCGAGCTTGAACCAGAGCCCGCCGGGGCCTTGATGTTCCCCGGCCTCGGCCAACGGAGTGCGCCGCACCCAGCCAGCCGTCCGGGAGTATGCGGCTTCAACTTCTTCGCGCGTGACCATCCGTGAGCCCCTTTCGTCGGTTCAATCCTACGTAGGGGACCCTCCGCGGGTACCTACCGCCTCCGGGCTTTCGGTGTGAGCTCGTGTGCGCCGTAGCTGTTGTCGTCCGGGTTCACGGTGACGCCGGGCGCGACGAGTTGGTCGATCCTGTCCAGCACGTCGGTGGTGAGTTTGATATCCGCCGCAGGGAGGTAGGATTCCAACTGTTCCATGGTGCGCGGGCCAACGATTGCGGCGGTAACACCGGGGTGGTTGATCACGAACGCGATCGCCAATTCGATGAGCGTGAGCCCGGACTGCCCTGCAAGCTGGGCGAGTTCTTCCACGATGTCGAGCTTCCGCTGGTTGGCCGGTTTGGCCATGTCGAAGCGGGCGCTGGGCCGGGCACTGGATGTCGGCGTCGAAGCTGAGTCCTTCCGCCAACGCCCGGACAGCCATCCCCCAGCAAGCGGACTGTACGTCAAGGTACCCATGCCGTGGCGCTGCACCGTCGGGAGCACGTCTTCCTCGATGCCGCGGGTCAGGATCGAGTAGGGCGGTTGTTCGGTGACGAAACGCTCCAGGTTGCGTTCCCGGGATGCCCACTGCGCTTCCACGATCTGGGAGCCCGAATAGGACGACGATCCGATGTACCGGACCTTGCCCTGCCGGACCAGGTCCGTGAGCGCGCCAAGGGTTTCCTCCACGTCGGTGTCCGGGCTCGGCCGATGGACCTGGTAGAGGTCGATGTAGTCGGTGTTGAGGCGGCGCAGGGAGTTCTCCACCTCGCGGATGATCCAGCGCCGGGAACCACCCCGCTGGTTCGGATCGTCCTCATTCATCGGCATGAAGAATTTCGTGGCCAGGAAGACGTCTTCGCGGCGCCCTACCAAGGCTTGGCCCATGATCTCCTCGGATGCTCCGCCCGAGTAGACATCTGCGGTGTCCACGAAGTTGATGCCCGAGTCCAAGGCACGGTGGATGATGCGGATGGAGTCGGCCACGTCGTTGTTGCCCCACGGGCCAAACATCATCGCGCCAAGGCACAAGGGACTGAGCTGCACGCCGGTGCGGCCAAGGGAACGGTATTCCATGGGGAACCTTTCGGGTTGTAACTGGTAGTCAGGCTTCGGGGATCACCATGGCGAAACGCTCAGGACGGGCCACATCCGGGTCCGGTCCGTTGCGGACCCCGCGGTCCAAGGCGTCGATGACACCCAGCTCCGTATCGCCGAGCTCGAAGTCGAAAACATCAAAGTTTGCTGCGATCCGGTCCGCGTTGGTGGACTTGGGAATGGCCGAGCGGCCCTGCTGCAGGTGCCAGCGGATCATCACCTGGGCCGGAGTCTTTCCGTGCGCCTGCGCTATCGCAACAATCGCAGGGTCTTCCATCACGTTCCTGCGCTCCTCGCCCCACCCCGGGTAGAACGTGATGCCACCGATAGGAGACCACGCCTGGGTGAGGATGCCATGCTCGGCATTTGCCGCCTGCACGTCCGGCTGCGTGAAATAGGGGTGGAGTTCAACCTGGTTTACTGCCGGCACAATGTCCGTGGCGACGAGCAGTTCCTTCAGGTGATGCGGCATGAAGTTGCTGACGCCGATGGCCCGGACCTTGCCGTCGTCGAGCAGTTTCTCCAGCGCCTTGTACGCCGCGATCGTTTGGTCGAAGCGGTCCGGTGCCGGCTGGTGGAGGATGAACAGGTCCAGATAGTCCACGCCGAGCTTGCCCATGGCCTTGTCCCAGGCGTGGAGCGTCTGCTCGTAGCCGTAGTCGCTGACCCAGACCTTGGTCTCAATGAAGACCTCGGATCGGCCCACACCTGATGCGCGGAGCCCTTCGCCCACTTCACGTTCGTTCCCGTAGGCCGCCGCTGTGTCGATGTGCCGGTAACCGGCCGCGAGCGCCGACTGCACTGCCGCCGTCGTATCTTCCGGTGCACTTTGGAAGACGCCCAAACCAAGGGCAGGCATGGTGACTCCGTTGTTGAGTGTGAGTTCGATCGTCATGCCGTCCACGCTAGGTGCGGTGGCAGGAGCGTGGGAGTGCCCGCCATTACCCCCTTGCCTTCCCAAGTACTGGCAGTCCCTCCCTCGGTGCACCGGGGCAGCGTAGCGTTGCAGGCATGACTCACAGTGACGATGTGCGGAAGTTCCTTACCTCGCGGCGGGCCCGGATCACGCCCGAGGCCGCCGGCTTGCCGGCCTATGGCGGGAACCGCCGCGTCGCTGGGCTGCGCCGCGAGGAAGTGGCGATGCTCGCCGGGATGAGCATCGACTATTACATCCGGCTGGAGCGCGGGAACCTTTCGGGAGCTTCGGACAGCGTCCTGGAGGCGCTGGGCCGGGCTTTGCAGCTTGACGACGCCGAAACCGCCCACCTTTTCGACCTGGCGCGGGCGGCCGGAGCCGCTCCGCGAGTGCGTCGCAAGCGAAGCCCGCGCACGGTCCGGCCCAGCGTGCAGCGCGTTGTCGACGCAATTACGACGGCGCCCGCATGGGTCCGTAACGACCGCGGCGATGTCCTCGCGTCCAATGAACTCGGTGCCGCGCTTTACATGGACCTGATGGCGGAGGAAACCAAACCGCCTAACAGCGCCCGCTTCACGTTCCTGAACCCGAAGGCCAGGCAATTCTTCGCGGATTGGGAGCGCAGCGCGGACGACATCGTGGCCGTGTTGCGCTCCACGGCCGGTAAGAACCCCTACGACAAGGACCTGACTGACCTCATTGGCGAGCTCTCGACCCGCAGCGAGGAATTCCGGACCAGATGGGCCCGGCATGATGTGAAGTACCACCGGACCGGGCGCAAGCGCCTGCACCATCCGGTTGTCGGAGAGCTGGACCTGAGCTTCGAGGCGCTTGAGCTGGCCGCCGATCCGGGCCTGCGGATCAACGTGTACACCGCGGACCCGGGAACACCTTCCGAGGATGCCCTCAAGATGCTCGCCAGTTGGGTTGCCACACAGCGAGACCCGGCACCGGCCTCTGTCGAGGAAACGGGCTGAGCTTTCAGGGCCTAGGCTGGACGTGTGCCTCCCGAGTTCACCCTCCGTCCGTCCAACAGCAGCGATGCGTCCTGGATCGCGGAACTACGTGCCGTGGTGATGCGGCCCGATCTTGAACGTTTGGGGCGCTTCGACCCGGTCCGTGTCCGCGAGCGCTTCCTGAAAGCGTTCCTGCCCGAACACACCTACGTGGTCCACGTCCAGGGTGTGGATGCCGGCGTCATTGCCATTCGGCCGGAGGCGGGCGAAGTGTGGATCGAGCACTTCTACCTCTCCCCCGACCATCAGGGGCAGGGCCTGGGCGGTGCCGTCCTCCGCAAAGTCATGCGGGACTTCGCGGACCACAGGCCCTTCCGGCTCAACGTCCTGCAGGGCAGCCCGGCCCGTCGCCTCTACGAGCGCGTGGGCTTCGAGTTGGAGTCAGAGGACCCTGTTGACGTGTTCATGGTGGCGCGTTCGGCCGGCTGACCCGGGCAGGTTTCTGCGGTACGCTCAGCAAAGACCCACGCACTATCGATGCTGGCTTCCGGGGGGAACAATGGGGATTTTTGGAGTGCGCAAGGCGATCTACGCAGCAACGGCGATGGTGGCAGGGACCTCATTTGTGGCTATGGCCCCGCCGGCTGTGGCAAATCCCGCAGTGGCAAATCCGGCCGTGACGACGCCGGCCGTGGGTCCCACGGCCATCATCGACGGCGTGCCCTATGTTGGCGCCGAGCTCCGCAAGCAGTACGACTACGACTACTCCGGCTGCAAGAACCCCACAGGCACCACGCCCAACGGCTACACACTGGAATGGTTGCAGGATGGAGTGGCTTTGCCGCCCGAACGCCAGGGCGAAGTCCTGAAGCTTGTTCCGGCGGACCTCGGCCACAGGATATCGCTCAAGGTCCGCCCCTCCACGCCCGCTGAACCCAATTGCCCGGACGAAACGCGCGTCAGCCCGGACAGTGCACCGGTCAAAGCCTCGTCCCGTGCCATGGGCTGGACGGACCGCGGAAACTTCGAGCCGCTCGGAAGGACGCAGGACGGCAGGCTCATTCTCTATCCAAGGACGTACACGTACATCCCCGGCAGCTGCGAGGGCGCGTGCCCCACGTACTTCGGCGAATGGGACGAACCCCGCCAGGTGGGACAAGGCTGGGACGCGATGGGCATCGTGTTCTCGCCGGGCGACTTCGACGGAGACGGCTACAACGATCTCCTGGCCACGGACGCCACCGGCACTCTTTTCCTGTATCCCGGTGACGGGGACGGCGGCTGGCAGGAGCGCCAACAAGTGGGCCAGGGCTGGAATATCTTCGACTCGATCGTGGGCCCTGGCGACTTCGACGGAGACGGTTTCAACGATGTCCTGGCCAGGGATGCAGCCGGGGACCTCTACCTTTACCCGGGCGACGGCGATGGCGGCTGGCTGCCCAGGTCCAAGGTCGGCCAGGGCTGGCAGGTCATGGACAAGATCATCACCGGTGGTGACATGAACGGCGACGGTCCCGTGGAAGTGTTCGCACGGGACCGCGACGGGTACATCTCCATCTACCGGGCGGACGGTACTGGCGGCTGGGAATCCTCCGCGGTGGTCAGCGGCGGCTGGGGCACGTTCACCGATATCAAGGGCCTTGGAAGTTTCGGCCACCAGCGCTACAACAATCTCTTCGCAGTTAACGGGAACGGCGACCTGGTGACGTACTCCACGGGAGCGTCCACCGGGGTCCTTTGGGGACCCTATGGCCCCGTGGGCACCGGCTGGAACGTGTTCCGCGAACTCCTCTAGCTAGATCGGTTGGTTCCACACGGCGAGCTGGAGACGGACAGTCTCCGGCCCGCCGTCGAACGCCTCAGGATTCTGCTGCATCGTTCGCGGACCCTCCGCGCCGAACCCCCGTGATTCCGCAAAGAAACGGACGCGGCGAAGGAATGATCCAGCAAAATCCATCCACGTGCGCACCATCAGACGCTCAGGGACTCACTCGAACGCACGGGCGTTTCCAACCCCAGGTTCTCGCGGAGCGTGGTGCCACGGTACTCGGTGGGGTACACGCCGCGTTCCTGGAGCTCGGGAACCAGGTGGTTCACAATGTCATCCAGGCCCGTGGGGATGAGCCACGGGGAGATGTTGAAGCCATCCACGGCTCCAACGCGTGCGTATTCCGCGAGGTGGTCGGCCACGGCGTTGTAGGAACCGGTGAAGGTGGCGTCGATCCGCGCAGTCTTCGAGGTGACGAATTCCCGGATGGACAAGCCCTTGTCCTTGGCCTCCGCGCGCCATTGGTCGGCAAGCTGGCGGGCCTTGGCTCCGTGGAAGCCGCTGCCGCGCGTCTCGGAGGTCTCTTCCACCACGGGGTCGATCTCCGGCAGGGGACCATCCGGATCATACGAGGAGAGCTCACGACCCCAGAATTGTTCCAGATAGGCAATGGCCTGCTGCGGACCGATCTGCAGGCTCCGGACCCAGGCCTTCTTTTCCTGCGCTTCCTGGTCAGTGGCAGCAAGGATGAACTCGCTGGCCGGCATGATCTGCACCGCGTTGGCTCCTCGTCCGGCAGCAACGGAGCGGGCCACGATGTCGCGGCGGAACTCCACTGCGTCGTCGAACTTGGGGTGGGCGGAGAAGATGACGTCCGACTGGCGGGCTGCGAAGTCGCGGCCTTCCGGTGAATCGCCGGCTTGGAAGAGCACAGGACGGTACTGGGCGCTGCGAGGCAAGCGCGGCGTGACGTCCACGGTGTAGTGCTGGCCCTCGTGGAGCACCCGGCGGGCGGGTCCGGAGGCTGTTTCCCACGAATCCCAAATGCGCTTGGCTGTCTCCACGAAAGCCTCCGCGTGCTTGTAGCGGTCCGCATGGTCGAGGTACCCGCCACGGCGGAAGTTGGCTCCCGTCCAGGCGTTGTCCGTGGTGACGATGTTCCACGCGGCGCGGCCGCCGGAGATGAGGTCCAGCGAGGCCAACCGGTGGGCCAGGTCAGCGGGGTCGTTGTAGGTGGTGTTCTGCGTCGCCACCAGGCCGATGTTCTTGGTGACCGACGCCAGCGCTGCGAGCATGGTCTGCGCGTCCGGACGGCCCACCACGTCAAGGGCGTGCGGACGTCCCAAGTGTTCGCGGAGGCGAAGGCCCTCCCCCAGGAAGAACGCCGCGAACTTGCCGCGTTCTGCGGTCTGGACAATCCTGCGGAAGGACTCGAAGTCCGTCTGCGAACCGGACTCCGCGGCTTTCCAGATGGTGCCGGAGTTGACGCCCTGGAAGAAGATGCCGAACTGGATCTGCCCGCTCGGCTGGAAAATGTCGCGTGTCATGGGGTTACCTTTACTTTCCGGCAGTCGAGTAGCGGTTGTCGGCATGTTCCAGTCCGAGGAGCCCGCGGAAGGTGGAGTCCAGGACTGGCGGCCGCAACGATCCGCGGCGGCGCAGCTCAGGCAGGACCAGCCTGGACAGCTCATCGAGTTCCAGCGCCAGGTCACCGGGGTGCAGCCGGACGCCGTCGGCCTCCTGCAAAAGGGCGTCGAGATAGTCGGTGAGCTCCGCAGCCGAGCCGGCAAAACGCGCGTGGTCGCCCTCCGGGACCACGCGACGCGCGGCAGGCTCGCCGCGCGAGTCGAGGACGACGTCGAGCTCCGCCACCACCGCAACGGACGCACCCAGCCGGGCACGGACATCCCGGACCTCGGCCACCAGCAGCTCGGGGGTGGGCGCCGTGACCAGCACGGCGTCAACAGCCTCAACTGGAACAGATCCTTCGCCCACCAACGACGCGGAGGCCAGCACGGGAAGCTGCCCCTGCAGTGGCCTCGGAATGATCGACGGCCCCTTCACGGAGTAGGACGTGCCGGCAAAGCCCTCCGGAGTTTCGAAGTCCACATAATGCAGCTTGTCCACGTCGATGTACCGGCCAGTGGCGACATCCCGGATCACGGCGTCGTCTTCCCAGGAATCCCAGAGGCGGCGGCCAACCTCGATCGAGGCGGCGGCCTCCTGGCCGAGCGCGTCGCCGCTCACGAAAGAACGTCCGACGGCGGCAGCAGCCTCCGGCGATTCGGCTGCGGTAGCGATCCAGCCGGCACGGCCACCGGACACGTAATCCAGGCTGGCGAGCTGCGTGGAGACGTGGAACGGCTCGGTGTACACGGTGTCCACCTCGGGAACCAGCGCGATGGACCGGGTGACGGGACCGGCGAAGGCCGCACGCTGCAGGGCGTTGGCTCTGCCGGCTTCCGGGGCATCGGCAAAGGTGGCGATGTGGAATCCGGCGGACTCGGCTGCGAGGACGGCTTCGGCGAGGCCGTTGAAGGCTCCGCCGTCCCACCCGGCACCATCAAGTTCGATGGCCAGGAATCCGGCGTTGTTGTTGGTGCTCACTTCTGGTCCTGACGTTCGTAGGGAATCTTTTCGCCTGCTTCAATCGCTACCGGCAGCCGGTTTTCGGCCGGCGGGAGCGGGCAGGTGGCGAGGTCGGTGTAGGCGCACGGCAGGTTCACGGCCCGGTTGAAATCCAGCGTGACGGTGCCGTCAGTCGCCGGGGTCACGGACAGCGAGCGGTTGGCGGCGTACGTGGTCTTGCCGGAGGTTTGGTCGGTGAAGAGCACGGACAGGGAGCCTGGCGCGTAGCCGTTGAATGCGGTCAGGGTCAGTTCCTGGCCGGCGAGCTTGAAGCGGATCTCACCGGGCGCCTCGTACACATGCTGGATACCTTCGACTGCGGCGCCAACCGTGGTGGACCGCGGCTCATCGAACGGCACGAACGTTCCGGCCACTGCGAAGGCGGCGTTGGGCGTATACGTGGGTGTGCCTTGGTAGTCCTGCAACAGTGCATTCGCTGGGTTGCGGGGACGGACAATGTATTCGCCGCCGCGCTTGGCCACCTCAATGACGGAGTCGCCGGACACCAGGTTGATGCCGCCGCGTTCCTCGATGGGTCCGAGCTGGACGCTCCCGCCCAGTTCCGTCCCGTCCTGCAGCAGGCTTTCGCCGGGCTCCAGGACAACACGCACGACGTCGGCCTCCGCGCTCCAGGTTCCCGGCGCACCTTCCAGCCGGGTCGGCGCAGCCGTCAGCCAGTGGAGGTGGGTGACGGCGAGGAAGCCGTGCGGGTGGGCGCGGTGGCGTTCGTGGGCTGCATGCCACTCCTGCCATTCGGCATCGAAGGTCTCGAGGGCGGATTCAGTGTGCGTAGACATGGGCGGTGTCGCTCCTGTTCAAAGCGTGGTCTGCGGTGACGGTTGCTGCGGCATCCGGTTCGGTGGCCCCGGCAAACTCCGGTCGGCCGGCGAACGGATCCCCGGACTCCCACAAAGTGGTGGGGGCTGCGGCACGAACGGCCGGGATGACGTCCGTGGCGAAGCGCTCCAGGATCTCGAGCTGCTTTTCGAAAGGAAGCGTGGTGGGCAAGGAAATCGATTGGAGATCATGCCCATACAGCGAGTGGTAGCTCAGGATCTTGTCGATCACCTGCTCCGGGCTGCCCACCAAGGCCGGTCCTTCTGCCACGGCATGGTCGATGTCGCGGAAGGGCGAGTTGTTGCCGGGCACGTTGCGGCCCGCCGTCAATCCTTCGTAAACCGGACCGTACTGGCGCTTCGCTTCCTGCGTGGTGTCCGCGATGAACACCCCGCCGGCCCCGCTGCCCGAGCCAAGATATTGGTGGCGGGGATCGTGTCCGTGGCGCTCGTATTCTTCGCGGTAGTGGTCGATCAGGACCTTGTAGTTCTCCCGCGGCTGGATGGCGTTGGCCGTGAACAGCGGATCACCCCACTTGGCGGCGAGCGCAGCGGACGTCAGGGTTGTAGCCGAGCCGTGCCAAATCCGCGGCGACCCCGCGAAGGGGCGGGGCGTCGTCGTGGTCGGTTCGGTCAGCGCGGGCCGGAACCTGCCGGACCAGGTGACGCTTTCCTTCCGCCACAATGCGCGCAGCAGGGCGTACTTTTCCGCGAGGAGTTCCCACTGGTCATCCAACGAGAGTCCGAACAGCGGGTATTGCAGCACCTCGTTGCCCTTGCCGATCACCAGTTCCAAGCGGCCACGGCTGAGTTGGTCGATCGTGGCATAGTCCTCGGCTACCCGCACCGGATCCAGCACAGAGAGCACGGTGACACCGGTCTGGAGGCGGATGCGCGTGGTGACCGCCGCGATGCCGGCGAGGACCGTCGTCGGGGATGACGAGACGAACTCGCCCGCATGGCGTTCCCCCACGGAGAAGCTGTCGAATCCGAGTTCCTCAGCTCGGCGGGCTGTTTCCACTACTTGGTTGAGCCGATCAGCGGTGGAAACGATCTCCCCCGTCACCGGGTTTTTCAGGTGGGGGATGATGTCCAGGACCTGGAACTTCATTTGCCGGTTCCAAACGTTGCTTCCGTGACGGTCTTCGATTCCGGCACGGCTTCCTCGGAGAGGCCCCAGCGCTCAAGGACCTTGGCGTAGGAGCCGTCCTTGATGGTGGAGTTCAGGGCATCGGTGATGGCCGGGGCCAGGCCGTTGCCCTTCAGCGTGGTGGCGGCAACGAGGGTCTCGGAGGGCCAGCCCGCGTTGACCTTGCCAACCACTTTGAGGTCGTCGCGGGTGTTTTCCCGGTAGGTCACGGACGGGTAGGGAGCCAGGTTGAGGTCCGTCCGACCGGAGGAGAGCGCCAGGATGGTGTCGGCGTCGGAGGAGTAGTACTGCAGGGTGGCCGGGGCCTTGCCCTTCGCTTCCAGCTCCTTGTTCCACGCCAGGAGGATCTTCTCCTGGTTGGTGCCCGAGCCCACGGAAATCTTCAGGCCGGAAATGTCGTCCGAGCCCTTGATGTCATAGGTGGAGCTCTTCTTGGCCTCGAAGCCCATGAAGGCCGCGCGGTACGTGGAGAAATCGAACAGCTTGACGCGCGCAGCGTTGATGCCCACGTTGGAGAATACTGCCTCGAAGTCCCCGGACTGGGTCTTCAGTGGCCAGTTCTCCCAAGACGTCACCTGAAGGTCCAGCTCGAGTCCCAGTTTGTCCGCAACCAACTGCGCGATGTCCACCTCCACGCCGATGGGGGTCTTGTCATCCGTGGCGTGGAAGGACAGCGGGATGGCGCCGGCCGTGGTGGCGACGGTCAGTTTGCCGTCCTTGGAGATGGCTGCCGGAACCTTGGCGGTGGCGGCTGCGTCCTTCTCCACGCGGATGCGGTTCTGGTCCACGGAGGTGTTGTAAACAACGCCGTTCCTGGCGGCTTCCGATTCGGGCTTTGCAGCCGATGCGCCAGGATCGGAGCATCCGGCGAGCGCAGGAAGGACGACGGCGGGAAGCACCGCGAGTGCCAGGAGCCTGCCTTTAACGGTGCGCAGTTTTGTTTCATTGGCGGCGAAGCCGTGGGTGATGCGAAGCATGGGGATTCCTAGATGTTAAAGGCTGGTTCGATGACTTTGGAGAAGAAGCTGCGGGTGCGTTCCTCGCGGGGATTGCTGAAGATGTCCTGGGGTGTGCCGGACTCCACAATCTGGCCTTGGTCCATGAACACCACGGTGTCTGCCACGTCCCGGGCAAAGCCCATCTCGTGGGTGACGATGATCAGCGTGGTACCGGATTTTGCGAGTTCGCGGATGACGTCCAGGACTTCGTTGACGAGTTCCGGGTCCAAGGCGGAGGTGGGCTCGTCGAAGAGCAGGATCTTGGGGTCCAATGCGAGCGCCCGGGCGATCGCCACCCGTTGCTGCTGGCCGCCGGACAGCTGGCGGGGGTAGGCATCGGCCCGGTCCTTCAGGCCCACGCGGTCCAGCAGTTCCAGGCCGCGCTTGCGGGCCTCTGCCTTGGAACGCCCTTGGGCCACGATGGGCGCCTCCGTGACGTTCTCCAAGGCCGTGAGGTGCGGGAACAAGTTGAAGTTCTGGAACACCATCCCAATGTGCGTGCGCTGCTTGAGGATGTCCTTCTCACGCAATTCGTGGAGCTTATTGCCACGAACCTGGTAGCCCACCAGTTCACCGTCGATGGTGATGAAGCCGCCGTCCACCTTTTCCAGGTGGTTGATGGTGCGAAGGAGCGTGGACTTGCCCGAGCCGGACGGTCCAACGATCACGGCCACGCCACCTGGCGGGACGGACAGCGAGACACCTTTGAGGACCTCCGTGGTGCCGAAAGACTTGCGGACATTGGTGATGTCCACCTGGCCTTTGGTGGCCACAGCGGCAGCCGGAGTGGACGCGGAAGGCTGTTCCGACGTCGTGCGTTCCTGCGGTTCCGGGGCCGGTGCTCCTGAACCACCCGACGCGAGGTGGGCTTCTTCGAGGTGGGCGGCCGCGGCCGCTTCGGAGGAGGAGAAGACGGTGGTCATCGTGGTTCCTTCCCGGAGTTGACGGGGGCGTGGGCGGCGAAGAACTTGCGGGCTTTTTGCAACGGAGTGAGCGGGAGCGTGCGGAGGGCGCCCTTGGAGAAGTGGCGTTCAATGTAGTACTGGAAGACGCTCAGCACCGAGGTGATCACGACGTACCAGAGCGTGGCCACCAGGAGGAGCGGGAGCACCTGCTGGGTCCGGTTGTAGATGACCTGCACTGTGTAGAACAGCTCGGAGTAGGCCAGGACGTACACAATCGAGGTCCCCTTGACCAGGCCGATGATCTCGTTGAAGGCGTTGGGCAGGATGGCCCGCATGGCCTGCGGCAGCACGATCCTGGTGGAGCGCTTCCACGCCGGGATACCCAAGGCCGCAGCCGCTTCAAGCTGGCCCTGGTCCACGGAAAGGATGCCGCCACGGATGATTTCCGCGGAGTACGCGGCCTGGTTCAGGGTAAGGCCCAGGACGGCGGCAGCGAACTGGCTGATGAGGGTGGTGGTCTGGGCCTCGAAGAACCTGACGTCCGTGAACGGGATGCCCAGGCTGATCTTCTCGTACAGGTAGCCGAGGTTGTACCAAAGGAGCAGCTGGACCAGCAGCGGGGTGGAACGGAAGATCCAGGAGAAGGTCCAGGACACCGAGACCAGCAGCGGCGATGCCGAGAGGCGCATGAGGGCCAGGATGAATCCGAGGACAAAGCCGAGGACGCCGGAGATCGCGGTCAGCTTCAGCGTCTCCACCAAACCGGCCACCACGGACTGCGCAGTGAACCATTGCGCCACCACGCCCCACTCCCAGCGCGGGTTGGTCACCAGGGACCATACGATGGCCGCCACGCCGATGGCCACGATGACCGTGCCCACCCAGCGCCACGGATGCTTCGCGGGAACCAGTTTGTAGTCGGAGTAGTCGGCGGTGGGCGGTGCGGATTCCGCCGTGGCAGGCGGTGCGATTGCACTCATGCGCCACCTCATTTCGGTTGGGGGTTGTCTATCGGATTTCTGCAAATCTAGGGGTGCCCGGAACGGCCAGCAAGGCGGGAATTTGCACTTCTTCACGAGCCTTCTTGCGGCTTCAAAAGGCTTCTTCCGACGTCATAAACGCAATTCACACAACGCCATATGCGTCATTTGTTTTTCGTCATTTAACGCGCAATGACGCGTCGTGAACGGCGGTTACCAGTGCCTCGACCGGGGTGGCGGGGGCTCCCTACATTGGGCATACCAACCCCCGCAGTACAGGAGATGTCCCATGCCGTCACGAGTTCCCGCAATCGTCTTCATTGGCGGCGGTCCGCGCACGGCCGGTGTCCTGGAGCGGCTGGCCGCAAGCCGCCCCGCACTCTTCGACGGTCCGCTGCAGATCCACGTCGTGGAGCCGCACCAGCCGGGTTCCGGCCGGATCTGGCGTTACGACCAAGGTCCCGGCCTGCTCATGAACTCCACCGCCGCGGACGTCACAATGTTCACGGATGCCTCGGTGGCCTGCGATGGCCCGGCCTTGGACGGTCCCGCCCTGGCCACCTGGGCCGCCGGCGTGCTCGATGGCAGCATCACCGACGTCCCGCTGTTTGAACCGCACATCCTGGACCAACTCCGGGCCCTGACGCCGGCTTCGTTTCCCACCCGGCAACTGCAGAGCAAATACCTTGAGTGGTTCTTCCGCCGTGCCGTCAGCTCACTCGGACCGGACGTGACCGTCACGGTGCATCGCGACACGGCCACCGGCGTTTCGCCTTCCTCCCGTGGCGCGTCCTCCGGAGGCGCGTCCTCCGGAGGCGACCACGACGCCGGTGCGCACCGCGTGCGGCTGGCCTCCGGAGCCGAGGTGGCTGCCGACGTCGTGGTTTACGCCCTGGGCCACACCGATTCGCAGGCGGAGCCCGAGTCGGCGCGGCTGAGCGCGTTTGCCGCCGAGAACGGCGGGTTCCATGCGCCGCCGTCGTACACCACGGACGTGGACTACTCCCCCATCGCTGCGGGGCAGGATGTGATCGTCTCCGGGATGGGCCTGGCGTTCGTGGACCTGATGGTGCTGCTGTTCGAGGGCCGCGGCGGCCGCTTCGAAGAACGGCCCGACGGCGGACTCGACTATGTGCCTTCCGGCGCCGAACCCCGGCTTTGGGCGGGCTCCCGGCGCGGCGTTCCGTTCCATTCCAAGATCTCCTCCGCGCTGCGCACTCCCGTGGAACGGCCGCGATACTTCACCGCCGACGCGATCGATGCCCTGCTGGCAGAGCACCAGGAACTCGACTTCCGCGCCCACCTTTGGCCGCTGATCGCCAAGGACGCCGGGTACGCGTATTATCGCGAGTTGTTCACCGGCTACCCGGAGCGGGTCCTGGGCACGTGGGCGAGCTTTGAGGCCCGCTTCGACGCCTTGGACTGGTACAGCTCCGAGCGGGAGGAACTCGCGGCGTTCGCCGTGCCCGACCGTGCGCTGCGGCTGGACCTGGAGGCAGTGGACCACCCACTGAGCGGCTGCGCGTTCGACTCCCACGAAGCCGTGCAGCGCTCGGTGGCCGCCTACATCCAGCGCGACCTTGATCTCCGCACCAGCGACGACCACTCAGAGACCCTGGCGCTCTTCATGGCGTTGCTGTTCGTGTACATGGACCTGGGCCGGCTGGTGCCGCAGGAACGGCTCAACGCCCGCTCGCAGCAAGCCATCCACGGTTGGTGGCACGGCTTCTTCAGCTTCGTGGACTCGGGGCCACCCGCCCACCGCCTCCGCGAAATGCTCGCGCTGCACCGCGCCGGCTTCCTCAAGTTCCTGGGCCCGGGCATGTGGGTCCGTGCCGACGATGCCACGGGCCGCTTTGTGGCGGGCTCCTTCCAGTCGCCGGTGGTGGTTGACGCCTCTGCCTACATCGAGGCCCGCTTGCCTGCCGCGTCCGTGGAACGTTCCGCGAATCCCGCCTTGCTGGACCTGCACGACGCCGGACTGGGCACCGAACAGCGGCTGCTCACCTCAGACGGCCCGCATTCCACCGGAAAACTCCTGGTCTCCGGGAATCACGAGGTCCTTTCCCCTGTTGGAACATCTCAGAAGGGGTTGTTCGCCGTGGGTCCGTGGACGTCCGGATGGGGCGCGGGTGCGTTTGCCCGTCCCAACACCAACGCCGCACCGTTCCGCGAAAACGACGCCCTGGCCCGCCGGATCCTGGAGACGCTCAGGGCCCCGGTCCCAGCCCCCCAGCCCAACTAGGTCGCAGTTGTGGGGGGGGGGGGGGGGGGTGACCCCCCCCCCCCCCCCCCACGAGGGGGGGCGACCAACCCAGACTGAACAAAACACCAACGCCCAACCACCCGCCCGCGCG
>NZ_JBIVXM010000037.1:0-14886 GCF_044769205.1 Paenarthrobacter sp. NPDC090520
GACCAAGGGACCGAGATGAGCAGGCACAAGGAAGTGAAGATCGCAGCCGATATCGACATCTACTTCTGCGATCCCCACTCACCCTGGCAACGCGGTTCGAACGAGAACACCAACGGACTCCTGCGCCAATACTTCCCCAAAGGCACAGACCTGAGCATCTACAGCCAAACAGACCTCGACTACGTCGCCCACGAACTCAACGACAGACCCCGCCAACGATTCGATTTCTGCACCCCAAATGAGATGATCAGAACCTTCCTGTTGCGATAACCGCTAGAAACCGCCCTTTCATAACGGCATCTACTGCGACCCAGTTGGGTGCCGAAGTCTTGACAATCATTTTGTTAGCGCTAACAATTGCATCAGCAGCTTGATCCGCCCCTTCACCCGACCCCGGCAATGAGGCCCTGGCCAGCCGGATGGAGACCACACATGAACACCTCAGAGACCCGTCCCCTGGACCAGCAATTCGTCATTGGCGTGGACTACGGCACTTTGTCCGGCCGCGCCGTCGTCGTTCGCGTTTCGGACGGCAAGGAACTTGGCAGCGGAGTCTTCGAGTACCCGCACGCGGTCGTCTCGGAAAGCCTCCCCGGCACCGGACAACGGCTGCCCGCGGACTGGGCCCTGCAGGTGCCCAACGACTACCGCGACGTGCTGCGCCATGCGGTGCCGGCCGCCGTCGTCGACGCCGGAATCGATCCCGCGCAGGTGGTGGGCATCGCGACCGACTTCACCGCGTGCACGATGGTTCCGACGACGGCGGACGGCACGCCGCTGAACGAACTGGACCGCTTTGCAGACCGCCCGCACGCGTTCGTCAAGCTCTGGCGTCACCACGCTGCGCAACCGCAGGCCGACCGGATCAACCAGCTCGCGGCAGCTCGCGGCGAGGCCTGGCTCCCCCGCTACGGCGGTCTGATCTCTTCGGAATGGGAGTTCGCCAAGGGCCTGCAGCTTCTGGAGGAAGATCCGGAAATCTACGCTGCGATGGATCGCTGGGTAGAGGCCGCCGACTGGATCGTGTGGCAGCTGTGCGGCACGTACGTGCGGAACGCCTGCACCGCCGGCTACAAGGGCATCTACCAGGATGGAAACTATCCCTCGGAAGAATTCCTTGAAGCACTGAACCCCGGGTTCAAGGACTTTGTCACCGAAAAGCTCCAGCACACCATCGGCCGCCTGGGCGACGCCGCCGGATACCTTACCGAGGAAGCGGCCGAATGGACCGGGCTGCCGGCGGGCATCGCCGTGGCCGTAGGCAACGTGGACGCACATGTCACGGCGCCCGCTGCGAATGCCGTCCGGCCCGGGCAACTCGTGGCCATCATGGGCACCTCCACCTGCCACGTCATGAACGGCGATGCGCTCCGGGAAGTCCCGGGCATGTGCGGTGTAGTGGACGGCGGAATCGTGGACGGGCTGTGGGGCTACGAAGCCGGACAGTCCGGCGTGGGTGACATCTTCGGTTGGTTCACCAAGAACGGAGTTCCTCCTGAATATCACCAGGCCGCCGCGGCAAGCAGTCAAGGGATCCACGAATACCTGACCGGGCTCGCTTCCCAGCAGGAAATCGGTGAGCACGGGCTGATCGCCCTGGATTGGCATTCGGGGAACCGCTCGGTGCTGGTGGACCACGAGCTCTCCGGAATTGTTGTGGGCCAGACCTTGGCCACCAAGCCCGAGGATATCTACCGGGCACTTCTTGAAGCCACGGCCTTCGGCACCCGGACCATCGTGGACGCCTTCCGCGATTCGGGTGTTCCGGTGAAGGAGTTCATCGTGGCGGGTGGCCTGTTGAAGAACAAGCTCATGATGCAGATCTACGCCGACGCGACCGGGCTGCAACTTTCCACCATCGGTTCCGAACAGGGCCCGGCCTTGGGCTCAGCGATCCATGCTGCCGTTGCCGCCGGCCTGTACAAGGACATTCGGGAAGCCGCCGCCGCCATGGCTGCCGCACCCGGTGCCGTCTACACGCCCATCCCCGAAAACGTGGCAGCCTATGAGGCGCTGTTCCAGGAATACAAGACCCTGCACGACTACTTCGGCCGTGGCGCCAACCAGGTCATGCACCGCCTCAAGGCCATCCAGCGGACGGTCAGAGACAAGCAGCAGGCGGCGGCAGCAACGCCGTCGGACGCTGCATCCCAAGCCTCGGACGGCGTGGCGACCCAAACCATGGAAGGAGCCACCGCATGAGCGCGCTGCTGGAAACCATCGCGAGGATCCGCAAGGATGTCTGCGAACTTCATGCTGAACTGACCCGCTACGGTCTGGTGGTGTGGACGGCCGGCAACGTTTCGGGCCGGATCCCGGGCCACGACTTGATGGTGATCAAGCCGTCCGGTGTCTCCTATGACGAGCTGACGCCGGACCTCATGGTGGTGACAGACCTTTACGGAACACCTGTCCGGGGCGTCAACACGGGCAGCGGCGGAACCGTGGATTGGGGCAACCCCAACCTCTCCCCCTCCTCGGACACCGCCGCCCATGCCTACGTGTACCGGAACATGCCCGAAGTAGGCGGAGTGGTCCACACGCACTCCACGTATGCCACAGCGTGGGCGGCCCGAGGCGAGGAGATCCCCTGCGTGCTGACCATGATGGGCGACGAGTTCGGCGGACCCATTCCGGTGGGGCCCTTCGCGTTGATTGGTGACGATTCGATCGGCCGCGGGATCGTGGAGACGCTCAGGAGTTCCCATTCCCCCGCCGTCCTCATGCAGAATCATGGTCCGTTCACCATTGGCAAGGACGCCCGCGCCGCGGTCAAGGCAGCGGTCATGTGCGAGGAAGTGGCCAAAACGGTCCACGTTTCCCGCCAACTCGGCGAGCCTCTGCCGATCGACGACGCCAAGATTGCGTCCCTTTTCGACCGGTACCAGAACGTCTACGGCCGCTGACGCAGCACCGCAACCAGGCCACACCCCAAACTCCAGGAGCCAACATGCCTTCCGCCAACACCACGTCCCTTGACCACTGCGAGGTCTGGTTCCTCACCGGCAGCCAGCACCTTTACGGTGAGGATGTCCTCAAGCAGGTCGCTGCCCAGTCCCAGGAGATCGCTGAAACCCTCAATTCCACGGTGCCGGTCAAGCTTGTCTGGAAGCCCGTCCTTACCGATTCGGACGCCATCCGCCGCACCGCCCTGGAAGCCAACTCGAACGATTCCGTGATCGGCGTGACCGCGTGGATGCACACGTTCAGCCCGGCCAAGATGTGGATCCAGGGCTTGGACGCCCTCCGCAAGCCTCTCCTGCACCTGCACACGCAGGCCAACCGGGACCTGCCGTGGGCGGACATCGATTTCGACTTCATGAACCTCAACCAGGCAGCGCACGGCGACCGGGAATTCGGGTACATCCAGTCCCGTCTCGGGGTGCCGCGGAAGACCGTCGTCGGGCATGTCTCCAACCCGGAGGTCGCCCGCCAGGTGGCCTCCTGGCAGCGCGCCTCAGCGGGTTGGGCCGCGGTCCGGACGCTGAAGCTGACACGCTTCGGCGACAACATGCGCAATGTGGCCGTCACCGAGGGTGACAAGACCGAGGCCGAGCTGCGCTTCGGCGTCTCGGTGAACACCTGGTCCGTCAACGAACTTGCCGACGCGGTCCACACCGCCGCAGAGTCCGACGTCGACGCCTTGGTAGCCGAGTACGAGCGCCTTTACGAGGTGGTTGACGAGCTGAAAGCAGGCGGCACCCGCCACGGATCCCTCCGCTACAGCGCAAGGATCGAACTCGGCCTCCGCAGCTTCCTGGAAGCGAACGGCTCCGCCGCGTTCACCACTTCCTTCGAGGATCTGGGCGAACTGCGCCAACTCCCGGGCATGGCAGTTCAGCGTCTCATGGCGGACGGCTACGGCTTCGGCGCGGAGGGTGACTGGAAGACCGCCATCGTGGTCCGCGCCGCGAAGGTCATGGGTGCGGGCCTGGCTGGCGGGGCGTCACTCATGGAGGACTACACGTACCATCTGGAACCGGGATCGGAGAAGATCCTCGGCGCGCACATGCTCGAGGTCTGCCCGTCCCTGACCGCCAAGAAGCCGCGCGTCGAAATCCACCCGCTGGGCATCGGCGGCAAGGAAGATCCCGTCCGCATGGTGTTCGATACCGACGCCGGCCCGGGAGTCGTCGTCGCGCTGTCCGACATGCGGGACCGGTTCCGCTTGGTCGCGAACGTCGTGGACGTCGTCGACCTCGACCAGCCCCTCCCCAACCTGCCCGTAGCCCGCGCGCTCTGGGAACCCAAGCCCGACTTCGCGACCTCCGCCGCCGCGTGGCTCACCGCCGGTGCGGCCCACCACACGGTATTGTCCACGCAGGTGGGCCTGGACGTGTTCGAGGACTTCGCCGAAATTGCCCGCACCGAACTGCTCACCATCGACGAAAGCACCACCATCAAAACGTTCAAGAAAGAGCTCGCCTGGAACGCCGCGTACTACAAGCTGGCAGGCGGACTGTGAGCCCTGAATTCACGCTGACAGCGGGCGGCTACACGGCTGTTGTCACCGCCCAGGCCGCCGCGCTGCGTGTCCTGCAATTCGAGGGCCGCGATCTCGTGGTGCCGTTCGCCGAAGGCGGTCCAATCCCGGATTACCGCGGCATCATTGCAGCGCCGTGGCCCAACCGGATCGCGGACGGCAAATACACGTTCGACGGCGTCACGCACCAACTCGCCGTCAACGAACCGGAGCGCGGTACGGCGCTGCACGGCCTCGCCTTTCCGCTCGAATGGACCATGAAGGAGCACGACGCCGGTTCGGTCACCTTGACATGCACGGTGGGACCGACTCCGGGGTATCCGTTCGTGCTGGAGGTTGCGGCTCGGTACGTGCTCGACGACGCCGGACTGCATTCCTCCGTCACGGCCGTGAACGCCGCCGACGCCCCCGCGCCCTACGGCGTGTGCCCACACCCGTACCTCGTGGCTGGACCATCGCCTCTGGATGAGTGGATCCTTGACGCTCCCGTCGCGACGTTCCTCGAAGTCACTCCGGACCGGCTTCTTCCCATTCGGTTGGCGCCTGTTGAAGGACACGAGTTCGACTTCCGCTCACCGCGCGCGATCGGCGCCACCGAAATCGACCACGCCTTTACGGACGTGGCGTTCGACGGCGGGCTGGCGCGGGTGTCGTTGCGCGACCCGGCGGGCACCGGCGTCGGAATGTCCTGGGACGAAAGCTACACCTGGCTACAGATCCACACGGCAGACAAGCCGGCACCCATCCCGAGCCGGATCGGCCTGGCCGTGGAACCGATGACCTGCCCACCGGACGCCTTCAACAGCGGAACAGACCTTATCCGGTTGGAACCCGGTGCGACCCACACCGCATCCTGGAGCATTTACGCCCTCTAACGCCCCGCGCACCCAACTGGGGGACAGCACACGTCCCACTGAGCACTCAGTGGAGCAGGTGCTGTCCCCTAGTTGGGTGGGGTTAGCCGATCAGGCGGGCATCACCGGTGTTGATCGCGGAAGCCGGGAAGCCGTTCTTCACCACGATCTTCTCAAGGCCGCCGTCCTTGCGCAGTCCGTCCACGTACTCGTTGAGTGCCTTGAGCAGCCCAGCGTTGTCCTTCGTGACTGGGAAGCAGGTCTGCGGCGGCTCAAGCGAAGCCTTGATCGCAGAATCCGGGTCCAGGACCTCCACCTTCAGGCCGTTGCTGTTGTTATGCGCTTCGCCGAAGCCATCAATGCCGACGTCGAGCCGGCCCGACTTCAGGTCCTGGAACAGGTCCACCGGAGCCTTGTACAGCTGAAGGTCGCCCCCGAGGTAGCTCTTGGCGTCGTCCACCCACACGTTGCCGTTGACCGTACCGACCTTCTTGCCTTTCAGGTCGGTCACTTTGTTAAGGCCGTCCTTGGAGATCAGCACCATCTGGTCGGTGTAGATCGGATCCGTCAACGACAGGATGTCGGCACGGGCCTTCGAGCGCCACCAACCGCCCGTGGCAACATCGGCCCGGCCACCTTGGACGGTGGGGATCACGGCTGCCGCGGCCGCGGACACGGCGTTGATGGTGAGGCACTGCTTCTGGGCAAAGCCCATGAGGATGTCGCCGTCGACGCCTCCAAGTTCATTGCCCTTGAAGGTGACGTAGGGCGGTGCTTCATAGACGGCGACCGTCAGTGAGCCCTTTTTCAAGGTGTCGAACTGGGATGCCGGTTTGCAGTCCGCGGACGTCTTGGATCCGGCGGCGTCGGTGCTGCCGCCGCAACCCGTAAGCCCAGCGGCCAACGTCAGGGCAGCGACAGCCGATGCGATGACTCGTAGTTTCATGATGGTTCCTCTTGATGGGGGTGCCGGCGTGTCAGCGGTGACGCGCCAGTCGATGCTCGACGAAGTTGCTGAGGGAACTCGCGGGAATGGTGATCAATGCGTACATCAGCCCTGCGAGGGTAAGGATGCTCAGGTAGCGGAAGGTAATGGAGCCGATGGAGTAGGCCTGGCTCATCAGTTCCGGCATGGCAATGGTGTACGCCAAGGAGGTCGCCTGGAACACCATGATCGCGAATCCCATGAGCGGCGGGATGGCGATTCTGACCCCTTGCGGGATCACAACAAATCGGAGGATGTCGCCGCGGGCCATGCCCAGCGCGTGTGCGGCTTCCACCTCTCCAGAGGGCACGGCCTGCAAACCACCGCGGAGGATTTCGCTCGTGTACGCGGCGGTGGTGAAGGCCAAAGCCAAGGATGCTGCCACGAAGGACGTCAGCGTCATGCCGGCGCTGGGCAGTCCGAAGTAGAACAGCTGCAGGACCACCAGGGCCGGCGTTCCACGGCCGACTTCGATCACGCCGATCGAAACAACCCGCAAGGCACGGTTCTTGGAACCGGCCCCCAACGCCAACAGCAGGCCAGCCGGCAAACCCATCAGGAGCGTCACGAGAGTCAGTTGGAGGCTGACGCCCAGCCCGCCCAGCAGGTCCGGGAAATAGTCCACCCAGTCGTTGAAGAACGTCATCGCGCAACCCTCTTTCGGAGCTTGCTGTCCAGCAAACGCGTTGCCCAGGCACAGGGAATGGTCATGGCCACGTAAAGGCCGGCCGCCCATAGGAAGGGCACAATCGCATCACCCGTGACCGTGGATTCGTGGCCAGCCCAGTAGATGGTGTCCTGCACGCCGATCACGGAGGCAACGGATGAGTCCTTCAGCAGGCCGATGGCAAACGTGGCCGCTGCCGGAATCGAGACCCGAAGCACCTGCGGGCCGATGATGCTGGCCAGGGTCGCAGCCCGCGAGAGCCCCAAGGCGTCGCTGGCTTCCCACTGGCCGTCGTGGATGGCGGTCAAGCCACCCCGATAGATCTCGGCCATGTACGCAGACGAGACCAGGCCAAAACCGATGACTGCGGCCGCAAACGAGCTGAGTTCGATCACACCGCTTCCCACGCCGAAGTAGATGATGAACAGCCACGCCAGCGGAGGAATGCCCCGGAGAAACTCAATGAAGGTCCTGGCAATGAAACGGACCAGGACAAACCGCGAGCGGCGCGCCAACACCAGCGGGATGCCGCCGATTGCACCGAACAAGAGCGAGGAGAGTGTCAGCAACAGCGTCATGGAGACGCCTTGTGCCACCACGCTGAGGTGTTCCATGTCAGCGCTCCAATACGGCTCGCAGGAACCGGCGAGTGCGGTCCATGCTGGGAGAGGTGAAGACGTCGGCAGGGTCGCCTTGTTCAAGGATGGCGCCCTCCGCCATCACCACCACCCGGTCGGAGACATCCCGCGCAAACTGCATCTCGTGCGTGACCACCACCATGGTCATGCCTTCGGAGGCCAGTTCCTTCATGACGGCGAGGACTTCCAGGCCCACCTCCGGATCAAGCGCAGACGTTGGCTCGTCGAACAGCATCACCTGCGGATCCAAGGCCAGGGCCCGGGCAATGGCGATGCGCTGCTGCTGACCGCCGGAGCATCGGCTGGGATACTGGTTGGCTTTGTCCGCCAGTCCCACGCGCTCCAGGAGTTTCTTGGAACGGGCATCGGCCTCGGCACGAGTCCGGCCGAGCACGCGTTCCTGCGGGAGGGAGATGTTCCGCAGCACGGTCATATGTGGGAACAGGTTGAAGGACTGGAACACCATGCCCACGTTGCGGCGGAGGCGGACCAGGTCCTTGTGGCTGATTTCCGTTCCGGCGTCCACCTGGTTTCCCTCAACCGTAATGCGCCCGCTGTCCGGGACTTCCAGCAGGTTGATGCAACGGAGCAGTGTGCTCTTGCCGGCGCCGCTGGGGCCGATGATCGCCACGACTTCGCCTTCGCGGACGGATAAGGACACGTTGTCGATCACCGTATAGTTCCCGAACCTCTTCACCACTGATTCCAGCGATATGGCGGTCCGATCCTGTGCGGCATCTTCTTGCATGGCTAACTCGTTCCTGGCTTGTGTCATTGGACTGACGCGGCTTGTGCGCCGGCGGCCGAAGTCCCGTCAGCGGCCGGCCCCTCGGCGGCGTCAGCACCGGCGTCGAACCCTGCACCGAGCGCGTTGAGCGCGAAGGAGGCGACGTCGAGGATCGGCACGTTGGTGTACTTGCGGATTTCCTGGCGGAACTCTGGCAGCAGCGTGCATTCCAAGACCAGGACGCCGATGTTCTCGAACCGGCCACCGGGCCCAAACTCGCGCTTTACCACGGAGGCAACGCCTTCTTTGAGCATTGGCTGGTCCCAGCCGTTGCCCAGGGCGTGGTCGTTGGTGAGCATGGTGGCCCAACCGGGCTCGCCTTCCATTCCCGCGATGACAATCCTGGAAGACAACACGTGATCGTCGAGGAGCTTGCTGGCGAGCTTTTCCGAGACCGTCAGGACGCCGATGTCCTTGCTGGTCAGCACCGAGGCGACGGGCAGGAGGTCCAGGCCGCTCGTGATCACATTGGCTGTCTGGCGCATGTCCTTCCGGGCGTAGAAGAAGAAGCCGCAGTCGGTGATCACCAGGGGGCAGCGTGCCAGCTTTTCACTGGCCGCCCAGAAGGCTTCGACCGCTTCAGGTTCGCCGTTGACCAGAGGTTCCACGCGTGCTCCACGGGCGACTGCGTAGGCTACGGGCAGCCCCTGCCAGCTCGCCGGGTTTTCGAAGAAGCCCACAGGATTGTCGCTGATGCCGGGCGAGTCCGAGGTGAGGCACTCCACGTAGTCGACGGGGTAGGAGTCGAGGTCGCAGAGGATGACTCCAAGCTGGGGCTTGATGCTAGTCATTACGCCCACCCGGGTTGGCATCATCAAGCGCTTCCGGCCTGCCGCCGTCGAACGCTTCAACACGGGTGGCGGCGCTCCCAACAATAGCGACGGCGTTAACCTCAACCCGGATCCCCGGGAGGTTGAGCTCCTCGCCGATCAGGATGCCTGTGGCGGTGGGACCGGGGGCGGGGAAGTAGCTGAAGCGGATGTCGTAGGTGCGCTGCCACTCTTCGTAGCTGAGTTCGCCGGCGTAGAAGGTGTTGAACTGGACAACATCACCCATGGTGCCGCCCAGTTCTTCGATGACCCGCTTGAGCGATTCCATGACGGACTTGCACTGCGCCACGATGTCGCCGGGGTTGCGGACGTTGCCCTGTTCGTCGAGGTCCTCCTGGCCACCGACGTAGATCATGTCCCCCACGCGGATGCCGTGGCTGTGGTTGATCTTGAAGTGGCCCGGCACCTGCCAGTGGCCGGGAAGCTCTGCGAAACGTCGTTCGAGGGTGGTCATTTCTTCGTTCTCCTTTGTGGTGATCGTCACTGATCACTTCAAGCATGGAACGGGAAATCAGGGTTTAACCCTGCAACAGAACGAGGTTTGCTGGCGCTGCCGCAAGACTTTCTTTGGCTGTGGTTTGGGTCGCCGGTCAGGGTACGACGGCGGTACGCGCCTTAGGCTGCGGCGCACCAAGGCTGGCTCATGCTCATCGGCAGGAATGTTGCACTATCTGCCAAAAGGTGACTAAAAATAGTAACCTTTTGGCATGACAAAGGTGAGTCAGCTCCGGGAAATTGGAATGGACCACGGAGGGTTCGTGGACACAGATGCGGCCGTCGCAGTTGGCATGGACCCGAAAGCCTTGTCCCGCATGGCTCATCGCGGACGCCTTACGCACGAGCTCCACGGGATCTACAGGTTTCCCGAGATCCCGGTGGACGAGACCACCGAGTACCGACTGGCTTTGCTTTGGGCCGGACCGGATTCTGCATTGGACTCAGAGAGCGTATTGCTGCTCCTCGATCTCTGTGACGTTAACCCACGTGAAATCCATGTGGCAGTGCCGCCCGGGACACGGATTCGCCGCAAAGGCAAGGACCACTACTGCCTCCACAAGGGAAAGTTTGACGTCGAGTTCCACCAGGGACTTCCGATGCTTCCCGTCCGGCAGGCCGTCGCCCGGGCGCTCGATGAAGGCATGCGTCGCGGGTTGGCCTCACAGGCTATCCGGACGGCGACCAGGAGGGAACTCATAGAGGAGTCCGAAGCGCAGGACCTTATTCATCGATACCGGCTTGGAGAGGAGGCCAGGTGAAATACGGAGATCTGCCAGCCAGGGTCAAGCCCGCGAAGACCGCTTCATCGCTGTTGGCCGCAATTCGCAACACGGAGACGGGCGAGCCGGACCAAGTAACCACCTGGACCATTGCCGCAAGCGTCCTCATGGCAGCCCTTCAACGGCCAAAAGGCAGTGATGGCAAGCCCTTCCTTAGGCTGAAAGGCGGAGCCTATCTGGAATGGTCCCTGCACCCGGCCGCCCGCGCCACGCAGGACGTCGACACATTTTTCACGGCGGAGGCCGACCGTTTTGACTCCTTCTTGCGGGAAGCATTAACCGGGCCACTCGGCGATTTCACATTCGTCGTCAAAGCCCGAACCGGAGACATCGAAGTTGCCCTCGCTGCGACTAATCCCCGCCGACACGAGATCCAGATTTTCTTCGCGAGGAAATTGTTCCGCAAGGTGGTCCTTGAGGTGTCCTTCCTGGAAGGTGCCATGGACACGTCCAATGACAGCGTGCCCGCCCCTCGCCTTGAGCCCTTCGGTATACCCACACCCGCAGTGACACTGGCCTCCATCTCACCGGAGTACCAAGTTGCCCAAAAGCTGCACGCCTGCACTGGTCCCGGCCACGAGGAACGGGAACGCGACGTACTGGACATCCTGCTGCTGAAACGGAATGTCTTTGACCCAGGATTGGGAACCGAGCCCCTGTTGCAAGCGTGCGAAGACATCTTCCGCACCAGAGCCCGGATCGGGAGCATGAATGGTGTCCAGGCGAAGGTTTGGCCTACCGCAATTGTCATCCACGAAAATTGGGGTCCGGAGTTCGCGACGCTGGCCGGAAGGCTGGGCATGGACATCGATCTTGCGGCCGCCATTGAGGAACTCAATGACTGGGCGGCCAGGTTCCAGCCCTGAGACAAGGTCATATCCGAGAACGACATCAGCGGCAGTAGGCAACTCAAGCGGCAGCGGCGCCCAGCAGCCCGTGGACCTCGTCAAGGACGGCTTTAATGATGGGCCGGCGGGCATCGCTGCTTCGCGTTACGGTGAGCACCCGGCGATGAATGCGAGGCTTGTCGAAAGCATGGATCCCGACGGGCGCAACGGTATCGTCCACGGACAGGGGCGGAAGCAAGGAGATGCCCCTGCCCCGGGAAATGGCCTCGACCAGCAGAAGAAGATCATCCACCACCCAGCGGCTGTTCGGCTCGAATCCCTCATTCCGGCACGCGAAGCGTACGGCTTGCCCGCACGCCCCGGCCTCGGGCGTCAGCACCCAGTCGGCATTCTTGAGGTCAGTCAGCTTCAGCCGCGGGGGCACCACATAGTCCGGCGGCGTGACCAGGACCAGCGGCTCATTCATGACCTCGCGGGTGACGAGGTAGTCCGGGAAGGCGACGGGGACGTTGTCGTAAAGGTCCACAATCGCAATGTCCAGGGCTCCGTTGAGCAATTGCTCGATGCTGTCCACGGGCTCAACGACGTTGACGGTGAGTTCGACGTCGGGCGCGGTCACCTCAAGCTTGTCAGCGACCGGAAGAAGCACGTTCCGCGCAAGGGAGGGAATGGATCCGATCCGTACCCTGCCAGCCAGTTCCCCGCCAAGCTGGTCCATTTCGGCCCGGGTCTGCTCCAGGAGCCGGACCACCGCACGGGCGTGTTCCACCAGGATTTCGCCGGCTCCGGTCAATCCCACACCTCGGGAAGACCTGTCCAGGAGTTGCACGCCCGTTTCCTTCTCCAGGATGCTGATTTGCTGCGAAACGGCCGAGGACGTAATGCCCAGTACCCTCGCGGCTCCAGCCAGGGATCCCTGCCGCGCTACCTCGTTGAGCAGGCGCAGCCGTGGCACGTCCGGAAGTGGCTTTTCGCTCATGGAACATTCTTGCACGATTAGCTGTTCTTAACACAGATCCAGATGTATCTTAAGTTAAACAACGCGCCAACGAGTCGACGACGACGTTCACTCACTGGCCCTCTTCACTTCCCCTTCTCGAAAGGACGCCACGTGGATACCGTGGAAACGCACCCGTCCAAATTGGCCCTCACCGGCATACTTGGCGCCTCCGAATCCATCGCCCGGAACATTACGAGCACCATCGAAGACCTCACGACGGATCTCCGGGAACTCAGCCACGGCATCCATGGCATCGCGGAGGTGGGCTTCGAAGAGCGCCTGTCCGTTGCCTTCGCCGCCGAGTTCCTCAGGTACCGGGGTTTTCCCGTCCAGGTTGGGCGCTACGGCCTGCGTACCTCACTGCGCGCAGAGGCGGGCTCGGGCTCACCGAAGGTTGCCGTGCTCGCCGAATACGATGCCCTTCCGGGAGTCGGCCACGGCTGCGGCCACAACGTCATCTGCGCAGCGGCGGTCGGCGCATTCCTGGGCGTGGCCGCGCAGATCGAAAAACTCGGCGGATCAGTTGTGCTCATCGGAACCCCTGCGGAAGAAAACGGCAACGGCAAGGAGTTGCTGGCACGGGCGGGCGCCTTTGACGACGTCGACGCCGTGGTCATGCTGCACCCCTTCACCGGTGAATCCGAAGCGGCGTCGTTTGCCTCGTTGGCTGTCCGCGACGTTGACGTCACCTTCCACGGAGTTGCCGCGCACGCTTCTTCGGCACCGCACATGGGCCGCAACGCCCTGGACGCCGTCGTTGCCGCGTACCAAGGAATTGCGGCACTTCGCCAGCACATTCCGGCAACAGATCGCCTGCACTGCCTGATCACCGAGGGCGGGTCCGCGGTTAACGTCGTCCCCCACCTGGCGAGCGCCGTCGTCGAAATCCGCTCACTTGACCCGGACGGCCTGGTTGACCTTTCGCAAAGAGTGCAGAACATCCTGGAGGGAGCTGCGCTCATGACCGGCACGCGGCTCGAAACCACCTGGGATCCGTTCCCGGCATACCTTCCCGTGCG
The DNA here is from genome assembly GCF_044769205.1 of Paenarthrobacter sp. NPDC090520. Lineage (NCBI taxonomy): Bacteria > Bacillati > Actinomycetota > Actinomycetes > Micrococcales > Micrococcaceae > Paenarthrobacter > Paenarthrobacter sp. NPDC090520. Next base: position 13,389 of record NZ_JBIVXM010000037.1, read on the forward strand.
CAGCAACCATTCCCTCGCCGCCCGCTACCACGGGCACATGTCTTCCCGCGGACGCGCCATCACCCTGGAAACCGAGCTTGTGGGCGGCGGCTGGTCCACGGACCTGGGAAACCTCAGCTTGCGGCTCCCCTCCATCCATCCGACCGTCAGCATCTCCCGCGAAACAACTCCCATGCACACAGTGGAGTTCGGGCAGCATGCCATCAGCCCCGCCGGAGACAAAGCAGTAGTGGACGGTGCCATCGGCCTCGCTTTGACCATTGCAGACTACTTGGCGGACGAGCGGCTCCGAGAGCAGACGCAACTGGACTTCGAAGCCGCTGGTGGAGCAGTGAACGTGGAGCAACTCCTCACCCCACCAACCGAGAAATAGCAGCATCATGTTAAATCCAGTCCATCTCCGCACCCTCTCCGTGGTCCTTCGCACAGGATCCTTTGCTGACGCCGCCCGGGAAATCGGCTACACCGGTTCGGCCGTTTCACAGCAGGTGGCAGCGCTCGAGCGTGCTGTGCAGGCTCCCCTCGTGGAACGCGACGCCCAGAGCATCCGCCCCACGGAGGCAGCAAAGTTCCTGGCCACCAGGGCGCGCGACATCATCACCGCCCTCAGCACCCTCGAAGACGAGATGAAGGGCTTCAGCAAAGGCAATTACGGGCTCATGCGGCTGGGCAGCTTCAGCACGGCGAGCCAACGACTCCTGCCCGCCGGGCTGGCGTCATACCTGCGCAGGCATCCCACCTCCACGGTTGAACTGGAGGAAGGCTGCCCCACGGACTTGGCGGCCATGGTCAGGGATTCAGTGCTGGATGTTGCTGTGGCTTTCCACTACGACCTTGTCCCGCAGCAATGGCCTTCCAATGTGGTCGCGGTCCCGCTGCTGGCCGAGGAACTCCTGTTGCTGCTCCCCGAAAAGCACAGGCTTGCCGGTGCCGGGCAGATCACGCTCCATGACCTTGCCCGGGAGAACTGGGTATCCACCAAGGAAGACTCGTCCGGCGACGCGTGCCTCAGGCATTTGTGCGCCAGCGGAGGTTTCAAGCCGCGAATCACGGTGAGGAGCGACAACTACGATGCTCTCCGCGGCATGGTCCGGTCAGGCGTGGGCATCGCACTGGTGCCTGCGTTGGACCACGTACCAGCCGAGGACATCGTAGCCACGGCTATCAGCGGGTGCACGGCCCGGCGGCACATCTCGGCGCTCCGGCACAAGTCGGAGGCCGGCGTTTCCGTCACCAGTTTCCTGCAGTGCCTGGGACGCTCGGCCGACCGGCTGGCCAGCTCGGCGCCCGGCATCACCCGTCAGACGAAGCAGCCCGACGCCTTGGCGCCGGTGGAATACCTGGCCAGCCTCCGCGCGTCGTAATTCCGCCCAAGTAAGTCGCATTAGTGCGCGTTTTGACGGGGCGGAGTCATAGGGTCGTTGCAACGCTCTGATTGATGGAGCGTGTTGTGGTCAGGAATTTTTCGTTGGACGCCCGGCGGGAGTTTGTTGATTTG
>NZ_JBIVXM010000038.1:0-14296 GCF_044769205.1 Paenarthrobacter sp. NPDC090520
CCCACCCTCAACCTCGAAACCCCAGCCAACCGGCTTAACCAGCTGCTACAAGCGGCCTAACCCCCCAGCGTTGCTCCCACCCCTTGACTCCGCCGCCCTCAAAACGCGCACAACTGCGACTCAGTTGGGTGAGCCGGACGTGCTTTGGCGGACCACCAGTTCGGGCGTGAAGACGACGGCACGGTGCTTGGTTCCGCCGCTGTCCTGCTCTTCAGCGAGGAGTTCGATGGCGGTCCGGCCCAAGGCTTCGGTGGGCTGGCGGATGGAGGAGAGGGGCACGACGGCGGAGATCGCAAAGTCAATGTCGTCGTAACCGATCAGGGCAATATCCTCCGGGATGCGCACGGTCCTGAGCATGGTGAGCGACTGCATCACGCCAAGCGCCAGGAGGTCGTTGGAGCAGAAGACAGCTTCCGGACGGTCCACCGGCGAACGCTCCACCAACGTGTTGCCCACCTGGCGGCCGGCAAGGACGGTTTGGCCCGCGGAGTCCAGGACCTCGATGGTGGCTCCGTCCACTTCGGAAACGGCACGCTGCGCGCCCTTGAGTCGATGCGCCACCTGACGGATCGACGGGGTGCCAACAAAAGCCAGACGACGGCGGCCCGTCTCCAGCAGGTGCCGGGCAGCGAGGTAGCCGCCTTCTTCATCATCCACGGAAACTGAACTGCAGCGATCAGTGTCGGCCAACTGATCCACCAGGACCGTGGGCACTCCACGTTCACGCAAAGTGTCGATTCGCTCGGCGACGTCACCCACGGGGGAAATGAGCAGGCCCTGGACGCGCTGTTCCTGGAACAAGTCCATGTAGTGCACTTCGCGGGAAGCGTCCTGGCCGCTGTCCCCCACCAGCACCACACTACCCAGCGCCGTAGCGGCGTCCTCTGCTGCCCGGGCTACGGAGGAAAAGAAAGGGTTGCCGACGTCCAGCACGATCAAGCCGATGGTGCGGCTCTGGCCGGCGCGCAATTGGCGGGCGGCGTCATTCCGCACAAATCCAAGTTCAGCGATGGATTTAAGCACTCGCTCCTTGGTGCGCTGCGAGACTCGGTCCGGGTAGTTGAGCACGTTGGAAACAGTGCCCACGGCAACCTTGGCGTGGGTGGCAACGTCTTTGATGCTCGCTGTTTGGGACATGCTTTCCAATCTCCGCTGTCTTCTCGTCTCACCTGCAGGAAACGCCTTGACACCCTCCTTTATCCGAGGGTAATTTGAATCGTAACAAATGAAACGATTCAAAGACGAGTAACCCCGGAGAACCGCAGATGAGGGTATGTTTCCGCTCCTCCGTCCACCCCGAGCTGATGGACGAGTACAAGCGCCGCCACGCAGCCGTTTGGCCCGAAATGCTCCGTGCCCTCAAGGACGCGGGGTGGAACAACTACTCACTGTTTCTCGCGTCAGACGGGCAGCTCATTGGCTACTTGGAATGTGATGACTATGCGCAAGCGCAAGCCCGCATGGCCGTCACCGAGGTCAACGCCCGCTGGCAAGCGGAAATGGCCACCCTCTTCGCCAACAGCGATGTCCCTCCGGACGAGGGCTTCGAGATCGTCGAAGAAGTTTTCAACCTGGAAGACCAACTGGCTTCAGCAAGCAAGGCCGGCAACGCCACCACCCATGAGAAGGAACAAGCATGAACACCACAGAATCGGCCCTGGGCCGCTTGGGAGAACTGGCCATTGAAGTGCCGTCCTGGGCCTATGGGAATTCGGGGACGCGGTTCAAGGTCTTCGGCACTCCGGGTACCCCGCGCACTGTGCAGGAAAAGATCGCAGACGCTGCGAAGGTCCACGAGCTCACGGGCCTGGCCCCGACGGTTGCGCTGCATATCCCGTGGGACAAGGTGGACGACTACACCGCGCTGCGTGAATATGCGGAGGGTCTGGGCGTTGGGCTGGGCACCATCAACTCGAACACCTTCCAGGACGACGAATACAAGTTCGGTTCCCTGACCTCGTCCAACGAATCGGTGCGTCGCCGGGCGATCGAGCACCACCTGGACTGCATCGGGATCATGCACGCTACCGGGTCCAAGGATTTGAAGATCTGGCTCGCTGATGGCACCAACTACCCCGGCCAGGACGATATGCGTGGCCGTCAGGACCGCCTGGCCGAGTCGCTGCAGGAGATCTACGCGGCCCTGGGCGATGAGCAGCGCCTGGTGCTGGAGTACAAGTTCTTCGAGCCGGCTTTCTACCACACCGATGTTCCGGACTGGGGTACTTCATACGCCCAGACCCTGGCCCTCGGCGAGAAGGCGTTCGTGTGCCTGGACACCGGCCACCACGCCCCGGGCACCAACATCGAGTTCATCGTGATGCAGCTCCTGCGCCTCGGCAAGCTCGGTTCCTTCGACTTCAACTCCCGCTTCTACGCCGACGACGACCTGATTGTTGGCGCGGCCGATCCGTTCCAGCTGTTCCGGATCATGCACGAAGTCATCCGCGGCGGCGGCTTCGGCAAGGACTCCGGCGTCGCCCTGATGCTGGACCAGTGCCACAACCTGGAAGAGAAGATCCCAGGCCAGATCCGCTCGGTCCTGAACGTCCAGGAAATGACGGCCCGCGCCCTGCTCGTGGACACCGCAGCGTTGAACGAGGCGCAGCGTGCCGGGGATGTCCTGGCCGCGAACGGCATCTTCAACGATGCCTTCTACACCGACGTCCGCCCGGCCCTTGCCGAGTGGCGTGAATCCCGCGGCCTGCCCGCCGACCCGATCGCTGCCTACAAGGCCAGCGGCTACCAGAAGAAGATCAACGAGGACCGCGCAGGCGGCCAGCAAGCCGGATGGGGCGCGTAAAGCTATGAGCACTGTTGAAGACCTGATTTCCCGTTCCAACCGCCTCGGCGCGGACAAGCGGAACACCAACTTCGCCGGCGGCAACACCTCCGCCAAAGGCACCGAGAAGGACCCGGTCACGGGCCAGGACGTCGAGCTGCTCTGGGTGAAGGGCTCCGGTGGCGACCTCGGCACACTCAAGGCTGAGAACCTTGCAGTGCTCCGGCTCGACCGGCTCCAGGCACTCAAGTCTGTTTACCCCGGCGTCGAACGTGAAGACGAAATGGTTGCCGCGTTCGATTACTGCCTCCACGGAAAGGGCGGCGCGGCACCCTCGATCGACACCGCCATGCACGGCCTCGTGGACGCCGCGCACGTTGACCACCTGCACCCGGACTCGGGCATCGCGATCGCCACGGCCGTGGACGGAGAAGCCCTCACCTCGAAGATCTTCGGCGACAAGGTGGTGTGGGTTCCCTGGCGCCGCCCCGGATTCCAACTGGGCCTGGACATCGCCGCGATCAAGGAAACCAACCCGCAAGCCATCGGCACCATCCTGGGCGGGCACGGCATCACGGCCTGGGGTGCCACCAGCGAAGAGGCCGAGGCGAACTCGCTGTGGATCATCGATACCGCTGAGACCTATATCAAGGAGAACGGCAAAGCCGAGCCCTTCGGACCCGCCCTGCCCGGCTACTCCGCGCTCCCCGAGGCAGAACGGCGCGCCAAAGCGGCAGCGCTCGCCCCGGTGATCCGCGGCCTGGCCTCCACGGACAAACCGCAACTGGGGCACTTCAGCGATGACGCCGTCGTCCTGGACTTCCTCGCCGCCGAAGCGCATCCGCGCCTCGGCGCCCTCGGCACGTCCTGCCCGGACCACTTCCTCCGCACCAAGGTCAAGCCGCTGATCCTGGACCTGCCCGCAGACGCTTCCATCGAAGACTCCGTGGCGCGGTTGAAGGAACTGCACGCCGAATACCGTGAGGATTACCAGGCCTACTACGACCGCCACGCCGACGCCGATTCACCTGCGTTGCGTGGCGCCGACCCGGCGATCGTGCTCATCCCCGGTGTGGGCATGTTCTCCTTCGGCAAGGACAAGCAGACCGCCCGTGTGGCCGGTGAGTTCTACCTCAACGCCATCAACGTGATGCGCGGCGCCGAAGCGATCTCCACCTACGCCCCGATCGAGGAATCCGAGAAGTTCCGTATTGAGTACTGGGCGTTGGAAGAAGCCAAGCTCGCCCGGATGCCCAAGCCCAAGTCCCACGCGACCCGTATCGCGCTGGTCACCGGTGCGGCGTCGGGCATCGGCAAGGCGATCGCCACCCGTTTGGCGTCCGACGGCGCGTGCGTGGTGATTGCCGACCTGAACCTTGAGAACGCCCAAGCCGTCGCGGAGGAACTGGGCGGCGCGGATGTCGCCATCGGTGTCCAGGCCGACGTCACGAACGAAACCCAAATCGCAACGGCGATCCAGGAAGCTGTCCTCGCGTTCGGTGGCCTGGACCTGGTGGTCAACAACGCCGGCCTGTCCATCTCCAAGCCGCTGCTGGAAACCACCGAGAAGGACTGGGACCTGCAGCACAACGTCATGGCCAAGGGCTCGTTCCTGGTCTCCAAGGCCGCCGCCAAGGTCATGATCGACCAGGGCCTGGGCGGAGACATCATCTACATCTCCTCCAAGAACTCCGTGTTCGCCGGGCCCAACAACATCGCTTACTCCGCCACCAAAGCAGACCAGGCCCACCAGGTCCGCCTGCTCGCCGCGGAACTGGGCGATCACGGCATCCGCGTCAACGGCATCAACCCCGACGGCGTGGTCCGCGGCTCCGGCATCTTCGCCGGCGGCTGGGGCGCCAAACGCGCTGCGGTCTACGGCGTGGACGAGGAAAAACTGGGCGAGTACTACGCCCAGCGCACCCTCCTCAAGCGCGAAGTCCTCCCCGAACACGTGGCCAACGCCGCCGCCGTGCTCACCAGCAACGAACTCTCCCACACCACCGGCCTCCACATCCCCGTGGACGCCGGCGTCGCAGCAGCGTTCCTCCGATAGGTCATCCCGTGACAAACGCAGCAACCAGCACCGCCCCGGCCAACGCCGGGGCGGTGCCCGCTCCCCACGTCTTCGCCGCCGTCGACATTGGCGCATCCTCAGGCCGCGTCATGCTCGGCCGCGTCTCCCCCTCCACAGGGGCGACGCTGGAAACCGTGCACAGGTTCCCCAACGGCGTTGTGGAGTACGACGGCGGCCTCCACTGGGACTTCAACGCCCTTTTCGCTGAGGTACTCAAGGGCCTGGCGGCTGCCGCTTCCGTGGCCGCCGGCAACGGCGAACGGATCGCCAGCATCGGCATCGACACCTGGGCGGTGGACTATGGGCTGGTTGATGCTTCCGGGGAGCTCGTCTCGGTTCCCTACAGCTACAGGGACGAACGAAGCCGCTCGACCGTGGCGCGCGTCCACGCCGTCATCCCGCCGGAGCGGCTCTACGCCACCACGGGCTTGCAGTTCCTGCAGTTCAACACCATCTATCAGCTCGCTGCCGAACCGACCCTGGACGGTTTGCAAGCACTGCTCATCCCGGACCTGATCGCCTTCCTCCTCACGGGCCAGCGCCGCACGGAGGCAACCAATGCCTCCACTACGGGGCTCTTCGATGCCGTGGCCGGTGACTGGGCGGTTGATTTCCTGGACGCGCTCGGCCTCCCGCAGGACATCTTCCCGCCGTTGATCCAACCCGGTGAAACCGTAGGCACGCTGCTGCCCTCGGTGGCCGAACGAACGGGACTCGCTGCCGATACCCGGGTGGTGGCCGTAGGTTCCCACGACACCGCCTCGGCCGTTGCCGCAGTCCCGGCATCGGGTGCGGATTTCGCCTACATCTCCTCCGGCACCTGGTCCCTGGTGGGTGTCGAACTGGACAAACCCGTCCTCTCTGAAGCCAGCCGCACAGCCAACTTCACCAACGAACGCGGCGTCGATGGAACCATCCGGTACCTCCGCAACGTGGGCGGTCTCTGGCTGCTCAGCGAATGCCAGCGCACGTGGGCCGCCCAAGGCTTCAACCAATCACTCCCGGCGTTGCTCGACGCAGCCGCGGCACTCCCTCACGGGGGCCCGCACATCAACGCCGACGACCCCGCCTTCACCGCCCCGGACAATATGCCCGAGCGCATCCGTGCAGCCGTGCGGCACAACGGCGAGGTGCTCGCGGACCGGCCTGCCGCCGTCGTGCGTTGCATTCTGGACAGCCTCGCAGCCGGTTACGCCCGCACCCTGGCCGACGCCGAACGCCTCACCGGCCGCGCCACGTCCGTGGTGCACGTGGTGGGCGGCGGCTCGCAAAACCGGCTCCTGTGCCAACTCACCGCCGACGCAACAGGCAAAGCAGTGATCGCCGGCCCCGTCGAAGCGACGGCGCTGGGTAACGTCCTTGTCCAGGCACGTGCGGCTGGTGTAGTGCAGGGCGGGCTGGCGGAGCTAAGGCAGCTCGTGGCGGCGGGAACCGACTTGACGCGCTACGACTGACGCTTCGCTGGTTTCGCGGGAAACGCGCCGGGGCGCTGGAACTTTGCGCGGGTCTTGGCATGTTTCCCGCGTCCACGCGGTGCCATGGCCAGCCCCGGAGCTCAGCCCATGAGCCAGGCCGCCCCCAGCAGCAACGGCACTGCCAGGATGGACGTGGTCACTGCAGTTGATTGGGCGATCTTCTGGCCCACGCCGTACCGGAGCGCGTAGAGCACCACGTTCTGACCGGTCGGCAGGATGGCACAGGCCGTGACCACGAACGTGCTGAAGGAATCCAACCGGAACACGAAGACCGCCAGCACCCAGGCCAAGGCGGGCTGGACCGCTGACTTCAGCACCACAGCAAGCGTGGTGGGCGCCCGGTCTCCGATCCCCTGCCCGGCCGAAAGTCCGTGGAGTGACATGCCGAAGATAATCAACATGAGCGGCACTGCGAGCTGTGCCACGAGCTTCATGGGGTCCAGCGTCCAGTCAGGCAATTGGATGCCGGCCGCGCTCACGATGACGCCAAGGATCGCCGCCACGGTGACGGGATTCCGGAAAGGCGTGGACAGGACGCGCCACACGGACACCTTGGTAGCGGCCGGGTTGGTGAGGTCCAGGATGGTCAGGGCGATGGGAGTCACCAGAGCCAATTGGAACAACATGATGGGCACGACGTACGTGGTGCTTCCCAGGATGTATTGGGACAGCGGGACGCCGAGGTTGGTGGAGTTCACGATTCCCGTGGCCAAAGCGCCGATGGTGGTCCGCCGGACACCCCAGCGGAAGATGGTGCCGGACAGGGCGAACACGAGCATCACCGCCGAGGCTGTGACCACCGAGATCAAGCCCGTCGGACTCAGGACGTCACTGATGTGGCGGGAGGCAATGGTGGAGAACATGAGGCTCGGCAAGCCCACCATGAACGTCAGGGTGGAGAGGACTTTGCTCCCCTGCGGTCCCAGCGCGTTGGTCTTTCCCAGGATGTAGCCCACCAGCAGGACGATGCCCACCACAAAGAAGCCCTTCAGTACTCCGTCCAAGCTTCGTGTCCTTCTATTCGGCAGATGGTGGCCCCCAGCGATGGTAACCGCTTTCACGCCACCCGGGCAGCGAACGTCTGCTACGTCACAGCGCCCGTGAAGGGTCCCGCGCTAAACTGGTGGCACTATGATCCGCACAATGTTCAAGTCCAAGATCCACCGTGCCACGGTGACCCACGCCGACCTCCACTACGTTGGCTCAGTCACGGTTGACCTGGACCTCCTGGACGCTGCCGACATTCTGCCGGGTGAGCTCGTGTCCATCGTGGACATCACCAACGGAGCCCGCCTGGAGACCTACACCATCGCCGGCGAGCGCGGTTCGGGCGTCATCGGCATCAACGGCGCCGCTGCCCACCAGGTCCATGTTGGCGATCTCGTCATCCTGATCACCTACGCCCAGATGACCACCGAAGAGGCCAGGTCATACCAGCCCAAAGTGGTTCACGTCGGCCAGGAAAACCAAATCCTGCAGCTTGGCAACGACCCCGCCGAGGCACACACCCCGGGCCTGCTGCGCCCGCCGCACGCCTTGAGCAACGCGGCGCACCTCAGCTGACCCAGCCACACGCAAACGTACGACGGCGGCACTCACCAGAGTGCCGCCGTCGAGCGCGTTTCCGGGCTGTCCGGATGACGGACCAGGGGTCCGAAAACGCTTACCGGTCGAATAAATCTGATTAGGCTGGAGGCGTGACCCACCTCCTCCCCGCCAGCACAGCGTCATGATCGGCGTCCTCTCCGGGTTCTTCGTGGTGTGGGCCATCATCCTGGTGGGCATGTTCGTTGGGCGGCGCGGGTTGCTCGGTGAGAACGCCCGTTCGGTGCTGAGTTCGCTGACGTTCTTCGTGGCGAGCCCGGCTTTGTTGTTCGAAACCCTGAGCAAGGCCAAGCTCCATGATGTGTTTGCGGCGCCCCTGCTGGTTACCGCCGTTGGGGCGATGATCACGGGCCTGCTGTTCTTCCTGATCGTGAAGTTCTGGCTCAAGCGGAGCCTGCCGGAGTCCCTCATGTCCTCCATGAGTTCGTCGCTGGCCAACTCGGCAAACCTCGGCATCCCCATCGCGGTGTTCGTCCTGGGCGACGCCAGCTATGTGGCTCCACTCCTGATTTTCCAGCTCGCCTTCTTCACCCCGATGTACCTCATGGCCCTCGATGCCAGCACCAGCACGCATCGCACCACTCCCCTGCGCTTCCTGCTGATGATCGTGAAGAATCCGATGATCGTGGGTTCGGCGCTGGGCTTGATCGTGGCGGGCACGGGCTTCCAGGTCCCACAGCTCATCCTGGAACCAATCCATTTGATCGGCGGGGCCGCTATTCCGGCCATGCTCATGGCGTTCGGGATGAGCCTCAATGGTTCAAAGCCCCTCCAGAAAGACACCGGTCGGAGGCTGGATACCTTGCTGGCCAGTGGCTTCAAATTGATCGTGCATCCGCTGGTTGCCTATTTGTTCGCGCGTTTTGCGCTGAACATGGACGGGCACGCCCTGTTCGCGGTGGTGGTGACGTCTGCCTTGCCAACCGCACAAAACGTGTTTGTCGCGGCCAACCGCTACCAGGCGGGAATCACGGTGGCCAAGGACACTGTGTTGATCACGACGGTTGTTGCCGTCCCCGCGATGATCGCCGTGGCCCTGCTGCTCACCTGACCCAACTAGGTCGCATTTGTGCGCGTTTTGAGCCCTCAAAACGCGCACAACTGCGACTCAGTTGGGGTTATTCGACGTCCGCGTGGGCCAGGTAGTGGTCCAGGAGTTGGGCGCAGCGGATGAAGCCCAGGTGCGAGTAGGCCTGCGGATGGTTGCCCAGATGGGTCTCCGTGGCGGGATCGTATTCCTCAGGCAACAAACCCGTGGGCCCAAACAAGGCCACCAGTTGGTTGAACAGTTCCAACGCATCGTCCAAACGGCCAACAGCAAGGTATGCCTCGATCAACCACGTGGTGCAGATGTGGAAGCCGCCTTCCAAGCCCGGCAGTCCGTCGTCGTACCTGTACCGGAAGACCGTGGGACCAACACGCAATTCGCGCTCAACCGCTGTCACGGTGTCAAGGAAGCGCTGGTCCTGGACATCAATGAGCCCGGACAAGCCAATGTGAAGCACGGCAGCATCGAGGTCGGGGCTGTCGTAGGCAACCGTGTAGGAGGCCGCGGAGTCGTCCCACCCTTCGCGGAGGACTTCCTCGCGGATGGTGTCTGCTGTGGAGGACCAGTCGGCATGCGCAGTGCGGCCATGCAAAGCAGCCGCCTTGAGCGCCCTGTCCAGCGTCACCCAGCACATCACCTTGCTGTAGACGTGGTGCCGGGGTGGCCGGCGGGCTTCCCAGATGCCATGGTCCGGCTCGTGCCAGCGCGCAATAACGGCGTGGGCCATCTGCTCCATGAGGAACCAATGCTCATCCGGGAGGTAGCCGCGGCGTTCACCGAGGTCATGGATCAGCTCGGCAATGGGACCGAAGACGTCCAATTGGACCTGGTGGTCCGCTGCGTTGCCGATCCGGACGGGACGCGATCCGGCATAACCCGGCAGGCTCTCCACGATGGCTTCGGTGGAAAGCGGAGCACCGGTCACCGAATACAGCGGGTGCAGCCATTCCGGCCCAGGTGCGTTGTCCAGGATCCGGCCCAGCCAACGCAGGAAGCCATCGGCCTCCTCTGTGGACCCGAGCCCCACCAGCGCGTTCACGGTCATGGACCCGTCCCGCAGCCAGCAGTAGCGGTAGTCCCAGTTGCGGGTGCCACCGATCCCCTCCGGCAGTGACGTGGTGGGCGCGGCCAGGACGGCCCCCGTGGGCTCGTGGACCAGCGACTTCAGGACCAGCGCCGAACGCCGTACCAAGGACGTATTGACGGTGGGTAGCTGCAGTGACTTGACCCAGTCCCGCGAAGACTGCCCGACGGCGGCCCTCCGCTCAGCCTCACCCGCGAGGTCCGCGGGCAACGACTCGGTATCCCCGCAGCGCAGGTTCAGCACGATGGGGCCGTACTGCAGCGGCACCTCGGCGGTAGCGGTGGCATGCCGGGAGTCGTTGGTGATGGTGAAGTCCACGCCCGGGGCGATGAGGATGATTGGATCGGACGTTCCAACCACATGCACTTCGTGGCCGCGGATCTCCATGTTGAAGGGAGCATTGGCGTAGTCCGGCCGGGGCGCGAACACCACCCTTGCCGTGCCGGTGCCGGAAAGCACGCGGACCAAACTGGTGATGCCTTCCGGAGCAGGCTCGAGGTAATCCGTCACCGTGACATCCGCCCAGCGGGTTTCCACGATCATGGTGTTGTCCACGTAGCGCTGGGCCAGCACCGGCGATGGCTTAACGGGTTCGATGCTGAAGTGCCCCGCCGGATCGCCGCCCAGGATGTGGGCGAACAACGACCCCGAATCCGGCAGCGGGTGGCTCATCCAGCAGACTTTCGCATCCGGGGTCAGCAGGGCGGTGGAGGTTCCATTGCCGATCATTGAATGCCGTTCCAGCCCCACGGCGTCCTCGCCGAAGAGCCAGGAACGCCGAAGTTCGAACAGCAAAGCCAGCACCCGCGCAAAGGCTTCCGGGTCCGGAAGCGTGTAGGCCGCCGTCGTCTGTCCCGGCCCGACGTGCAGGCCCAGGTCCGGACCACGCAGGGTGGCGAGTGCCTTCTCGTCGCTCGCCGCATCGCCGGCAAAGAGCGCGGCGCTGACGCCAAGCCGCTGCCGGAGCGTCTCAAGCGCCTTGCCTTTCGCAGGCTCGTCCACTGTCAGGTCCAGCACGGTGCCGTCGACGATGAAATAGACCCCGAACTCGATGGCGATCTGCTGGGATTTGAAGATGACGCGCTCCACCACTTCGGGTGCCGCGGGCCGCGTGTGGACTGCCACGCCAGCGGGTTTGCGCACGATGCTGACGCCCTTCTCATAGGCGACAGCTTCCGTCAGGGCCGTGGCTACCTGCTGGAGCAGCGTTTCGGTGGCGAGGGTCAGGTTGTAGGCAAACCCCATGTCGAACTCAACGCCGTGCGAACCCACCAAGTGGACTTCCGCGGGCAGCCTGGACACCGCGGCGAGGTCCCGCAGCGAACGTCCCGAGATGATGGCAGTGTGCGTGTTGGGCAAGGCCGCGAGCGCGCGCAGGGCCACGGCCGCACTGTCCAGGGGCAGGGTTTCGGTGGAGACGCCCTCGGCCGAGTGCAGCGTGCCGCCGTAGTTGCACGCCACCAGCAGTCCCGGCTCCCGCGAGAGGATCTTCAGGTCCGCCATGAGTTCCTCGGTGATCCCTTGGTCCTCGTGGGGACGGACGAACGAGCGCAGCAGGCCAAGCGGCAGCGAGTTCATCAACAGTGCGGAATCGGCGACTGTTTGGTTCAACGGCGTAGGCATGGCGAATCCTTCCGAAGCGGATACGTATAGTTTCCGCCCGAAATGTTTCCCTCGTATACCGCGTAATTGCAGAAGCGTTAAATTTTTTTCCGGCAGGCCTCCCGGAGCCACCCTGGCGGCCTGCCGGTGGGCGCTGCTGCCTAAGCCGAAACGAGCCCGGCCACCTGGGCCACCAACTCCACCGAGCGAAGGCGTTCCCCGGTACCGGTACTCTGGTGCGCCACGATGAGCTCATCCGCGTCTGCATGCTTGGCGAACTCTTCGAGGTACTCGCCCACAACCTCGGGGGTGCCCACGGCGGAATACTTGACCATTTGGGGAATGTGCTGGCCCTGTGGCGAGTCCAGGATGAGGTCCGCCTCATCGTCGGTGAACTGCCGGCCGCCGCCAAAGAAAAGGGAGACACGGGCGCGCTTCACAGCTTGGAAGATCGCCTGTGCTTCGGCGTTGCTGTCCGCCGCGGTGACGTTCACTCCGGCGATCACGTGTGGTTCGGACAACTGCTCAGATGGTTTGAAGTCGCGGCGGTAGATGGCCACGGCATCACGCAGGGCAGCCGGCGCGAAATGCGAAGCAAAGGCATACGGGAGTCCAAGTTGAGCGGCCAATTGGGCGCCGAAAAGGGAGGATCCGAGGATGTACAGAGGAACATTGGTGCCCTTTCCCGGCGTCGCCTCCACGCCTTGGATGCGCGTGGGACCGGTGAGGTATCCCTGCAACTCAAGGACATCCTGCGGGAAGCTGTCCGACGAGGTGTGGTCGCGGCGCAGAGCACGCATGGTGTTCTGATCGCTGCCGGGAGCACGTCCCAGGCCAAGATCGATGCGTCCGGGGTGCAGCGTCTCCAGCGTGCCGAACTGCTCGGCAATGGTCAGGGGCGAGTGGTTGGGCAGCATGATGCCGCCCGCACCCAGCCGGATGCTGGTGGTGTGGGCAGCAACGTGGGCGATCAGGACGCTCGTTGCCGAGGACGCGATGGCGGACATGTTGTGGTGCTCCGCGTACCAAACCCGGCGGTACCCCAGCTCTTCGGCCTTCTGTGCCATGGCAACGCTGCCGGCGAGGCTTTCCGCTACCGTCTGGTCCTTTCCGATGGTCGCGAGGTCCAGGATGGAAAGAGGAACAGTCACGGGGATGCCTTTCGGTACGTTTCACGGTTGCGGCCGGAAGGGTGGCGGCGCACTTAATCGACAACGACGGCGGTACCCGGCTTATTTCTGTGAGTTGCGTCGCGGACCCTGCCGCAGCCAGTTAAGGCCCCCCATTGTGACCCCGTTCGACGCCCGATTAACCGCTGTGAACGCCTGTATCCCAGCGTGTCAACGTGCTTTGACCACGCTGAACGCCCTGCCGGATAGTTGCAGCCACAAGTACGCATCAGACTTCAATCAAGGGGTATCCATGGCACGTTTCGCAGCCAAAACCGGCGTCACCGCGGCGCTGGCCGCCACTGCTCTTCTGGGCCTCGCGGCCTGCTCGGATCCGGGCGCGACGGCGGCAACCGGGGCGAGTGCTCCGGCGTCGAACGCTTCTTCCAGCGCAACAACCAAAGAATTCAACCTGACGCCAGAACAAAACCGCATCAAGGTCGAGGTCGACTCCGCCGCTGCCGCGCAGGTGCCGGACGCCATCAAGGCCGACGGCAAGCTCACGGTCGTAACCACCGGCGGCGCGGCGCCATTGAGCCTCTTCGCCTCCGACAACAAAACCCTCATCGGCAGCGAAGTGGACATCGCCTATGCCGTGGGCGAGACCCTCGGCTTGCAGGTCGAAGTCCTTCCGGTCGCCTGGGCGGACTGGCCGCTCGGCGTCGAATCCGGGAAGTATGAGGCCGTCCTTTCCAATGTGACAGTCACCGAGGCCCGCAAGGAAAAGTTCGACTTCGCCACCTACCGCAATGACCTCCTGGGCTTCTACGCCAAGAGCGACTCGGACATAGGCGAGGTCAAGGAAGCCAAGGATGTTGCCGGCAAACGCATCATTGTGGGCTCCGGAACCAACCAGGAAGCCATCCTGGTTCGGTGGGACGAGGAGAACAAGAAGAACGGCCTGAAGCCGGTTGACTTCCAGTACTACGACGACGACTCCGCCTCCCAGCTGGCCCTCCAGTCCGGACGTGCGGACCTCACGTTCGGACCGAACGCCTCCGCAGCCTACAAGGCCGCCAAGGATGGCAAGACCAAGCAGGTGGGAACGCTTGAGGGCGGCTGGCCGTTGAAGGCAGAGATCGCTTTCACCACCAAGAAGGGCAACGGCCTGGCTCTCGCGGCCCAGACTGCCCTGAACAAGCTCATCAAGGATGGCAACTACGGCAAGATCCTGGACCGTTGGGGCCTCTCCTCCGAGGCGATCCCTGCCTCGGAACTGAACCCGGCAGGCCTGCCCAAGAAGTAGGAACCGCTCTCGGCAGGCAGACCTGCCGACGCCGAATCCCCGCCGGACACCAACCGGCGGGGATTCTTGCGTTGCGCTCCCCCAACTGGGTCGCATTAGTGCGCGTTTTCAGAGGGCGGAGTCATAGGGTCGTTGCAACGCTCTGATTGATGGAGCGTGTTGTGGTCAGGAATTTTTCGTTGGACGCCCGGCGGGAGTTTGTTGATTT
>NZ_JBIVXM010000039.1:0-14072 GCF_044769205.1 Paenarthrobacter sp. NPDC090520
GCGACAACGGATCCAACGGATGCGAAACACCCACCAAAACCTCAGTATCAGCATTCAAAGTCACAACTAACTCCTTTGTTTCCTGGGAAGGGACGTGGATCCCTCTTGTAAACGGAACGGACCGTAGATGGCAGACCTGTCCCCTGGGCTGGTCTGACTGAAGTTCGATGCAGCGGGCCGGCGGAGCTCCTCGAGGAGCCTCACGGGGTGTGATGCCAGTCACTCGCATTCCGTCTGTGTGAAAAAACTACGCCACTCAAAAGGTTTATGCGAGGCCTTTTTTGAATATTTAGGTGAGAAATTCGCGAGCACTTTTTCCCACCCCAGTTAACATGTTGGAAACATACGGAAACGCCTTCACATCTGTAAGGGAAGGGGTCTGGAATGCTAATGTTTTGCTTCTCGGCTCGATGGCGTCCGCCCCTTATCAGCACCGTAGGCATGCCTGTCCGAGGGAAAGTTGGTACTCAATGTCTGCCCGCAGTGATCGCTTCATCACGCGACAATCACCAGTGGAGGGCTTGCGCCGTCGAAAACTTTCCTTCCTGCCTGTCTTCGCGCAGGCCGTCGCCGGCGTAGCGCCCGCGGGCGCCATGTCGGTGATCCCGGCCCTGGTCTTCCCAGGGCTCGTGTTCGGTACTGGCGGGCCCAACCTGGTGGTGACGTTTGGCGCGGCCATGGCAGTCATGGTCCTGGTCTCGTTCTGCCTCCGGCCCATGGCAAAACGCATGGCAGCAGTCAGCGGCCTGTACAGCTACACCGCCAAGGGATTGGGACAACGCACGGCCATCACTGCCGGCTGGTCAGCCCTCTTCGGTTACGGACTCGTGGCCATGGCCGGCTTGTTGGTGGTTGGCATTTACACGGCCAAGCTCTTCAGCAACCTGGGCGTGGCGGCGGCGGATTCCACCCTCTTCCCAGTGCTGGCCATCGCGGTGGCCGCTGCAGCTGCGTGCTACCTCATGGTCCGGGGCATCCGGATCTCGGCATGGTTCACAGTGCTGATGGAGGCCATCTCCATCGGGGTCCTGGCCGTGCTGATGATCGTGTACTTTGCCTTGAACGAGTCCGGCACCGACTTCAGCAGCGCGTTTGCGTGGAGCGGAAACTTTGACGCCCTCCCGCTCGGCATCGTGGTGGCGGTCAGCGCGTTCGTGGGCTTCGAAAGCCCCACCACACTGGGCGGCGAGGCTCACAAGCCGTTCGTCAGCGTCCCCCGTGCCATCACCTGGACTCCCATGCTGATGGGCGTCCTGTGCCTGATTTCGGTGTCGGCGCAGGATGTCGCGCTCAAGGACGCACCCCTGAGCATTGCCGGGAGCACCACTCCCCTGTCCGACCTTTTCTCCCAAACATCACCCATCTTCGCCGCCGTCCTGGACCTTGGCATCGCAGCCTCGTTCTTTGCCTGCGCGATCGCTTCAATGAACGCCTTCGCCCGGATCCTGTTTTGCATGGGCAGAGAAGGCGTCGCCCCTCGGATCTTCGGCCGGACCCATGCCGCTTTCCGAACCCCCTCGACGGCGATCATGGTCACCATGCCGATTGTCGCCGTCGTGCCTGTAGCGATGATCGCTCTGGGCGCCAGCCCCGAAAGGGGCCTGGCAATCCTTTTCACCCTTGGCGCGTACGGATACCTGGGGTCCTACACACTGGCCAGCGCGTCACTTCCCTTTTTCCTCCGTAGGATCGGCGAAAGCACCGTCTCAAGTTGGGTGCTGGGCGCCGTGACGTCGCTGGCCTTGGGGGCGGTGATCTGGACGGCCACGGCGATTTCCATCGGCGCGGGGAACTTCCAGGCATTCGTCTACGCCGGCGTCCTCCTGGCCAGCGTCCTTTACGCCACTTTCCTGCACTTCCGATTACCTGACCGCCTGGCATCCGTCGGAATCTACGACGAGACCCGGGACCTGGACCTCTTTAATGGCAGGCCAACTCGATGAGCATGAATTACAGACCGTCACATACCAAGCCGAGTTCAACGCTGAACTCGCTCAAAGTGCTGGAAACCGTTGCCCGCTTTGGCACGGGCACCACAGCCAAGGAGATCACCGACTCGCTGCAGATGCCCCAGGCAACGGCGTACCGGGTGCTTAACTCGCTGGTTGCGGACGAATATTTGGCACGGACCTCGGACCTGCGGGGCTTTGCGCTGGGGCACGCGATCTCGGGCCTGATCACGGCGGCCACCCCGCCCACGGTCCCCACGGCAGCCCGCAACGCCATCCAGGAATTCCGCAGCAAGAATCGCTTTGCCGTGCATCTCATAATGTTCAGGAATTCATCCCTGAGAATTGCGGATGAAGATCCGGATTATCCATTGCATTCAGTTTTCGAAATGCTGCGCTATCCGCATACCTCTGCCGCCGGAAAACTCATGCTCGCCGAACTGGGAGATTCCGCGGCACCATTTCCCAAGGGACCGCTGATGCGGCTCACTCCCCAAACCATCACGGATGCCGCACTCCTTGAAAAACAACTTGAAGAAATAAGGGTCAGGAACGAGGCCACGGAAATCAACGAGCTCGAGGAAGGCTCGGCCAGCCTGGCCTTCCCCGTGCGGCTGGCTGACGAGCCTGCCGGCGCTGCCCTTTGCCTGACCAGTCCGGCTGAGCGATTCACCGCAACGTGCGAACACGAAGACGAGGCACGGGACCTGACCGCGCGGTTGGCTCCCCTCTTGTTCTGACCAGGAGATTTTAAGTACGACGGCGCCATCACCTTGGGAGGTGATGGCGCCTTTGCGTTGGCGGAACTTCGTGTTCGAGGTTGCGCCCTTGGTCAGGCGCGCCGGGTCAGCCCCGCGGGGTCACAGTGCCGCGAGGGCGTCGTCGACGCTGCTGAGCGCGGAAACAAGAGCATCAACATCCACGTTCCGATGGTGGACACACTCCCGGTTCATTCCGGTCAGGTCGAAGGTGCGGACCGTGTCTCCGAAAACGTCGTCGGGGTCGAGCCGGCGGAGTTCTTCGGCGAGGCAGTCCTTGAGGCTGCGCCGGGCGAGGGTGATCCGTTGTGGCGGCTGGCCGGGCTGGGTCAGCTCGGCGACGGTGTGACCCGGCCGGGACAGCCGGATGACACCCGCGGTGGTGTTGAGCCGGACTCCCCGGATGCCCGTACCGGGTGGATCGGCCACGATGGTGACCGGCGCCAGGAGTGATCGTCCCAGCCACGTGGCGAGCAGCATGGTGCTGGGCGAATCGGATGCGCCCTCCACCGTGATGCCGGTGACAGCAGCGGCGTCGGCCTGTTCCAACGCGGCGGCGAGTTGGATGCGCCAGTTGGTGAGGCGGGTCCAGGCGAGGTCGGTGTCTCCAGCCTTGTAGCTTTGGCGGATGGTGTCGAGGGCTTGGGCGGGGTCGGGTTCGTTGGCGGAGTCGGTGATGCGGCGGTGGGCGATGGCTCCGATGGAGGTTTCGCAGGCGGACGCGGGGGCGCCGTGGGGCCACCAGGCGACGATGGGTGCGTCGGGGAGGAGGAGTCCGGCGACGAGGGATTCGCTTTCGTGGGCCATTTGGCCGTAGCCGCGCAGCACGATCACTTCGGACGCGCCGGCGTCCCCGCCGACGCGGATTTGCGCGTCGAGCCGGTCCGGGGCTTCGGCGCCGGCGTCGGCCAGGACGATGATCCGGCAGGGGTGTTCCCGGCTGGCTTCGTTCGCGGCTTCGATCGCTTCTTCTTCTTGCCCGGATTTGGTCACGACGACCAGGGTCAGGACCCGGCCCAGGGCGATCACGCCGCCTTGCTCGCGCAGGGAGGTGATTTTCTTGGAAATTTTCGAGGTGGTGGTGTCCGGCAGATCGACAATCATGGCCTTCTCCAGGTTCGTCCGTCACGGGCCAGGAGCTCATCGGCCGAAGCCGGCCCCCAACTGCCCGGTGCGTAGGGTTGGGGTTGTTCATCCAGGGACGCCCAGTAGTCCTCGAACGGGTCAAGGATCTTCCAGGACAGTTCCACTTCCTGGTGGCGGGGGAACAGCGGCGGCTCACCCAGGAGCACGTCCAGGATCAACCGCTCGTAGGCTTCCGGGGAAGATTCGGTGAAGGAGTGACCGTAACCGAAGTCCATGGTCACGTCCCGGACTTCCATCTGGGTGCCCGGGACCTTGGACCCGAACCGGATCGTGGCGCCCTCATCGGGCTGGACCCGGATGACCACCGCGTTCTGCCCGAAGTCATCCTCGCCGTGGTCACGGAAGAGCAGGTTCGGGGCGCGTTTGAACACCACCGCGATCTCCGTGACCCGCCGACCCAAACGCTTGCCCGCGCGGAGGTAGAACGGCACCCCCGCCCACCTGCGGGTGTTGATGTCCACCCGGATCGCCGCGAACGTCTCGGTCTTCGAATCGGCGGGGATGCCGTCTTCCTCCAGGTACCCCTGGACTTGTTCCCCGCCCTGCCAGCCGCCGGTGAACTGCCCCCGCGCCGAATGCGTGGACAAATCCTCGGGGAGTTTCACCGCGGCGAGGACCTTTTCCTTCTCCGCCCGCAAATCATCGGCGTTGAACGAAATCGGCTCTTCCATCGCCGTCAACGCCAGCAACTGCAGCAGGTGGTTCTGGATCACGTCCCGGGCCGCACCCACACCGTCGTAATACCCCGCCCGGCCACCGGTACCGATATCCTCGGCCATCGTGATCTGCACATGGTCCACGTAGTTCGCGTTCCAGAGTGGTTCGAACAACTGGTTCGCGAACCGCAACGCCAGGATGTTCTGCACCGTTTCCTTGCCCAAATAATGGTCAATCCGGAACACCGCATCCGGCGGGAACACCGACTCCACAATGTCATTCAACGCCCGGGCCGAGTCCAGGTCATGACCGAACGGCTTCTCGATCACCACCCGCCGCCACTGCCCGGTCTTGGCCTGCGCCAACCCATGCTTGGACAACTGCCGGCAGACCTGCTCAAAGGCCTTGGGCGGGATCGAGAGATAGAAGCCGTGATTGCCGCGGGTGCCGCGGGTTTCATCCAACTCCTCCAACACGTCCCCGAGCCGCTCGAACGCGTCATCATCATCGAACTCGCCCTGAACAAAGCGGATCCCCGACGCGAGCTGCTCCCACACCGCTTCATCAAACTTCGTCCGCGCGTGCGCCTTGACGTTCTCTTTCACCTCAGCGGCAAAATCAGCGTTGTCCCACTCACGCCGGCCGAAACCCACCAACGCGAAACTCGGCGGCAACAACCCACGATTAGCCAAGTCATACACCGCAGGCATCAACTTCTTCCGGGCAAGATCACCAGTGACCCCAAAGAACACCAACGACGACGGCCCAGCAATACGACTCAAACGACGATCCCGCGGATCCCGCAACGGATTCCGCAAACCAGCAGTCCTTGACCGCGAACTGGGCGTAGCCGGTGAATCTGTGCTTACCGGCGAATCAACGAACGTAATAGACATTGTTGCCTTCTAACTTTCGACGGCGGTTCCCACCGTCGGACCGACGGTCACGCGAGGATAAGCTCGCGGGTCTCCCCGAAGGGGACGGAGTCGCTCAGGGCGAGGGTATAGCGGCCAGGCTGGTGGCGCGTCACCAGGATTCCAGCGAATCTCTGGGGCTTCTGGCGGAGTACGGCTTCGGCGTTGTCGAGCATTTCGTCGTGACGCCAGGGATCTGTAACCAGGACTTCTACGTGTTCATCGGCCAGACAAAGCATGATGACCAGTTCCTTTCAGGGATGAGGGTCCCCCAAAGCCAACCCCTCATCCTTGGGTTTGCTGTGTGGATCGAAAAAGGTGGCGTCCCGCGGACTGCAATATGCGGGACGCCACCTCTCGATCTGATGGTTAGGAGATAGCAGCGCGGAGAGCCTTGGCAGCCAGGGCCGGGTCCTCTGCACCGTAGATTGCGCCACCGGCAACGGCTACGTCAGCGCCGGCCTTCTGGACATCCGGGATGGTGGCAACCTTGACGCCACCGGCAACGGAGAACGGAACGCGGGCTTCAGCACCGGCGCGCAGCAGGCCGTTCAGGTCGAAGCCAGGCTTGGCCTGCTCGTCCAGGCCGGCGTGCATTTCAACGAACTTTGCACCCAGGGCGCGAACTTCCTTGGCACGGGTGACCTTGTCCTCGATGCCGATGAGGTCAACAACGACGCCCTTGTTGTGGGCCTTTGCAGCCTTGACAGCACCGGCGATGGTGGAGTCGTCAGCAGCACCCAGGACGGTCACCAGGTCAGCGCCGGCCTTGAAGGCGATGTCGGCTTCGAGTTCGCCGGCATCCATGGTCTTGAGGTCGGCGAAGACGATCTTGTCCGGGTGGGCGTTCTTGACGGCGGTGATGACCGGCAGGCCCTCAGCCTTGATCAGCGGGGTACCGAGTTCGATGATGTCAACGTATTCGGCAACCTGGCCGGCCAGTTCCAGGGCAGCTTCGGTGGTCAGGAGGTCGATGGCAACTTGGAGCTTCATGATGTTATTTCCTTTGTGATTGATGTATTGCGATGGATGGGAAAATCTTGGGTGTTCTTACTCGAGGTTTGCGTGACGCAGCCACAGCTCTTCAGCCGGCTGTGCGTCGTTGTCCCAGAGCGACTGGAAGATGGCTTCCGTGGCCACGAACAGGGCCTGCTCGAACAGCGAACCTGAGTACTGGCGGGTCACCGAGGAGCCGTGGTCGGTCTTCTGGGCGGCCGGGATGATCACCAGCGCGTCGGCCAGGCCGGCGAGCGGGGAGTCCGGGTTGGTGGTGAACGCTGCGATGCGTGCACCTGCCTTGGCGGCGGTTTCGGCGGACTTGACCACACCTGAGGTGGTGCCGGATCCGGAAGCCACCAGCAACAGGTCGCCGGAAGCGATGGCCGGAGTGGTGGTGTCACCCGCAATGTGGACCGTGAGGCCCAAGTGCATCAGTCGCATGCCGGCCATACGGAGGACCAGGCCACTGCGGCCTGCTCCTGCCACGAAGATCCGGCCCGGGTGTGCGAGGTGGCTGGCCAAGCGAGCCATCTGCTGCTCGTCGATCTTGGCGACAACGCCCTGCATTTCGTCCCTGACGAGGGACACATTGCGGACAATGTCGGAGGCGGTTGTATACGTAGCAGTCGTCGTTGCGCTTGCTGTCGGATTCACGATTCTGTCCCTTCGATTCGGTCCTCGGCCTGTCTCGGCCATCGGAGTGCTTTTCGGTTGACAACTATGTTTCCGAATCAAAAGGGGTGGGGTAACACTGTTTTCTGACGGTTCTTCCTACACTTAAGGATTGGTGGGGTAGCCAGTTGCCTTGTGCGAGGAGGCGTGGATCCGTCCAACAAAAAAGTCCTGGCTGAATCAAAACTTTCAAGTAACCCTCCTCTGTAGTATTGGAGCCAACTCGTACCCGATCCCCGGAGCGCAGACCCTTGGCATCGCCTTCCTCCTTCCAATCGCAGATCTACCGGTCCTTGCCGGAGATCGAGCGTGCCGATGCGATTGTCGACAGAATCTCCACCGCCATTTCCCTTGGCTTGCTCAAAGTGGGCGAACGCCTGCCCGCTGAAGCGGCCCTGTCCGAGATGTTTGGAGTGGGTGGGGCCACGCTCCGCGAAGCGCTGAATGAACTGCGCGAACGCGGAATCGTTGAAACCCGCAGGGGACGCAGCGGCGGATCCTTCGTGGTCAGGCAGCCGGAGACCCAATCCGAGGCCATGCGCGCCTGGTTCCTCTCCACTTCGATCTCGGAAATCCGCGATATCGGTGATGAGCACGCAGCCATTGCCGCCGCAACCATCCGCTTGGCCTGCGAACGCGCCGAAACCCATGACTTCGAACGCTTGCAGGAGCTGGCACGGGCGCTGGTCCTGGCCCACTCCCCCGAAGTCCGCGCGTCTGCCGACAGCCGGTTCCACGTGGAACTTGCGGTGGCAGCCCAGTCACCACGGCTTGCCAATGCCGAGATCCGGCTGCAGCAGGAGACGGTCCAGCAGCTGTGGACTCCCTTGGCCGTAGCATTTGACCCGGAAACAGCCACCGCTGAACACTTGGAGCTCGTCAGGGCGGTTGCCCAGGACCAGCCCGAGAAGGCCCAGGCGTTGGTGCTGGAACACATCAGGCGGAACATCTTCCACTTGATCGATACAAAGCTCACCCTCGGATATGCCCAATCAACCCAGGATGCATAAATGAAGCTAGTCGACGAAGTAGTACACGCCGCCAATGCCCTCACCTCGTGGACCAGCAGCGTTTCCTCCAGCGTCGGGGAACTTGCCGGCCACGTCGGCTCACTGGTGGAAGGAAACCTGGGCGACCGGCCCAAGGTGGACCGCCCGGCGCTGAAGGGATTGGAGAAGCTCTCGCAGGATTTCCTGGCGAAGAACTCCTTCGCCGTTGGCGCGGGAACGTTCTTCGCTGCCGAGTCGGTGGAGCACGGTGACCATCTCCTTGAGTGGTGGACCAGGGGCGCCTCGGGCTCAGTGAAAAAGCTCGACGCTGACCTGACGCCAGGCAGCAACCGCTATTACGACTACGAGAAATTGCCCTTCTTCTCCACGGCGGCGGCCACGGGGGAACAAACGCTCTGGGGTCCGTATATCGACTACCTCGGCTTCGAGGAATACATCATGACGTTCACGGCGCCATGGTCCATCCATGGCCACTTTGCCGGCGTGGTCGGCTGCGATATCCGCATCAAGGACCTTGAGCCCATCATCATGCCGGACCTCCGCAGCATCCATGGAGATGCAGCCCTCATCAATGCCAGCAACCGCGTCATCCTGGGCAATTCCGGAGCGTACCTCGTGGGCGACCGGATCAAAGCCGGACCGGTGGAACCGCACCGCGTGGACCTCGATGTTCCGCACTTGGGCCTTGCCCTGATCTACAGCCCCTGACCACTGCCGCGAACAGCCCCTGACTCCCTGGACCACCGGGAGGCAGGGGCTGTTTGGCATGCCAGGGACCGGAGGCAGCGGGACGGCGGCCACAAATTCCGATGCACAAAAGTCCCGAAAATAAAAGCTGTTGAACTGAGGTTTTTAAGCTGTAGTCTCGGGAGTGATTTACTTCACAGGAAGCTAGGCGTCGAGGCCAAACCCGCCCCGGGACATGACGCGGATGACCCAACACCCGTACGCAGCAGCCGGCTTCCCATGCTTGGCGCAGGCATTTTTTTGATGCGCATCTGAATGTTTTAGCAATGACTTGCCGGAAGGATCGTGGCCATGGCCGCACCTCATCAGGCGATGGGCCCCACCAAGGGACGTGAACGGCAGGTCCATGAAGCACGACTTAGTTCAGTCAAGGGAGATTGTTATGAGTGAAAAGCGATTAGAGGCCAGTGACGGCCTGGAGCGGTCCATCGATTGGAAACAGGGGCTGGCCATCGCGCTGGGAGTTCCCCTCCTGATCCTGCCCTCGCTGGGCTACCTGCCGATGTACCTGGCCGCCGGTGCGATCCTGATCTGGGGACTGTCCGTGATCCAGGGCTTCTTCCAGAACGCGGCCTACGCGGAAATGGCCACCACGTTCCCCAAAGCCTCGGGCCTTCCCGGCTTTGCCCAGCACGTCTTCCGCACCGAGAACTACCAAGGGAAGTACGACAAGAGCAAGCTGATTGGCGGCTTCAGCGCGTGGGCCTATTGGTTCGCCTGGACCCCCGTGCTGGCCATCTTCTCCATCCTGGTGGGCAGCTACCTTCACGGACTGTTCCCGGCGCTCGGCGAGATGTTTACCGAGAACCAAATGGCCCTCATGACCGGACTGGTGATCTTCGGAGGCCTCTTTGTGGTCAACTGGTTCGGACTCAAGGACGGCGCCAAACTGGGGTATGTACTGGCCGCCTTTTCGCTGATCCCCCTGGTGGTCCTGACTGTGGCGCCCTTCGCCACCGGCCACGTCGACATGGGAAACATCACCGGGAACCTGGTGCCGGCCGACTGGGCGTGGGACATGCACCATATCCTGATCCTCCTGGGCATCTTCGCCATTGCCCAGTGGAGTGCTTGCGCCTGGGAGACAGCCGCGATCTATGGGCCGGAGTACAAGAACCCCGCCAAGGATGTCTCCAAGGCGCTCTTTGCCTGCGGCGTGATCTGCTTCTTCTCGTTTGTCCTGGTGCAGGCCGCCGTGATCGGCGTGCTCGGGGTGGACGGAGTGCTGGACCAACCTGTGTCCCCGCTGATTCCCGTGGCCCACGCGGTGTTCGGCGAAGTGGGCTCCATGGTCACGATCTTCATGCTGATCGCAGCCATGGTTTTGATTATCCAGACCGCTTACCTGGGATCCTCCCGGGCCATGCACTCCATGGCCATTGAGGGCAACCTCCCACGCTCCCTGGGCAAGACCAACCGTAACGGCACACCTTTTGTTGCCATGCTGGTGATCGGCGCATTCAACCTCGTACTCATCTTCATGGGCAACCCCGCCGCGATTGTTGCTGCGTCTGCCATCGGCTACACCTGCGCCAATGGCATCAGCCTGTTCGCGTACGTCCGGGCAAGGAAGCACCCTGCCTTCGCCGGCTTGGACCGGCCCTTCAAGGCCCCCAAGGGCTGGAAGAACGTAGCCATGGTGTTTGGCCTGTTCAACCTTCCCCTCTGCCTGATCGGCGTCGTCTACCTGAACAGCCTCGAAATCGGCTGGGCCCCCACCTGGGTGGGCTTCATTGTGCTGGCCCTCTACGTTCCCATCTGGTTCTACTCGCAGCGCCAGGCCGCGCGCCACAAACCAGAGCCAGGTGCCGCCGTCGTACCTGACGCACGCCCCGGGGCGAACCTTGAGGACGCCGCGCGCCCGTAGCCGCCCCTGAATCACCTCGGAAGGCGGGTTGGTGGACAGCTGTTGCTGCCCACCAACCCGCTTTTCTGCTGCCTTGTGCAGCTCCAGGAAGCAAGTCAAGCACCGGCCGGAACGTCAATCTACAAACTCGTCATGAAATTTTCTAAAAAAGTCTGGACTAGAAGTATTAGTCCGAGTAGGTTTGTTTGTGGGGCCGGAGAGTGACCCGCATCACACAATCTACGTAGACCAAATGTCTTCCTGGGCTTTGATCTATCAAGGGATTCGGGTCAACTCTTCCTACCATTCAGGGCATTCAGCCCAGTTCACCTCTTGGCCATAAAGGCACCAAAGTGAATGTTTTCTGACCACTTCCCACCACTGTCCACTCAAAGGAGAGACCCATGGAAACACTGCTTGGAACACTCAGCAAGGCCGGAGCAATCCACAAGGTGGAGGACGGATACCTCAACATCCCGTCCATGGACCTTCCCGGAAGCGAAGCCTTCATCGGTGACGCCCTCCACAACCCGGAAGGCACGGTCATGAGCGCCGGCTTCTTCGAGCTCAAGGCGTCCGAACCGTTCGAGTACACCTACACCTACGACGAGATGAAGGTAGTCATCCAGGGTGAATTCATCCTTACCGACGTCTCGACCGGCGAAGTGACCCACGCCAAGGAACGCGACGTCCTGTTCTTCCCGAAGGGCACCACCGTCAAGTTCGACACCCCCACCTACGGCCTCGGCTTCTTCGCCGGCGACCGCTCCTTCGCACCGTAAGGACCCACCATGAGTTCCGTGTCCATGCCACACACAGCGGGCAACGGCTTGGAACCTGGTTTTCGCGGTGTCATCTGCGCGTCGTTCGGCGCAGCAGGTGACACCGCGGATAAGCAAAGCGACAGCCAGCCCAAGCTAAACCTGCACTTCGAAGCCGCAACCCCGGAGGCCCTCTCCGAACTGCGGTCCGCACTGGGAAGCTCCAGCGTCGGCGTCCGTCTCCTGCTTTCAGGCCCGACGGCGGACATCCGCGCAGCAGCGGCCGTCGCCGCCGAGTGCGGACTTCAGCAGGAGGAAATGACCCTCCTCAGCGCTGAATCCGCACCTCGGGCAATCTACTGCCCGCATTGCCACACCACCACCGCGACCACCGAACCCGCCGGTTCGGAGGTTCCCTGCCAGGGCTGCAGCGTCGACCTGGTAACCACTGACCACTTTTCCCGCCGAATGGGCGCGTACCTCGGATACGCAGCCCGTGTCGAGGAGGCATCATGACTGTCACGGCACTGCCCATCAGCCCCCACCCGGCGGTTGACGGCGGCCTTCAGCTGGAAGTGACCAACATCAGTCCCCAGACCGATTCGATCGTGAGCATCACCCTCGCGGACCCGTCGTTCCGGAAACTGCCGTCCTACGTTCCGGGCAGCCACCTCGTGGTCCAGTACGGGGAAGGCGTCAATGCCTACTCCCTGACCGGGTCCGGCAACGCGCCCTCCGAGTACGCCATTTCGGTGCTCCGCGTCGAAGACGGCGCCGGCGGATCCCAGGCCATGCACCGGCTCTCCGTTGGCGACCGCGTCTTCGTTTCGCGGCCCCGGAGCGCTTTCGCCCCGGCGTCAACCGCCACCCACCACCTTCTCGTCGCAGCGGGAATCGGAATCACCCCGGTCCTCTCGCACGCACGGGCCGCCGCCGACCGCGGCACCACCTCGTCCCTCATCTACGTTTACCGCCCCGGATCCGGAGCGCACGTGGACGAAGCCCGGGAACTCCTCGGTTCAGCCCTCACTGAATGCAGCAACCGCGACAGTTTCCAGGACGTCCTCACCGACCAGCTCACCAAGCAGGGCGTGGGAACCCACCTCTACGTGTGCGGCCCCAACGCGTTCATGGACTCCGTCCTGGACCAGGCCCGCCAAGCCGGATGGGCTGAAGCACGGCTCCACTCGGAGGCCTTCGGCGCAGCTGAACTGGACGATGGCGAACCGTTCACGGTGAACCTGGCCCGCAGCGGCCTCAAGCTTGACGTTCCGGCCGGCGTCTCCCTCCTGGAGACCTTGGAAAAAGCCGGAAAGACCATCCCCAACATGTGCCGCAAGGGTATCTGCGGCGAGTGTGTCCTGCCTGTCCTCAAAGGAACCCCGCAACACCGGGATATGTACCTCACTGATCAGGAAAAGGCCCAGAACACCACAATGATGTGCTGTGTTTCACGCAGCGAAGACCCCGAATTGGAGTTGGACCTTTGAGCATCACGATCGACACACCAACTGACACCGCTTCCCTCCCGGACCGCATCCGGCGCTTCCCCTTCCCTTTCCGGGATGAGATCTACCGGTACAGCGCGAACGTGGAGCCGGCCAACAAGAACATCGAAACGGATGCTGGTTCCTGGGGCAAAGGACTCATCGACATCGACGAGTTCTACCTCGATGAACTCGCCGACCGCGAACGGATCCTGACCGCCGATCCATCCCGGTCCCAGGTCCTTCCCCACATGAAGCCTGCCGCTTGGGACACCGTGGCCACCCTGCTGCCGGCCATGGCCGAGGAAAACCCGGAGATCATGTCCTTCGAGCGTGAAGGAAACCACTGCCGCTGGCACAACGGCCTGCAGAACCTGGACATCGAATTCACCATTGGCGACGACGATTCTGTTCCCGGTGGACCACTGCGCTTCCTCGGAACACAGATCCAGGACGACATCGTCCTCCTGGACATCCGCGACGGCACCATGTGGCTGGATGCCGGTGTGGTCAGCTTCGCCGCTGACTGGTCCTTCGGGTTCGACGTCGGAATGAGCTTCCTGGAGATCCACGGACCCGTGCCCAGGGTCAAGGAGGAGAACATCATCCAGCGCGCCGAGCAATTCCTCATGCGCCTCCAGCCCGGCGAGCAGTTCCGCCGCACCAACTGGACCATGACCATCGGCCGCCGCCTGGACACCTCCACGGAGACCTACCAGGAATGGGGCCCGGACCGCGGCACCATCGCCACCGACCCGGACATGCCGGACAAACTGCACCTCCGCGTCGAGGTCCAGCACCTGGTCCGGCTCCCCCACACCGGAACCCTGCTGTTCCTGATCCGCAGCTACCTCTTGCCGCTGCGGGATATCGCCCAGGTCCCCACCTGGCGCGAAAAGTTCGGCAACATCCTCGCCGAACTGCCGGAAGACATGGCCGAGTACAAAGGCATCACCCGGTACCGCAACGCTGCCTCCGAATGGCTGCTAGCGGGCTAAGAACGTCCAAACCATCTACACATCAAGAACATAAAACAAAGGAGTTAGTTGTGACTTTGAATGCTGATACTGAGGTTTTGGTGGGTGTTTCGCATCCGTTGGATCCGTTGTCGCGGGTGGAGATCGCG
>NZ_JBIVXM010000040.1:0-12741 GCF_044769205.1 Paenarthrobacter sp. NPDC090520
GGAACGACCGGTCCCACCCCTTCATCTGGACCAAAACCCCAGAACAAATCCTCGCCAAAGCCAACCGCTTAACTACTTCAGACACGCGACACTAGGTGGTGCCCATCGAGCCTCAGTCAACCAGCGAATCCACATACTGCAACGCGATCCACAGCTCCGCGCGAATCTGTGCTGCGTTGAGGTCCATGTCCAGCAGTTCCCCAACAACACCCACCTGCCGCCGCACGCTGTTCCGGTGCAGGCCGAGCAGTTTGGCTGAGGCGTCCCAGCTGCCGTTCTCGGTGAGCCAACCGCGCAGCACCGACAGCAGGGGATCGCGACGTTCCGGTTCCAAGGCCAGCAAGGGAGCCAGGACGCGTGACGCCAGCATGGTCCCGGCGTCCCTGCCAAGCAGCCCTGTCACAGACCACGTCACCTCATCCACGCGTGCGCTGACGCCCGTTGAAAGCACGCGTGCGCGGAGAGTGCTGACTCGTTGGTAGGCTGCGGCCAGCCCGTTGAGCTCGGTAGGTTCGCCGATCACCAGGCGCCAGCCGAGTTTCTCCACATCGGCGAGCAGCGGGTCGTCCACGCGCAGACGGGTGATGGCGGCGAACCCGTAGTCCGTGATTTCCACGAGCTTGGTGTCGAACAGCCGACGCCACTGCAGCACTTCCCGCACGGGCCCATCGTCCACGGAGCCATCGACTTTGATGCCTTGGACCACCCGCATCTGGCCGGATCGCGTGGAGGAGAGGCTTTGGGCCAGCAGATCCTTCAAACCGTTCACGTGCTTGGTCCCGCCCGAAGCCAAGGACTCGGGATGGAGCAGCATGGCGGTTGCCAGCTGGCTCGGTGCCAAGGATCCGCTGGTCCGCTGCCGCACCAACAGCTCCAACAATCCCACCGCCGACTGCACCACGTTGTTCTGCGCAGGCGTCAGCGGCACATCCGAACCCAGGATCAGCGCGCCGAGGTTCGCATCCTTCGTACTCCGCAGCGGATGGCCGAACACCAGCGCGGACCCCGCTTCCTCAAACCCATCCATTTCCACCCGCGGCCCGCTGCCGGACAGCAACCGTTCCAGCATGGGTGCCAGCAAGGAATGCTCGACGCCGGTGCTGCCGCCGGCGCTGTTGCCGCGGGCGCGGACCCGCCCGTCCGCACCCACAAGGACCGCCCACACGGGAACCCGCTGGACCAACGCCGCGAGCAGTTCGTGCTCCGGCCTGGGGGAGAGCACGGCCCGCATGAGTTGCCGGTTGGTGTCGGCAAGTTGCCGGAAGACCCGGGCGTTGTCCGTTTCAAGGAGCTGCGAAAAGGACAGCCCGATCGCGGCGAACGGCAGGGACTCCGGGACTTCGAACAACGTGAGGTTGTGCGTCCGGCAAGCGTCAAGCAGGACATCGGGAACGGCGTCGAAATAGGGCTTGATACCAAAGCCCAGCGCAGCAACCTTGGCTCCCACCAGCCGCCGAACGTAGGCGTCCACCTTCGCCGCCGAGCCACCCTTCCCCAGGAAGGGCAACCCGGCGGTGAGCAGGAATTCGCCCTCCGGCAGATAGGGAGTTGGATCCTCAAGCTCACTCGGCTCCACCCATCGCAGCAGGGTGGCGCCGCTGCCGCCGTCGTGAAGTGTCTTCAACTCCGGCGGCAGCTGCTCCAGGAACTGCTCAAGCGTGACGAAACTCAGGCGGGCGCTCGCGGGCTCAGGCAACATGGCCCTGCCCGGCGTCTGCCGGCTCCTGGTAGTCGGGGCATTCGAAAGCGCTCATCTGATAAGCGCGGGGGAGGCGGGGCGCGATCCGGTTGATGATCTCGTCGCCGTGGCTGCCTATCGCGGCTCCCCAGTCGTCGGCACTCGCGGCCCCGCTGGCCGGATCGCCGAACAGTACAGCGGTGTCGCCGACGTCGATGCCCGTGGCGTCAGGGCCGAGGTCCACCATGAACTGGTCCATGCAGACCTTGCCGATCACGGGAACACGACGCCCTGCGATGTTTACCACGGAACGCCCGGTGATGCCTTTCGGGATGCCATCCGCGTAGCCGAGCGGGATGAGGCCAAGGTAACGGGGCTCGTAGGTGATGGCCTGGTGTTCGTAGCTGACGCCCGTACCAGCCGGAACTTTCTTGACCATGACCAATGGCGCGGTGGCACTCAGGGCGGGTCGCAGCCCGAAATCCGCTGGATCCAGGTGGTCGGCGGGGGCCAAGCCGTAGATCGCCAAGCCTGCACGGACCATATCGAAGTGGAATTCGGGCCGGTCCAGGATGTTGGCGGAGCTGGAAACGTGCCTTAGTTCGGGGGAGAGTCCCGCGTCCCGTGCCTGCTGGACGGCGTCCTCGAACTCCGAGACGGCGGCCGCATTGCCCGGGTGCGCGGGGACATCCGCCCAAGCCAGATGGGTCCAGATGCCACGGACCCGCAGTGTGCCATCGAGCTCTGCCTGACGTGCCCGGGCCACCAGTTCGGGCCAATCCTCCTTGCGCGCGCCGCCGCGGCTGAGGCCGCTGTCGAGTTCCAGATGTACGACGGCGGGACGGCCCAAGCGGCCGGCGATGCCTTCCAGCACCTCCAGCTGATGGACGCTTCCCAGGGACACGTCGATGTCGTTTTCGAGTGCTTCGAGGATGGTGGCGCTGGTCTGGGATGCCAGATAGAGCCAGGACAGAATCGGGGCCGTGATTCCTGCTTGGCGCAGTGAAATGGCTTCGGACAGCTGGGCCGTGCCGAGCCAGTTGGCTCCTGCTTCGACCGCCGTGCGGGCCACCTCCACGAGGCCGTGGCCGTAGGCATTGCCCTTGACTACGGCCATGAACGACGGCGCTTCAGTGCGCTTCTTCAGGACTTTGATGTTGTCTGAAATCGCAGACAGATCGACGGTGACCTGGCCGGAAAGGACCGCCGGAGTGGGCGATGATTGATGTGCATTACGTCTCATGGATGAACACTATAGGTCATTTTGCACCAGCTTGAGAGGTGGCTCACATGACAGTCTTGAAGCGGGGAAACCGACCAACTACTCAGAAGGGACGTCAACGGTGACTGTGCCTGTGAATACCCAAGACCCGACTCCGGCGAGCCTGGCCCGGCCTGGCCTCGGAGCCCAGTTGCTGCGCCGCAAGCCCATTACCCAGATGGTCAGCGAAGCCGGAAGCAGCGAAGGTGGCACGCCCCTGGTCCGCAGCTTTGGTGTCCTGCAACTGACCATGATCAGCGTCGGGGCCACGCTCGGCACGGGCATCCTGGTGATCCTGGGCGAATCCGTGCCGCTGGCCGGCCCCGCCATCTGGATCTCCTTCGTCATTGCTGGCCTGGCGGCGTTGTTCTCCGCAGTCTCCTACGCCGAGATGGCGGGGTTGGTTCCCGTTGCGGGCTCCAGTTACTCCTATTCCTACGCCACGATGGGCGAGGGGATGGCATGGATCTGCGGCTGGTGCCTGGTGCTCGAGTACGCCGTGTCCGTGGCCGCAGTGGCCGTGGGCGCAGGCCAGTACGTCAATGAGACGCTCGCTGCATTCGGGCAGGTACTGCCGGATGCCATGAGCCAGCCGCCGGGTGACGGGGGAGTGGTGAACGTTCCAGCGATGGTGATCGTGGTGCTGGCCATGGTCCTCCTGGTTCGCGGAGCCCGTGAAAGCGCTTGGATCAACACGGCCGTGGTCATCATCAAGGTGGGCATCCTGTTGTTCTTCTGCGCCGTGGCCTTCACGGCCTTCAATGCCGGAAACTTCGAGCCCCTCCTCCCTATGGGCGCAGCCGGTGTCTCCGCCGCCGCATCCAGTGTCTTCTTCTCCTATATCGGCTTCGACGCTGCCTCTACGGCCGGCGAAGAGGCACGCAACCCGAAGCGGGACCTTCCCCGGGCCATCATGCTGTCCATGGTGATCGTCACCAGCATCTACGTGCTGGTTGCTGTCGCCGCGATCGGGGCACGCCCCTGGAGTTGGTTCGACGGCACCGAGGCTGCTTTGGTGCAGATCCTGCACGAAATTACCGGGCAGCCTTGGATTGCACTGGTCTTCTCCGTTGGGGCAGTGCTTGCCATCGCCAGCATCGTGTTGACTGTCCTCTACGGCCAGACGCGCATCCTGCTCTCGATGTCACGCGACGGCATGGTGCCCAAAGTGTTCGGCCGCGTCTCCCGCCGCACCGGCACTCCGGTGGCCGGGACGCTGATCGTGGGTACCGCCGTCGCGCTGACCGCCGGCTTGGTTCCACTGGGTGCGTTGGCGGACGCTACCAGCATCGGCACGCTGTTTGCCTTCGCGCTGGTGAACGTCGCCGTGATCTATCTGCGCCGCAACCGTCCGGATTTGAAGCGAAGCTTCCGGGTTCCGCTGTACCCGATCACGCCAGTGCTGGGCACCCTCATGTGCGCCTACCTCATGGCCAACCTCGGTGCCGATACCTGGATGGTCTTCGGCATGTGGATGCTCGTGGGCATCGCCATCTACTTCGGCTATGGACGCCGGAACTCCAAGGTAGCCGCGCTCAGCGAGCAGGACTACCGTGAACTGACCACCAGGGCCGTGAGCCCGGAACCTGTGAAAGCAGACAACGCATGACCATCGCCACAGAACTACCCACCGACCCGTCCGCCGTCATCCCGGCGGAGGCTCCCATCACCATGCTGAACCCGGACTTCCCGTTCAGCTACGACCATTACCTGGCACATCCCGAAGGTCTGGGCTCGGTCCCCGAAGAACGCCTCGGAACCGAGGTGGCCGTGATCGGCGCAGGCCTCTCCGGACTGGTCACCGCCTACGAACTCATGAAGCTCGGCCTGAAGCCGGTCATCTACGAGGCCGACCAGATCGGTGGCCGCCTCCGGACCGCGAGCTTCCCCTCAGCCCCCGGCGTGGTGGCAGACCTCGGCGGCATGCGGTTCCCTGTTTCCGGCAAGGCCTTCTACCACTACGTGGACCTCCTGGGACTGGAAACCCAGGACTTCCCCAACCCGTTGGCTCCCGTCACCTCCAGCACGGTGATCGAGTTGGCCGGGAAGAAGCACTACGCCACGACGCCCGAGGACCTTCCGGCTTTCTTCCACGAAGTTGCAGATGCCTGGAAGGACGCCATTAAGGACGGCGCCGCCTTCACCGAGATGCAGGACGCCATCAAGGCCCGCGATACCAAGCGCATCAAGGAACTCTGGAACGAGCTCCTGCCCCAGTTGGACGAGCAGACCTTCTACGGCTTCATCGCGGCGAGCAAGTCCTTCAAGGACGCAGGCTTCGCGCATCGTGAGGCGTTTGGGCAGGTCGGTTTCGGCACGGGCGGCTGGGACACCGACTTCCCCAACTCCATCCTCGAAATCCTTCGCGTCGTCTATACGGACGCAGATGACCAGCACCGCCTCATTGCGGGAGGAGCCCAACGGCTCCCCGAGGCACTGTGGAACCACGCGCCGTCGGGCATTAAGCACTGGCCGGAAGGCACCTCCCTGGCGTCGCTGCACTCGGGTTCGCCGCGCGGTGCCGTGGACAACATCCGCCGGGCGGACAACGGTGACCTGGTGGTCCGGGAGAGCTGGGGCCGCGAAGCAACCTATCCAGCCGTAGTGACCACGTGCCAGTCGTGGCTGCTGTCTACCCGGATCCACACCGAAGAGGCACTGTTCCCGTCGGAGCTGTGGACGGCAATCGAACGCTCGCATTACATGCAGTCGTCCAAGACGTTCGTGATGGTGGACCGTCCGTTCTGGAAGGACATCGATCCGGAAACCGGCCGCGAAGTGTTGTCCATGACGCTCACCGACCGCCTCAACCGCGCCACGTACCTGCTCGACGACGGCCCGGACAAGCCCGCGGTCATCCTCCTGTCCTACACATGGAACGATGACGCCCTGAAATGGCTCGCCCTCAGCGCCGAAGAACGGGTGAAGCTCATGCTGCACTCCCTGGAACAGATCTACCCGGGCGTGGATATTGCCAGTCACATCGTGGGCCAGCCGATCACGGTTTCCTGGGAAGCGGACCCGAACTTCATGGGTGCCTTCAAAGCCAACCTGCCCGGACACTACCGGTACCAGCAGCGGCTGTTCACGCACTTCAAGCAGGACAAACTGCCGGAGAGCCAGCGCGGCATTTTCCTGGCGGGGGACGACGTGTCCTTCACCGCCGGCTGGGCCGAGGGTGCTGTGACCACCGGACTGAACGCTGTGTGGGGCGTGGTGAACCACCTCGGCGGTTCCTCCGCGGCCGGCAACCCGGGTCCGGGTGAGCTGCTCGACGAGCTCGGCCCGGTATCCCTCGATTAAGGACGTTGCGGGGCCTGCTCTCCGCGCTAAATCGCTCGTTTAGCGCGTCGAGCGGGCCCCGCATCTTTGCTCTAAGCGCCGTGCATTTCCCGGTGCACGGCAGCGAGTTCCTTGTAGTGGGCTGCGTTGTGCTTCACACCCTCAAACTCCTCATCCGTAAGCTCCCGCCGCACCTTGGCCGGCACACCCGCAACCAGGGAACGCGGCGGAATCACCGTGCCCTCAAGGACCACGGCTCCGGCGGCGATGAGGGAACCCGAGCCGATCACGGCTCCGTTGAGGATGGTGGCGCTCATGCCGATGAGGCAGTCGTCCTCCACAGTGCAACCGTGCACTACGGCGCTGTGGCCCACGGAGACGCGCTCGCCCACAGTGCAGGGGAACCCGGGGTCGGCGTGCAGGACCACGTTGTCCTGGAGGTTGGAACCTGCGCCCACCTTGATGGCCGCTGTGTCCGCCCGGACGGAGACGCCGTAGAAGGCGCTGGAATCCTCGGCCAGCGTGGCCTTGCCAATGATTGAAGCCGTGGGCGCCACGAAGGCCGTGTCATGGATGGCCGGGGTGTCCCCGGCGAAAGTGTAAGAGGGAGCCATGACCCCAGCTTAGTTCCCAACTGGGTCGCATTTGTGCGCGTTTTGAGGGCTCAAAACGCGCACAAATGCGATCTAGTTGGGTAGGAATTTAGTTGAACACCACGGTCCGCGTGCCATCCAAGAGCACCCGGTGCTCGGCATGCCACTGGACGGCCTGGGTCAGGGTGCGGCCCTCCACGTCGCGTCCCATCTGCACGAACTGGGCGGCCGTCCGGGCGTGGTCCACCCGGATGACTTCCTGCTCGATGATGGGTCCCTCGTCCAGGTCCGCAGTGACGTAGTGGGCCGTGGCGCCGATCAGCTTCACGCCGCGTGCGTGTGCCTGGTGGTACGGCTTGGCGCCCTTGAAGGACGGAAGGAACGAGTGGTGGATGTTGATGGCCCGGCCGTTCAGTTCCCTGCAGAGATCGTTGGAGAGCACCTGCATGTAGCGGGCCAGCACTGTCAGCTCAATATCGTGCCCGGCGATCAGCTTCAGGAGCTCCGCCTCGGCCTGCGGCTTGGTTTCAGCGGTGACCGGGATGTGGTGGAAGGGGATGCCGTAGAACTCCGCCAACGACTCCAGGTCCCGGTGGTTGGACACAATGGCCGGAACCTCGATGGGCAGGGTGCCGGCACGCTGCTGGAACAGGAGGTCGTTGAGGCAGTGCGCGTCCTTGGAACACATGATGATGGTCCGGACCTTTTCGCCTACGGGGTTGATCTGCCAGGTCATGCCGAAGGATTCTGCGACTGGCCGCAGCGCGGCGGCCAGTTCCGCCTGGGGGCTCGACGTCGTTGCCTCCACCCGCATGAAGAAGTTGCCTGTGCTGGGGCTTCCGTACTGCTGCGAATCGGCGATGTTGCAACCTGCGTCAAGAAGGGCTCCGGCGACGGCATGGACAATGCCGGGGCGGTCAGGGCAGGAAAGGGTCACAACAAATGCGGAGTCAGTCACATGACCAAGCCTACCTGTGCGGCGTTGTTGTACTGTTAACGGGTCGCGACTGGCGTTGGGTGGACTACCACCAGGGAGCGGCAATCACGAAGACCACGGATCGTACGCCTGGGCCGAGGGTCATGTCTTACCGCTGCAGCACGTGACCTATGCCTCCCGTAACGGAGGGGACGAGGCAATGCCGCTGCCGGTAGCCTGACCTGTAGCACCACCCATTCCCTAGCCAGGAGATCTCCGTGACTACCACCACTTCAGCGTCTGTCAGCAACCAGTCGCTCGCCGAACTCGATCCCGAGATCGCAGCAGTCCTCGACCAGGAGCTTGGCCGCCAGCGCGGCACCCTGGAAATGATCGCCTCCGAGAACTTCGCCCCCCGCGCAGTCATGGAAGCCCAGGGCTCCGTCCTGACCAACAAGTACGCCGAAGGCTACCCGGGCAAGCGCTACTACGGTGGCTGCGAATACGTGGACGTCGCTGAGCAGCTCGCCATCGACCGGGTCAAGGCACTTTTCGGCGCCGAGTACGCCAACGTCCAGCCGCACTCCGGTGCACAGGCCAACGCCGCAGCGTTGTCCGCCATGATCACCCCGGGCGACAAGATCCTGGGCCTCTCCCTGGCGCACGGTGGGCACCTGACCCACGGCATGAAGCTCAACTTCTCCGGCAAGCTGTACCAGGTTGCGGCCTACCAGGTTGAAGAAGACTCCTTCCGCGTGGACATGGACAAGCTCCGCGAGCAGGCCATCGCCGAGAAGCCGCAGGTCATCATCGCCGGGTGGTCCGCCTACCCGCGCCACCTGGACTTCGCAGCCTTCCGCTCCATCGCTGACGAGGTTGGTGCGCTGCTCTGGACGGATATGGCCCACTTCGCCGGCCTCGTCGCAGCGGGCCTGCACCCGAGCCCGGTGCCGCACTCCGACGTCGTGACCTCTACGGTGCACAAGACCCTGGCAGGCCCGCGTTCCGGCGTGATCCTGGCCAAGGAACAGTACGGCAAGAAGATCAACTCCAACGTCTTCCCGGGCCAGCAGGGCGGCCCGCTCATGCACGTCATTGCCGCCAAGGCCGTTGCCTTCAAGATCGCCGGCAGCGACGAATTCAAGGAGCGCCAGGAGCGCGTCCTCGAGGGTGCCACGATCATCGCTGACCGCCTCAACCAGTCCGACGTTGCCGAGGCCGGCGTGTCCGTCCTCACCGGCGGCACCGACGTCCACCTGGTCCTCGTGGACCTGCGCAACTCGCAGCTGGACGGCCAGCAGGCCGAAGACCTCCTGCACTCCGTGGGCATCACCGTGAACCGCAACGCCGTTCCGTTCGACCCCCGCCCGCCGATGGTCACCTCCGGCCTCCGCATCGGTACGCCTGCCCTGGCTACCCGCGGATTTGGTGCCGCTGAGTTCACGGAGGTTGCGGACATCATCGCAACGGCGCTGAAGTCCGGCTCCGCCACCAACGTGGAAGCCCTCCAGGCCCGCGTCGACAAGCTCGCTGCCGACTTCCCGCTGTACCCGCAGCACGAGCAGTGGTAACCCGCGGAATGACACAGTCCACCGCACAGATCCTTGACGGCAAGGCCACCGCCGCTGCCATCAAGGCCGAACTGACCGAACGCGTTTCCGTCCTCGCCGGCAAGGGCATCGTTCCCGGCCTCGGCACCATCCTGGTGGGCTCCGATCCTGGAAGCACCTGGTACGTCGGCGGGAAGCACAAGGACTGCGCCGAGGTGGGCATCCAGTCCATCCGCCGCGACCTGCCCGAGGACATCAGCCAGGAAGACCTCCTGAAGGTTGTCCGGGAGCTCAACGAAAACCCGGAGTGCACGGGTTACATCGTCCAGCTTCCCCTGCCCAAGCACATCGACCAGGACGTCATCCTGGAAGCGATGGACCCGGACAAGGACGCTGACGGCCTGCACCCCATGAACCTCGGCCGCCTGGTGGCCAACGTGAACGGCGAGATGACGTCGCCGCTTCCCTGCACGCCGAAGGGCTGTGTGGAGCTGCTCCGCCGCCACGGCATCGAACTCAAGGGCAAGCGCGTCCTGGTGGTTGGTCGTGGTGTCACCATTGGCCGCCCCATCGGCCTCCTGCTCACCCGCAAGGAAGTCAACGCCACGGTAATCCTGGCGCACACGGGAACGGTTGACCTGCCCGCCGAACTCCGGCAGGCCGACGTCGTGATCGCCGCTGCCGGCGTGCCGCACATGATCAAGGCCGAAGACCTCAAGCCTGGCGCAATCGTGCTCGACGTCGGCGTCAGCCGCGTGGACGACGGGAACGGCAAGGCTGTGGTCACCGGAGACGTGGACCCGGCAGCGGCCGACGTCGCCGCCTGGCTGTCCCCGAACCCGGGCGGCGTGGGTCCGATGACCCGCGCGATGCTCCTGGCCAACGTGGTGGAGAGCGCCGAGCGCCAAGCCGGTATCGCCTGAGAAAACGCTAACAAGACGCTAACAAGACGCCTACTCCTCCGGGAGTAGGCGTCTTGCTCCGTTACGAGGACGCCCTTTGTCCTACGTCCGTCTACTCTCGATGTATGCGCCTTAATCAAGGCCCCTTACTTTCCGAGGGACCTCCACGCCGTTTCAACGGCCCACCCACCAGTTTCATCGTCATCACGGTCGCCGTCATCCAGGTGGTGGGCACGCTGTTTTCCGCGAGCCACCAGGAGGCGGGCAGGCCGCTTGACGTGTTCGGCATCCTGCTCCTCCTGGTGGGCCCGGCGGGTTTGGCTTTCCGCAGGCGTTCCCCGGAGCTGATGTTGCCGCTGGCGCTCGTGGCCACAGGCATGTACCTCGCCTGGGGCTACGCATGGGGTCCGATCGTGC
The DNA here is from genome assembly GCF_044769205.1 of Paenarthrobacter sp. NPDC090520. Classification (NCBI taxonomy): domain Bacteria; kingdom Bacillati; phylum Actinomycetota; class Actinomycetes; order Micrococcales; family Micrococcaceae; genus Paenarthrobacter; species Paenarthrobacter sp. NPDC090520. The sequence goes on from NZ_JBIVXM010000040.1 coordinate 10,600, forward strand.
TCTCGCTGGCTCTTGCCATTGTGCTGACCGCCGCTGCAGGCCTGCGCTGGCAGGCATGGTTGGGAGCCGGGCTTGCTGCCGCCGCCGTGGTGGCCGGAGCCGTGATGGCCGGCGACGATGGGTGGCCTTTCCGCGCCTCGGCAGGCGTGGCGTGGGCCGCGATCCTGGTGATCCTGGGGCAGGGCATCCGGCGGCGCAGCGAACGCTTTGCCGAGTACCGGCGGCGGCGCGAGGCCGCGGCCAAGGCCGAACGGGACAATTACCGCCTGACCCTCGCCCGCGACATCCACGACGTCGTGGCGCACTCGCTGTCCATGATCAACGTCCAGGCCTCCGTGGCCCTGCACCTGGGCACGGAGGATCCCTCGAAGCTTAGGCCTGCTTTGGAAGCCATCAAGACCGCCAGCAAGGAGTCCCTGACCGAGGTCCGGCAACTCCTGGGTGTGCTGCGCGAGGACGTGCCTTTTGAGCCTGCGGCGGCGACCACGTTGGACCGCGTTTCCGAGGTGGTCCAGCGGGCGGAGTTGGGTGGGCTGCAGGTGCGGCTGGACGACGAATCAGACCATTCCGCCATCGGTCCCGCCCAGCAGGAAGCGGCCTACCGGATCATCCAGGAGGCCCTCACCAATGTGGGCAGGCACTCAGGTGCCCAGTCCGCCGTCGTGCGTTTGCTGGTCCGGAAGGGCACCGAAGGCGCCGTGCTCACCGTGCAGATTGACGACGACGGCGCGGGCATGGGCCTCTCCGTCCCCGGAAACGGGCTCACGGGGATGCGGGAGAGAGCGGCGGCCCTGGGTGGCACGGTCACCCTCTACGAACTGACGCCCGGGTTGCGCGTGCATGCGCTCCTGCCCCTGCCCGCAGAAGGCGGCCAGCCGTGATCCGCATCCTCCTCGCCGATGACCAAACCCTCATCAGGGCAGGCTTCCGTGCGCTCCTGGACGCCGAACCGGACATGGAGGTGGTGGCCGAGGCCGGCACGGGAAAGGACGCCGCACGGTTGGCGGCACGAGACAAGCCGGACGTGGTCCTCATGGATATCCGGATGCCGGACGACGACGGCCTCACCGCCACCCGCCGCATCCTCGCCAACCCGGCACTCTCCGGCACGCGGATCATCATCCTCACCACGTTCGAACTTGACGAATACATCGCCGAGGCCGTCCGCGCAGGTGCTGCCGGCTTCCTGGTGAAGGACACCGAGCCTGCCGAACTGATCCGCGCCGTCCGCGTGGTGCACGACGGCGATGCCCTCCTCTCGCCCTCGGTGACGCGGCGGATCATGGCCCAGTTGGCATCGCACAGCCGGGCTGCGGGAGAGTTGCCCAAGCTGGACCAGGTCACGGAGCGGGAACGCGAGGTCCTGGCGCTGGTGGGTGAGGGGCTGAACAACGCGGAGATCGCCGGGCGGCTGTTCATCACGCCATTGACTGCCAAGACGCACGTTTCCCGGATCATGACCAAGCTCATGGTCAGGGACCGCTCTCAATTGGTGGTCCTCGCGTATGAGTCAGGGCTTGTAAAGCCCGGATGGAGCACCTGAGCCGACTCCCTGCGGTGTACGGCCGGCCACCAAGGTGACTCCCGACGGCGGACGCCCCACCGGCCGCTGAACGGAAGACTCGAACCAGAGCCGAAAGACGGTTCGCGCCGGGCACCGGCGCAGAGAGTTTGGATCACTGACATGTTCACCGCATTGACTTCACTCGTCGGGGAGACCACGCTCGGGGGAGCCTTGGCACACGTGCCGGCCACCGTCGTCGCGCATGGTCCATGGGGTGACGGCGCCTACTGGCCGTTCTTCCTGATCTTCCCGCTGTTCTGGATCCTCGTGATTTTCCTGTTCATCTTCGTGGGCCGCCGGGCATGGCGCCGCAACCACAACTGGGTCGCGACCCAGGGCGCGGAGGGTGTGCTGCGTGAGCGGTATGCCCGTGGGGAAATCGACGAAACCGAATTCCGGCAGCGCCTGGAGGTGTTGCGCTCGCAGCGGCCCGCGTGACCCCCAGCCTGCGTCACCCTCCCCAACTGACTGGCAGTTGTGGTTGTTTTGAGGGGGCGGTTTCTAGCGGTTATCGCAACAGGAAGGTTCTGATCATCTCATTTGGGGTGCAGAAGTCGAATCGTTGGCGGGGTCTGTCG
>NZ_JBIVXM010000041.1:0-11740 GCF_044769205.1 Paenarthrobacter sp. NPDC090520
GCCTGGTCGCCTTGGGTGAAGGCGGTGTTCATCCCGGACTGGCCTTGCACGATCGCGCCCAGCGCGGTGTTCAACTCCGAGGCGACCAGGTCGGAGCGGTTCTTGAAGGAGTCGAACGCTGCCTTGCCCGCGCCGCTGAACTTCCCCTCCAACGGGGTCACGGCGTCCACGAACCGGCGCACCAACGCCCCCAAGTCCTGGTGCGAAGCATCCGTTTGCTTACCCAAGGTGGCGAGCGTCTGCGCACCCATATCAAAAACAGCCATACAAAGGCCCCCAATAGCCCTCGAAACAAACCCACCAACCAGTGGGTGCCCGCGACCGGAAATGACCGCGCAACCGGGGACATTGTGAACACACAAAAACGCCTCTAGGTGGCGAAAAAGGCTCCCCTAGACCCAAACGAGGAAAATTAGGTAGTCAAAACCCAAAATTAGGTGCTGAGAAAAATCATCTAGGTGGTCGCCGGAAACCAGCAGACTAATATGACGCCAGAACCCACGCGACCATCCAGCAAGGAGACAACCATGGCGAATGCCATCGACCTCATTCGATCAGCACATCTCAGTTCGATCGCCGAGTATGCCTACGCGTCGACCGTTCCCAGCGGCATGCGGTTCATTTTCCTGGCTGGCTCCTGCCCGCTGAACGAAGACGGAACCACCGCCGGCGTTGGGGACTACCGCTTGCAAGCAGATAAGGCGATCGAAAACATGGTGGTTGCCCTGGAAGCAGCCGGTGCCGGGATAGAGGACGTCGTGGCCACAAGGGTCCTCGTAGCTTCCACCGAACGCGAAGACCTGGTCTGCGCCTGGAACGTGGTCCGCGAAGCATTCGGCGACCATGACGTCCCCAGCACCCTCTTGGGAGTCACCGTGTTGGGATATCCGGACCAGCTCGTGGAAATTGAAGCGACCGCAGCCGTGCACGACAAAAAAGGGTACGAAGGACCGGAAGGGCGCTGAGCTACAGCGCCTTCACGGCACCCAGGACTTTGGTCAACGAATCCTTCGCATCTCCGAACAGCAGCGTGGTCTGCGGCTCATACAGCAGGTCGTTCTCGATGCCAGCGAATCCGGGGCGCATGGAGCGTTTGAGGAACACCACTTGTCGGGCGTCGGCGACCTCCAGGATCGGCATGCCGTAGATGGGCGAACCGGACGTGGTTTTCGCGGCAGGGTTCACCACGTCGTTGGCGCCCACCACCAGGGCGACGTCGGCCGTCTTGAATTCGGAGTTGATGTCACCCATTTCCTTCAATGATTCGTACGGCACGTTCGCTTCGGCCAGCAGCACGTTCATGTGCCCGGGCATGCGTCCGGCCACGGGGTGGATGGCGAAATCGACTTCGGTCCCGCGCGATTCCAACGCCAACGCAAGCTCGGCCGCCGTGTGCTGGCCTTGGGCCACCGCCAAGCCGTATCCAGGGACGATGATCACCCGCTGCGCGTAGCCCAGGAGCACCGCCACGTCCTCTGCGCTGGACGAGCGCACGGGCCGTTCGCTCACGGCGGTGGATCCCGCCGTCGAACCTCCCTTGAAGGCGCCGAACAGGATACCTGCCACGCTGCGTCCCATCGCAGCTGCCATGGCCCGGGTGAGGATGGTACCCGAGGCGCCCACCAGCGTTCCGGCGACTACCAGCAGCACATTTCCCAACACCAGACCGGAGGCCGCCACCGCCAGGCCGGTGAACGCGTTCAAGAGGGAGATGACAATCGGCACGTCGGCACCGCCAACCGGCAGCACCAGCAGGACGCCAACCACTAGTCCCAGTGCCAAGAGGACAATCGCCCACCCCGGAGCACCGGCCAGGACCACCACTACCCCAGCGGCGAGTGCCGCGAGCAATACCAGCGCCATGAGCACGGGGAGTCCCGGGAAGAGCACGGGCCGCGTGGTCATGAGCCCTTGGAGCTTGGCAAACGTGACAGCCGAACCGGCGAACGACACCGCACCCACCAGCAGGGTGAAAACAATGGCGAGCCGCACCCAGGCATCCTCGGTGTGCGGCAGCTCCAGCAGGGCGACCAACGCTGCCGCTCCGCCGCCCACACCGTTGAACAGCGCCACAAGTTGCGGCATTTGCGTCATCTGGACACGCCTGGCCACGGGCGCAGCGACTCCGGCACCAACCACGATCGCGCCAAGGATCCACGGAACGTTGTCCAGCTTCACGGAGACAAACACGGTGACCACGGCCAGCAGCGCTCCGAACGCGCCGATGAGGTTGCCCCTTCGGGCAGACTTGGGCGAGCTCAGCCCTTTCAATGCGAGGATGAAACAGGCGGCCGCCGCGAGGTACAGAAGGGCCGTCCAGGTTGGGTTCAGGAGAGTCAAGGCCGACTCTCCCCTCCTGCTTTGTCGGCTTTGACGTCCGACGGCGGCCGCTGCTTTCCGCGGAACATCTCCAGCATGCGGTCGGTCACCACAAAGCCGCCCACAAGGTTGGCGGTGGCGAGGACCACCGCGAGGAGTGCCACCACCAATACCCACGGCTCGGACGCCTGGCCGGCCACGATGATCGCACCCACCAAGATGATCCCGTGGATCGCGTTCGCCCCGGACATCAACGGCGTGTGCAGGGTGCTGGATACCTTGGAGACGACCTCGAATCCCACAAACACCGCCAGCACGGTGATCGTCAGCAGACTCATGCCATCCATCAGTGCGCTCCTTCTGTCCCGTGGGTTGAAGCTTCAGCGGCCGTCTCCCCGGCGAGCGCAGCGAGCGCCTCCGCCGTGGGCGCATGCCGGATGACGCCGTCGTGCGTTAGGCAGGTGCCCGCCACCACCTCATCGGAAAAGTCGGGGGCGACCACGCCGTCCTTGGTCATCAGGGCGATCAGGTTGGCGACGTTCTTGGCGTAGAGCCGGGACGCGTCGGCGGGCATGGCAGACGCAGGATACTTGAGGCCCACCAAGGTAATGGTGCCTTGGCCGTCGGCGGTTGGAATCTGCAGGTCCTGCCCGGGAATGACGCCCTCGACGTTGCCTCCGGACTCCGCGGCAAGGTCCACCACCACGGAACCGGCACGCATGCCCTGCACCATGTCCCGGCTGACGAGCATCGGCGCCCTCCGCCCGGGGACAGCCGCGGTGGTGATGAGGACATCCGCCTGGGCCACGTGCGGGGTCAGCAACGCGCGCTGCAGGGCACCCCGGTCCGCACTGAGTTCGCGGGCGTACCCGCCGGAAGCTTCGGCCGTTTCGAGGTCGAGTTTGATGAAGGTTCCGCCCATGGACGCGACCTCGTCGGCCGAGGCAGGGCGGATGTCGTTCGCGGATACGCGGGCGCCGAGGCGCTTGGCTGTGCCGATGGCCTGCAACCCGGCCACACCGGCCCCAAGAACCAGCACGCGGGCCGGCGGGATGGTTCCGGCGGCCGTCATATAGAGCGGGAAGAAACGCGGCAGGCGCATTGCGGCCTCAAGCACACAACGGTACCCAGCCACGAGCGCCTGGGACGTGAGTGCATCCATCGACTGTGCCCGTGAGATCCGGGGAACCAGTTCCAGGGCGAAGGATGTGATGCCACCTGTGGCGAGCGCCCGGACAGTAGGCAACTCCGACGACGGCGACCCCAACCCCACGGTGACGGCCCCCCGGCGGAGGGCTCCCGCCGTCGTCGGGTCCAAGGGGCGAACGTGGCAGTAAATATCGAGTGTGCCGAGATCCAGGGAGGGAACCAAAGTGGCGCCGGCGGCACGGTAATCATCGTCGCTGTGGCCGGACGCGACACCGGCTCCTGACTCGACCTCCACAGCCAGGCCCAAGGCCACCAATTGCTTGACCGTTTCCGGTGTGGCCGCCACCCGCCGCTCGCCGTCGAGCGTCTCGCGTGCTATGCCTGCTTTCACCCGCCACCCCTTCCAGGAACCGGCCCAGAACTCAGTTGCCACGAGTTTATGCACGTGGGAGGGGCTGCGGTAGTAGGGGGCTGCGCTATGTGCGCAACTGAATTAGGGTCGAACGTGAGCCGGGGCAACCAGCCTCCGCACCGTCGTCGAGCCGGCTCCGGCCGTGCCGTCGGGAAGGAACGCCGCCATGGACACATTCAAGATCGGCTATTTCGTAGGAAGCCTCTCAAGCACCTCCATCAACCGGACCCTCTCCAAGGCGCTGATCAGCGTAGCGCCGCCCGAACTCGAATTCCATGAGATCGAAATCAAGGACCTGCCACTGTACAGCTCCGACTACGACGCTGATTTCCCGCCCGCAGGCAGGGCGCTGAAGGACGCGATCGCCGCGTCGGACGGCATCCTGTTCGTCTCCCCCGAGTACAACCGCTCCATCCCCGGGGCACTGAAGAACGCCATCGACTGGGGTTCACGCCCTTGGGGCACCAACTCCTTCGCACGGAAGCCCACGGGCATCATCGGCGCTTCGCCGGGCGGCATCGGCACCGCGGTGATGCAGTCGTCCATGCGCAGCGTCCTGAGCTTCCTCGACGCGCCGCAGCTGAACGCTCCGGAGGCTTACATCCGCTTCGTCGCAGACGCTTACGACGCCGATGGGACAGTCAAGGACGAAGGCACGGCGGCGCTGCTGCGGCACTACATGGAGGAATACAGCGCTTTCGTCCAGCGCGTGCTGGCCGCCAACGCACCCGGCCACATTGGCGACCAGGAACCTGACGCCAACAAGCTGAACCGCTAGCCACCACTCCCTGTAGCCAACCCGCCCAGCGCACTGCGCTCGAGATTCTCCAGGAGGTGCCGCGGATTTCGGTAGACTTCCGCGGCACCGGCCTCCCGGAGTTCCGCTTCACTGATTCCTCCGCACGTCATGGCGATGGCGGGAACACCGATGCTGGAAGCCGCCTTGACGTCCCACACCGCATCACCCACGAACACCACGTCCTCCGGGCGCAACTCCAGCTTCTCGAGGCAGGCCAACAGGATGTCCGGCGCGGGCTTGCTCTCCTGGGCATCGTTGGAGCTGGTCCATGCATCGATCGAGGCCTCGGCGTCCAGGACACCAAGGCTCACGTCCAGGTCACGTTGCTGGGCGGAAGAAGCCAGCCCAACGGCAAGGCCAGCGTCGGAGCAGGCGGCGAGGAGGTCCCGTGCGGCATCGAAGGCGCGGAGTGCCGGCCAAAACGTCGAGAACACCGCCCCGTGGCTCGATTTCAAGGATTCCAGCAATTCATCGGAGCAATCCGCAACCAAGTGCCTGACCAGCTTGTCCCCACCCATGCCCACGCAACGGTGGATATCGGAGACCTGGATGTCCAGGCCCTCGCGCCGGAACGCCTGCCACCATGCGAGCGCATGGAAATAGCTCGAATCGATGAGGGTTCCGTCAACGTCGAAGAGTACGCCTTTGCGCTTTGCCATCACCGCATCTCCACCTGCTCAGGAGCCGGCCCAGCGAGTGCCCGGTCCATCATGAATTCCTCGGATTCCAGCAGCGCGTACCGATCCGCCGAACCCTGGCGCAGCAGCCCTGTCCCGGCTACTTCACGGAGGCCCTCTACGGCCTGTACCGCTTCGTCCACCGATGCGTAACGCCTGGACAGGCCCATCAGCGAGTCATCGCCATCCACCATCAGCACGCGGTAGCCCCCATCGGGCGCGTCAACCAATTCCAAATGTCCAGTCATCCCAACCCCCTCATTCCTGACAGCCCACCTGCTTAGTAAGATTACTTAGTATATAGCCGGAATGCAGGGCACCGGACGCCCCGACCTCACGGGGACATATTGCGTAACGCTGGAAATACGCGCCTGCAACTTCTTGTTGCACCCAGCATGACAACAATCGGAATCATCGGTGCAGGACATATTGGCAGCCAGGTTGCGCGCAAGGCCGTGGAGCTGGGCTACGACGTCGTGATCAGCAATTCACGGGGTCCGGAAACCTTGGCGGATCTCGTCGCCGAACTGGGGCCGCGCGCCCGGGCTGCGACGGCAGCCGAGGCAGCAGCGGCAGGCGATTTCGCCGTCGTGACCGTTCCCCTCAAGGCCTACCAGGACGTCCCGGTCGAGCCGCTCGAAGGCAAGGTCGTGATCGACACCAACAACTACTACTGGGAGCGCGACGGCCGCATCCCCGAACTCGACAAGGGCGAGGCCACCACGTCCGGGCTGCTCCAAAAGCACCTCCCCACCTCCAAGGTGGCCAAGGGCTTCAACCACATCTTCGCCAAGGACATCACTACCGACGGAACGCCCGCCGACACGGAGAACCGCCGGGCACTGGCCACAGCCAGTGATTTCCCGGAAGCCGCCGAACTGGTCACCAAGCTGTACGACGAGTTCGGTTTCGACACCGTCAACGTCGGAACCCTCGATGAAAGCTGGCGCGTGGAGCGCGACCGCCCCGCGTATGTCATCCGGCAGAACGCCGTCGAGCTCCGGGACAACCTGGCCAAGGCCACCCGAACAGTCTGAGAAACAGCGCACGACGGCGGGCGAGCGGCTTACGCTTGCCCGCCGCCGTTGCTTCGCAAGACCAAGCATCGCTTACTTTAGAGAGTTATTTCAGTAAGTAACACCATTGCATGGCTACTCTCGCCACATGGAAAACACACACTTCGACGCCGTCATTGTTGGCGGCGGCCACAACGGATTGACCGCAGCCGCGTACTTGGCCCGAGCCGGCAAGAGCGTCGCCGTCCTGGAACGCGATGACCATTTTGGCGGCGCTGCCATCTCGGCCACCGCCTTCAAAGGAGTCGACGCCCGGCTCTCACGGTATTCGTACCTCGTCAGCCTGTTCCCGCAGCGCATCATCAGCGAACTTGGCCTGGACATCGCCCTCGCCCGGCGCCGCTACTCCTCCTACACACCCAACCCCGGCAACACCGAAACAGGCCTGCTGATCGACGGTGGCGATCCCCGCGCCAGCCGCGAATCCTTTGCACGCGTTGGCGCCGAAGCCGACTTCGATGCTTTGGAAAGCTTCTACGCGGACACCGAAAAGTTGGCCAAGGCCCTGTTCCCCACCGTCTGCGATCCGCTGCCCACGAGGTCCGAAGCCCGCGAACTGGTGGGTGACGACCACCTGTGGCACGACTTCATCGAGAAGCCCCTGGGCGACGTCATCACCAGCCGGCTCTCCGACGACCTGGTGCGTGGCCTCGTCGCAACGGATGGACTCATCGGCACCTTCACGTCCCTGGACGACCCCTCTTTGGACGCCAACCGTTGTTTCCTTTACCACGTGATCGGCAACGGAACCGGCGACTGGGACATCCCCCTGGGTGGCATGGGTTCAGTGACTCGCGAAGTGGAACGTGCCGCCCGCGAGGCCGGTGCCGCGCTGGTTTCCGGAGCTGAAGTCACCGCACTGTCCGACGACGGCAAGGTCACGTTCCAGCGCGGCGGCGCCGAGGAAGTCTTCACGGGCGTACGGATCCTGGCCAATGTCTCGCCGTGGGTGCTTCAGGGACTTCTGCCGACGGGAGTTGGCGGGGTTGGCGGAACAGTGGAGCGTCCTGAAGGCGCCCAGATCAAGGTCAACCTGCTCCTGAGCCGGCTTCCCAAGCTCCGCGACACCTCCGTGGCACCCGAGGCCGCTTTCGGCGGGACCTTCCATATCAACGAACGCTACGGGCAGCTCGAGGACGCCTACAGGACGGCCGAAGGTGGCCGCATACCCTCCCCTTTGCCCTGTGAAATCTACTGCCATTCCCTCACCGATCCCAGCATCCTGTCCGACGATCTGGTGGCTGCCGGAGCGCAAACGCTCACCGTGTTTGGCCTGCACACTCCCGATCGGCTGGTCACCGAGGAGAACAACGATCGCGTTCGGGCGGAACTCCAGGCCGCAGTTCTGGCCTCGCTCAATTCCGTCCTGGCCGAACCGATCGAGGATTTGCTGCTGACCGACGCCGACGGCAATCCCTGCATCGAGGCCAAGACCACGCTGGACCTGGAGCGTGCCTTGAACATGACCGGCGGCAACATCTTCCACGCCGAACTGCAGTGGCCGTTCCTTGACGACGATGAGCCGCGGAACTCCGCGGCCGAGCGCTGGGGCGTCGCTACGGGCCACGAAAGGGTCTTCCTGTGCGGGGCGGGCGCAAGGCGTGGCGGCGGAGTCAGTGGCCTGGGCGGACACAACGCGGCCATGGCAGTCCTGGAAGAGTTGGACAACCAGGAATTGAAAAACCCGGAGTTGGAAAACCAGCACTGAAACGGTGACACGAATCGGGTCCGGCGCCTACATGATGGGTGGCTGCCTCTCCAGACCATGCGCGTGGGCTTTCCCGGGGAGGCAGCCATCCACATGAGAACGCCAACTCCGAGGAGTCACCATGTCCACCAAGATTTCCAAATGGCCTGCTGGCACGCCCATGTGGGTTGACCTGTCCGTTGACGACGTGGAGGCGGCCAAGTCGTTCTACTCCAAGCTGTTTGGGTGGGACTATCTCACGGGCGAGGGTGATTACCTCCTGGCCCAGATTGCCGGCCACGCCGTGGCTGGCCTCGGCCCCAAGCTGGATCCCGCCCATCCCGCGGCATGGACCACGTACTTGGCCTCCGACAACGTCGATGCCACCGCCGAGCTCATCAAGGCGGCCGGAGGGCAACTGCTGGTCCCGCCATTCGACGTCATGGACTCCGGACGCATGGCCGTCGCTGCGGACAGCGTGGGAGCCGCCTTTGGGGTATGGCAAGCCGGCAACCACATTGGCGCCGAACGCTTCAATGAGCACGGATCGCTCTGCTGGAATGAACTCCACACCCACGACTACGCCTCGGCCAGGGCTTTCTATGCCGAGGTGTTCGGCTTTGCGTACCACGACGTGGACGGCGAGGACATGGTCTACTCCACGTGCCTGCGCGCCACCGACGGACGTGAAGTGGCCGGCATGCACTACGACACCGAACTCCCGGAGACCATGCCGGATTACTGGCTGACGTGGTTTGCCAGCGACGATGTTGCCGCCACGGCCTGCCAGGCCGAGCAACTCGGCGCGTCCCTGCTGATGCCGGTTTCCTCGACACCGTTCGGCCGGATGGCCATCATCGAGGGCCTGCAAGGGGACGTCTTCGGGGTCATCGCCGTAGCACCGGCCAACAGCTGAGCTGCCTGCGTGCCGCAGCGACCCACTTTGGACCGCACCCTCCGCGACACGCCGCAAGAATGACCTTCCCGGCCTCCGCGAGGCTCAAAGCAGGTCGTCGGGGTACACCTTCCAGCCCCCGCAGACCGTGGCGCGTACCGCCGTCGGGCCTTAACCCAGCTTCAGCGCCGCGGAATCCTGGCCGGCTGCCGGGTCCATGGCCCCGACGATGACGTCGTGGGCGAACTCAGCGGCAAGCGGGGCGGCCAGACGGTGTACGGACTGGAAGATCCTTCGGACGGCGGGACCATGCCAGTCCGCAGGCAGGTAGTCGGCGGGAAGATTGGGATCCTTGTAGGGAAACCTGCGCCACATGGTGAGCATCGGGATGTAGTAGCGGAACGCGTCCCGGCGCACTTCCTCCGTAACCTCGGCGGGTTGGTCCTCAAGACGCCCGGACCAGTCCTCCTCAGCATTTCCATACAGCTCAAGGAACTCCGTGAACTCTTCGTCGAGCTCCTTCAGGTCCCACCACTCGGAGATCTTGGGCCGCATGGGGCCATCGAAGACGTAGTCGCTGCGAAAAAGGTCCACGAACTCGATCAGCCCGCTGGCCGTGAGCCGCTCCTTGGCCTGGTCCAGTTTGTGGGCGGGCGCGATCCAGACACCCGAGGCCACCGAGCCAAAGCCCAGCCCGGACAAGGCCGAGCGCAACTGGTGCCGGCGGTTCCGCATCGATTCGGGCACGGAAAACACGGCCAGGACCCACGTATCCACCGGCGCGGGCTGCTCGGGAGCGAAGATCCGCCGGTCACCCTCCCGGAACACGTCGCTGACGGACTCGGCAATCTTGTACTTGGCGATCCCGTCCTCGCGAACACTTTTCAGCACCCCCTTGGCCTTGAGCCTGGAGACGGATGATCGGACGCCCGGCGCGTCGTAGCCCAGGGTTCCCAGCATGGAAATCAGTGCAGAAACCGGCAAGGCGTCACCGGCATTCCGGCCATACAGACCGAAAATCGTGACGAGCAACTGCTGGTGGCGCACCGGGGGTGCCGGGACGGCGAACATCGAAAAGGGTCCTCATTTCCGCGCCCGGTCCGGGCGCCAGTCATGTTCATCATAAGGCGGAGACTGTCCCGTTCCCTGAAGACCACGACGGCGGCAGGCAGCTGACGCTGGGCAGGAACCCTAACCGACCGACTGCACCTCGGGCTGGGAGTGCAGGGTCCACGAGGACCAGTCAAGCGGGTGCACGGACGGACGGCCCAGCAAGTACCCCTGGGCTGCGGCGACGTGCAGTTCCGTGGCTTCGCGCAGTTCGGCTTCCGTCTCGATGCCCTGCGCTACGACGGATGCACCAAGCTCCCTGGCCAGCTCAACAACGGCGCGGGCACGGATGCGCTGCCCCTCGGAGCTGTCGATGCCGGCGATCAGGTGCCGGTCCAGCTTGATGATGTCCGGACGCAACTCCTCGATCCTGTCCATGGAAACGAAGCCCGCACCCGAAGCGCTGACCGCGAGCCGCATGCCGCGTCGACGCAGTGGCCCAAAGCCGTTCTCGCCTGCCAGGCCATCGGCTGACTCCAGGCTTCCAGTGAGTTCGATGACGATCCTCGACGGATCAAGCCGCGCCTCTTCCAGCAAGGCCCTGACACGGGGGTCCCGGGAGGATTCCGGTGTCAGGTTGAAGGCCACGAACATGTCCTGGGGCATTTCCTCGGCAGCGGCCAGGGAACAATGCAGGGCAGCGATCTCCAGCTCGGTACCAAGTCCGGCTTGGGACGCCTCGCGGAACCAAACGTCCGCCGCCGCGCCGTCCTGCTCCACGAAGCGGATCAGGGCTTCAACGCCGATGACGTCACCGGCTGGGAGTTCATGGATGGGCTGGAAGGCCGTGAGCAGCAGCTTGTCCCGCAACACGGACTGGATGCGCTTGCGTACTTCACTGTTGACCGGGACGGTCACCGTATGCGGAGCCTCGGCCGACGCGCGGTTCAGGCTCATGGATTCCTGGTGGCCCGCGGACTCGTCCGGTACCACGATGCCGGTGCGGGTCTGGATCAGGTGCTCCAGCAGGACGCCCTTGGGGTCGCCGGGATGCTCAGCCAGCAATTCCTGGAGGTTCCTGCGGGCCCACTCGCTGCGCGGATCGGACTCGCTGAGGATGTCCTTGATGATTTCCAGCGCCTGCTGCCGCACGCGGGCATCGTTGACGGGCGGGAGCGGTGGAGCCTGGACGGCGTCGTTTGCTGACGGTTCCATGGCACCACCGAAGGGAAAAGAGAGCCCACTTCTAGACATCGACAATTCCTTCAATGTGAACTTGTGCCGGCTGCGCCCAGTACACAACCAGCTACGCTTCGCTCCGCTGGCCCCCAAGGACGTCCCGGAACGGAGCAGCCCAGTCGTGCATCCGCGCAACCAGGCTTGTGACGAATCCTACAAGAGAATCCCGCACACGTGGACCAAGCTGGCACTCCACGGCCGCCGAGACCTCCCCTTCCACCGACGCTCTCTCACGGAACACCCCCCCTTTCACCAACGCTCTCTCACTTCCCCCCTTTTCACAAACGCTCTCTCACGAAACACCCCCCTTTTCACAAACGCTCTCTCACTTCCGCGGCCGGAGGGACTGTCTGAATAACGGTGTGTGGGGTCTGGCCTGATCTGAAGGAGACGGCCGTGTCTGAATCCACGACTGGGATGGCAGGGATGATGATCGA
>NZ_JBIVXM010000042.1:0-10106 GCF_044769205.1 Paenarthrobacter sp. NPDC090520
CGAACTCAACGACAGACCCCGCCAACGATTCGACTTCTGCACCCCAAATGAGATGATCAGAACCTTCCTGTTGCGATAACCGCTAGAAACCGCCGAGTTCAAAACGCGCTTAACTGCGACTCAGTTGGGTGAGCCGGGTTGACGGGTGCGCGCGACGCGGGGTGGAGTGGAGGGTGTCCGGGTAGCGGGTTAGCGCTTCGCGGGGCGGGTACGGGCCAGGGCCGTCACGCCCGCGGCAAGTCCCACCAATCCCGCAGCAAGACCGAACCATCCCGCCGTCGAACCTCCATCAGAGGCGGGCGTCGTCGCGGAAGCCGGCGCCGGCGTCGCAGAAGCGGTAGCCGCGGCGTGGTGGTCATCCGAACCGGCGGTCTTGGCCGTGGTCACGAAGGAGGGCGCCGGGTGTTTCGGCTCGTCCTGTCCTTCAACCGTCTTCTCGTCCCAGGCAACAACCGTGCCGTCCGTGTAGCTCTGCTTGGCGGGCAAGGTGATGGTGGTTCCGGCATCGGGCAGCACACCAACGGAGATGGAGAAGGTCTGGTACTCGTTCTGGCCGATCTGGTGTGCGTCGTCGGCGGTCCACACCACGGAACCCGGAGCCTTGGTAACCGTTGCACCGTTGACCGTGACGGGCTTGGGCAGGTCGGCGGTGACCACCTGGGCGGTCCAGCCCTCCACGGGCTTCACGGAGACGGAGTTGAACGGAGTATCCGTGGGCAGCGCAACTTCGAGCTTGTTGGTCTTGGCCGTGGCGGATTCGTTGGGGACGCTGAACGTCAGGTGGGTGTAGCCGCCCGCTGTGGTGCTTTCCGGGTCCACGTGGACGTGCGCGGAGGCCGTGGCGGCGCCGGCGGCAAGCATCCCTGCGGCGAGGGCAGCAACGGAAACGGACTTGAGGGTACGGCGAATGGAGGTCTTCATGGCTGGATGCCTTTCACAGAAAAGGTGGGAGTCCGGGTCCCGGATTGGCCGGGCCGGCAACTGTGCCGCCTGTGTCCTGCGAACTGAACGTGCGAGGGTCTCAGACGGCGGGCATCATCGCCGGTGGACCCCGCCGTGCGGGCATGCGGCGGACCAACTGGTGCCGCGGGAGGACGATCGGTGCCGCGACGGGTCCGGGGACCCGTGCGGGGACAATCACGAAAGGTTCAAGGAGCGTGATCAGGGGCCGAAGCCACGCCGACAACGCCCAGAGCGCCTGCTCGCCACGGGCCAGCACCACGGCTGTCACCACGGTGGCTACCGCGTGGGCGGCAAACATTTGCCCGTCGCTGGACGCCTGGACCGCGCCGGAAACACCAACAGCGTCAACGGCCATCCCGGACGCGTGGTGGGCGTGGCCGCTTGGCATCGGCCCGCCGGAGGCAGCCGCGGAGAGCGAGTGGAAAGCCCAGTGCAACCACGCCTGCCCGGCGCCAAGGACACCGACCAAAACGTGGAACGACAAGCGGAACGTGGTGAGAATGGATACCGGCAACACCGTCAAGGCACACAAACCCAGGAGAATCGCAGGCTCGGGAAGGACTCCCCCGCCAGCGAGGTGTCCCCCGGACGCCAGGCCGATGATGAGCGAAGAAATCATCCCGGTACGCAACAACCGGAAAGAAGCACGACTAGCCATCGGTGCTCCTTTCCGGTTGCTCAGGGACTACGTTTCGGCTGACCAAAAACCGCAGTCCAATGGATCACAATTTTACGGGCGTACGCGGGGGTAGCTCCGTTTGCTGCAAAAGTTACGCGAAGGTCTTTCCCGCCGATCCGAGTTGCTGGGCGGCCTCGACGATGCGCGCCGCCATGCCGGCCTCCGCGGAGGCACCCCAGACGCGGGGATCGTAGGTCTTCTTGTTGCCCAAACCGCCGTCGACCTTCAGCACGCCGTCGTAATTGGCGATCATATGGCCGGCTACCGGACGCGTGAATGCGTACTGCACGTCGGTGTCGATGTTCATTTTGATCACGCCATGGGACACGGCCTCGGCGATCTCCTGCTCGGAGGAACCGGATCCGCCGTGGAACACCAGGTCGAACGGCTTGTCCTTGCCGATCTTCGCGCCCACTTCGGCCTGGATCTGCTGGAGGAGTTCCGGGCGGAGCTGGACGTTGCCCGGCTTGTACACGCCATGCACGTTGCCGAAGGTCAGAGCGGTCAGGTAGCGGCCGTTTTCGCCGGCACCCAGGGCTTCGATGGTGGCGAGGGCGTCTTCGGTGGTGGTGTAGAGCTTCTCGTTGATCTCGTTCTCCACGCCGTCTTCCTCGCCACCCACGGTGCCAATCTCGACTTCGAGGATGATCTTGGCGGCAGCTGCGCGTTCCAGCAGTTCGCGGCCGATGCGCAGGTTATCCGACAGCGTCTCGTGCGAGCCGTCCCACATGTGGGAGTTGAAGATGGGGTCCTTGCCGGCCTTCACGGCTTCCTCGGATGCGGCCAGCAGCGGCAACACGAAGCCTGACAGCTTGTCCTGCGGGCAGTGGTCCGTGTGCAGGGCGATGTTGACGTTGTAGTTCCTGGCAACCTCGCGGGCGAACGCCGCGAAGCCCAACGAGCCCGCCACCATGTCCTTCACTGACGCACCGGACCAGTACGCCGCACCACCGGTGGAAACCTGGATGATGCCGTCGGATTCGGCCTCGGCGAAACCGCGGATCGCAGCATTCAGGGTCTGCGACGACGTCACGTTGACCGCAGGGTAGGCGAACCCTGACGTCTTCGCGCGGTCGATCATCTCCGAGTAAATCTCTGGGGTTGCAATGGGCAAGGTGGCTCCTAGGCTGGGCTTGGGCTGAGCGGGTTAGTTGGCTACGACGCCGGTGGTCTCGTAGCTGGCAATCTTGCCGATCCGGCGTTCGTGGCGTTCGGCATTGGTGAACGGCTCCGCAAGGAACGCCTTGATCAGCTCCGTGGCTTCCTCCACAGAGTGCTGGCGCCCGCCAACAGCAACCACGTTGGCGTCATTGTGCTGGCGGGCCAGCACGGCGGTGTCCAGGTTCCAGGCCAACGCCGCGCGCACGCCCTTGACCTTGTTCGCGGCGATCTGTTCCCCATTGCCGGAACCTCCCAGGACGATGCCCAGGGCGTCAACCCCTGCGGCCTGGTCATTGACGACGGCGGTTGCGGCGTTAATGCAAAAGGAGGGGTAATCGTCCTCCGGATCGTAAGAGGCAGGCCCGTGGTCCACCATTTCGTAGCCGCTCTCCGTGAGGGCGGTGATGAGGTGCGAGCTGAGTTCAAGCCCGGCATGGTCGGTGGCGATGTGAACGCGCATGGGTGGTCCTTAGGCTTTCTGGAGTTCGGGGGTGGACGTCGGCGCAAAGGCGAGCTGCCCGTTGGTGCGCAGCGAATCGATCGCGTCCGCGGGCGACGGCTTGCCGTAGACGGCCGAGCCGGCCACGAAGATGTTGGCACCGGCCTCGGCGGCGCGGATGATGGTCTCCTCGGTGATGCCGCCGTCCACCTGGATGGCAACGTTCACGCCGGATCCTTCCACGGCTTCGCGGGCGCGGCGGATCTTGGGAAGGACAACGTCCAGGAACGCCTGGCCACCAAAGCCGGGTTCCACGGTCATCAGGAGCAGCATGTCCAGCTCGGGCAGCATGTCCAGGTACGGCTCCACGGGAGTCGCGGGGCGCAGGGCCATGCCGGCTTTGGAGCCGCGTGCGCGGAGTTCGCGGGCGAGCTTGATGGGGGCCATGGCAGCTTCCACGTGGAAGGTCACCGAGTCCAGGCCGGCGTCGGCGTACAGCGGAGCCCAGCGGTCGGCGTCGGCGATCATCAAGTGGGCGTCCAGCGGCACGGGGCTGACTTTCTGAATCCGTTCCACAACCGGCAGGCCAATGGTCAGGTTCGGCACGAAGTGGTTGTCCATGACATCCACGTGCACGGCGTCGGCGTTGCTGATACGGGCCAGCTCGGCTTCGAGGTTGACGAAGTCGGCCGAGAGGATGCTCGGGTTGATGCAGCACGTCAGTGGGGAGGTGGACATGATGTCCTGCCTTTCGGGAACGGTCAGAGCGGGAAGTAAAGGGCGTGGAGACCCCCGGAACAGGGGGTCTCCACGCGGGGCGCCAGATGCAGGGGCGCCCGGGGAGGAGGGCTTGCGAGGGTCAGGCGGCCTTGCGGGCGGCGGCAAGTGCGCCTTCGACGTCGGCCAGGAGTTCCTTCCAGCTGGCCACGAACTTCTCGAGTCCTTCGGACTCAAGGAGGGCAACGACGTCGTCGTAGGAAACACCGATGTTCTCGAGGGCGTCGAGGACCTTCGCGGCTTCCTGGTAGGTACCCGTGAGGGTGTCACCCTTGGCCACGCCGTGGTCGAAGGTGGCATCCAGGGTCTTCTCCGGCATCGTGTTCACCACGCCGGCGGCAACCAGTTCGGTCACGTAGAGAGTGTCCGGGTACGCCGGGTCTTTCACACCGGTGGAAGCCCACAATGGACGCTGGGCACGGGCGCCGGCCTGGGCCAGGACGTTCCAGCGCTCGGTGGAGAACAGTTCCTCGAAGACCTGGTAGGCAAGACGTGCGTTGGCAACACCGGCCTGGCCCTTGAGGGCCTTGGCTGCATCGGTTCCGATGGCGTCGAGGCGCTTGTCGATCTCGGTGTCCACGCGGGAAACGAAGAACGAGGCAACGGAGTGGATCGTGGAAAGGTCGTGGCCGTTGTCCTTGGCCTGCTTGATGCCTGCCTGGAACGCATTGATCACTGCGCGGTAGCGGTCCAGGGAGAAGATCAGGGTCACGTTGACGCTGATGCCCTCAGCCAGGACCGCGGTGATGGCCTCGAGTCCTTCAAGGGTGGCAGGAATCTTGATCAGGACGTTTTCCTTGTTGACCTTCTTGTACAGTTCCTTCGCCTCCGCGATGGTGCCTGCGGTGTCCCAGGCCAGGCGCGGGTCGACTTCGATGGACACCCGGCCGTCAACACCGTTGGTGGCGGCGGCAATCGGGGCGAACAGGTCACAAGCGGCTGCGACGTCCGTGGTGGTGAGCTCGAAGATGGTCTCTTCCACGCTGGAACCGGCGGCAGCCTGTTCGGCGATGGCGTCGTCATAGTCGGAGCCCGAGGTGATCGCGGCCTGGAAGATGGACGGGTTGGTGGTCACGCCAACCACGTTCTTCTCCTCGATGAGCTTCCGCAGGCTGCCCGTCTCGAGGCGGTTGCGGGAAAGGTCGTCGAGCCAGATGGAAAGACCGGCTTCGGAAAGCTGTGCGGTGGGAGTTGCGTTGGTCATAAGTTCTTCCTTCCAAACGGGTGGCAGTTACGACGGCGGCACGGGACGTATGCGCTTCGTCCCGCGCCGCCGGTCGCACCTGCGGTTCAGGGGTTAGTTTCCGACGGCGGCCAGGGAGTCCATGGCGGCCGCGGTGACGGCTTCGGCGGTGATGCCGAACTCGGTGAAGAGCCGCTTGTAGTCAGCGGAAGCGCCGAAGTGCTCGAGGCTGATGGAGCGGCCGGCGTCGCCAACAAACTCGCGCCAGCCCAGGGACAGGCCGGCCTCAACGGAAACGCGGGCCTTGACCGAGGACGGGAGCACGGATTCGCGGTAGGCCTCGTCCTGCTTCTTGAACCACTCAACGGAAGGCATGGACACAACGCGGGTGGCGATGCCCTCGGACTGGAGGGCCTGGCGGGCTTCGACGGCCAGGCTGACTTCCGAACCGGTAGCGATCAGGATGACCTGCGCGTCAACGGTCTTGCCGCCCTTGGAAGCCTCGGCCAGCACGTAGCCACCCTTGGCAACACCAGCCGGCGATGCGAAGGTGTCGCCGCTTGCCTCGCCGGTGCCGCGGGCAAAGACCGGGACGTTCTGGCGGGTAAGGACAATGCCTGCCGGGTTCTGGTGGTTTTCCAGGATGGTCTTCCAGGCGATGCCAACCTCGTTGGCGTCGGCCGGGCGGACAACGTCCAGACCGGGGATGGCGCGCAGGGTGGCGAGCTGCTCCACGGGCTGGTGCGTGGGACCGTCTTCACCCAGGCCAATGGAGTCGTGCGACCACACGTAGATGGACGGGACACCCATCAGTGCGCCCAGGCGGATGGCCGGCTTCTGGTAGTCGGAGAAGATCAGGAACGTGCCGGAGAAGGCGCGGGTCCGTCCGTGCAGGGAGATGCCGTTCACGATCGAGGCAGCGGCGTGCTCGCGGATACCGAAGTGCAGCACGCGTCCGTAGGGGTTGCCCTTCCAGGCGTCCGTGGAGCGGGAGGCCGGGATGAACGACGGCGAACCCTCGATGGTGGTGTTGTTGGACTCGGCCAGGTCGCAAGAACCGCCCCACAGTTCGGGCAGTGCCGGGCCGATGGCGTTCAGGACCTTGCCGGAAGCGGCGCGGGTGGAGACATCCTTGCCGGCCTCGAACACGGGCAAGAGTTCGTCGATGCCTGCAGGGAGCTGCTTGGACTCGATGCGCTCCAGCAGTGCTGCGCCCTCGGGGTTCGCGGACTGCCAGGCGTTGAAGGAAGCGTCCCACTGTTCGCGGGCAGCCGCGCCGCGGTCCACCACCTTGCGGGCGTGGGCCAGGATGGCCTGGTCCACTTCGAAGGACTTCTCCGGGTTGAAGCCCAGGACTTCCTTGAGTGCTGCGACTTCCTCGCCGCCCAGCGCGGAGCCGTGGATCTTGCCGGTGTTCTGCTTCTTCGGGGCCGGGTAGCCGATGATGGTGCGCAGCGAAATGATGGACGGGCGGGTGGTCTCGGCCTTGGCCTTGAGCAGCGCGGTGTAGAGCTCCTGGACATCTTCCACGTACTCACCCGTGCGCGTCCAGTCCACGCGCTGGGTGTGCCAGCCGTAGGATTCGTAACGCTTCAGGACGTCTTCGGTGAACGCAATGTCCGTGTCATCTTCGATCGAGATGTGGTTCTCATCGTAGACAACAACAAGGTTGCCCAGTTCCTGGTGGCCGGCGAGGGAGGAAGCCTCTGAGGTGACGCCTTCCTGGATGTCGCCGTCGGAAGCGATGACCCAGATGGTGTGGTCGAACGGCGATTCGCCGGCGGGAGCATCGGCGTCGAACAGGCCGCGCTGGCGGCGCTGGGAGTAAGCGAACCCAACCGAGGACGCCAGGCCCTGGCCCAGCGGGCCGGTGGTGATTTCCACGCCCTTGGTGTGCTTGTACTCCGGGTGGCCCGGGGTCAGGGAGTCCCAAGTGCGGAGGGCTTCGAGATCCTTCAGTTCCAGGCCGTAACCGGAGAGGAAGAGCTGGATGTAGAGGGTCAGGGAGGAGTGACCCGGGGAGAGGATGAAGCGGTCCCGGCCGATCCAGTCGGCATCACGCGGATCGTGGCGCATCAGCTTCTGGAACAGCAGGTACGCAGCCGGAGCCAGGCTCATGGCCGTACCGGGGTGGCCGTTGCCCACCTTCTCCACGGCGTCGGCTGCCAACACGCGGGCGGTGTCAACGGCGCGCTGGTCCTCTGCGGTCCAGTCGAGGGTTGCGGTTTCAGGATCTGCGTCGCTGAATGTAAGAACCGCGCTTGCTGTTGGATTCACGATTGATCCCCTTTGATGTGTGGTTCGGCCGCCATGACCGAATGCATGCTTTGGTTGGTTTCCATCCTTCCGAAACAAAGGGGTAGGTAAAACACTGTTTTCTGACAGTTTTTGACTATACTTTCGGACAGGGCGGATTATTTTTGCCCGGGCAGTTGCGCACCGGAGCACAGCAGCCAGAGAGCACAACAAGGAATTAGCCATGACCCAGTCGAACCCCCCATGGCCGCTGTTGCATTCCGTGGCAGCCTTGGCCGATGCCCCCCTGTCCCAAATCGCCGAACGGCTCCGCGAAGCAACGCTCCCCTCCGTCGGCAGCACTGCCCTGGTCATTTTCACGGAGGACTGTACCGGCCGGCCGCAGAAGAAGGCGGGCGCGGAAGAGATCATCTCCCGCGTCTCCATCGAAGAGCTGGATAACCTCCGTGCAGAGCTGCCCGACGACGGGCCTTGGCGCGGCGAAGCCGAACTGGCCGGCAAGCCCCGGCAGGCGTTGGCCCTCAAGCACGCCCCCAGCAACGCCCTCCTGGTGCTCACGGATCCCCGCTTGGTGGACCCGGACAGCGACGCCGGGCTCGAAATGCTGACGTACCTGTGGAACATCACGGCCCGGCGCATCCAGGAAAAAGTCGCGGATGCACCGCCGTCGTACCTCATTGAATCGCGGGCGGCGTCAGCCGAGCGCCTGCGCGTCACCGCCGAACTGACGGACCTGCACTCCACCACGCTGGAAACGCTCCTGGCCGCGCTGCGGTCCTCTTCCATGGACCACGCCACGGCCCGCACCACGGTCACGGATCTCGCCGCCAAAGCCTTGGTTGGCCTGCGTACGCACAGCGACCGCACCACGGAACTGGTGAAGGAGCCGGTGGCCAAGGCCTTCGAGCGCCTGCGCGATGACCTTCGTCCGCTGACGGGTTTCAGCGGCATCGAGGTCCAGTTCATCGAACCACCGCTCAACGGCAGGGACCTGCCCGGCGAGGTGGCGCATGCCGCGCGCGCCATTGTCCGCGGCCTGGTTTTGGCCATGATGGAACAGCCCGAGGTCAGCCGCATCCGCACGCACTGGGACTGCGACGGCGAGAACCTGCTGATCAACGTCCGCGACGACGGCGGCGGTGCCCTGACCACCGAGGATCCGAACATCAGCCGCCTTGACCGGCGGGTCCAGGCGCTCACCGGACAGCTCCGGATGGACGTCATGGCGGGCTGGGGTGCCGACGTTTTCGTCTCCCTGCCCCTGGACCTCCCGGCCCGCCCGGCCGGCGACGTGACCGGCTGGAACCTCGCGGCCCGCGAACTTGAAGTGCTCCAGCACCTCGCCTCCGGCCACCGCAACCGCACCATCGCGTCCTCCATGGGCATCAGCGAGAACACGGTCAAGTTCCACGTGCGGAACCTTTTCAAGAAGCTCGACGTCGGATCGCGCACCGAGGCGATCGCGCTGGCACACAGCCACGGCATGCGGCAGTCCTAGGACCCGGATCCGGGCACGGGAAGAAGCGGGACGACGTCGGTCGTCCCGCTTCTTCTGTTTTGGGCCTCAGGGCGAAAAACTATACTAAGGAGTAGGTAGCTATGCGGCCGGCCGGGTCGCGTGACCCCCAAACTGGTGCCGCAGGGCGGAGACCATTTTCATGGCAGGAGAGCTGTCCTCGCGCGAAGCGAAACGGGCAAACAGGGCCGCGGTAATGACAGGGGTGGGGACAGCGTTGGCGATCGCTTCCTCAACGGTCCACCGGCCTTCCCCGGAGTCCTCCACATAGTCACCGATAGTGCGCAGGCCGGGATCCTCGTCCAGCGCCTTGACCATCAGGTCCAGCAGCCAGGAACGCACCACCGTTCCCTTTTGCCAGGCGCGGAAGGTCCCGGGCAAGTCAGTGATGATGTCCTTGGCCTCCAGCAACTGGTATCCCTCGGCGTATGCCTGCATGAGGCCGTACTCGATCCCGTTGTGAACCATCTTGGAATAGTGGCCCGCGCCCACCCCGCCCACGTGGACAAAACTGTCCGCACGTTCGCCTTCCGGCCGCAGGGCATCGAAGACGGGCATTGCGCGCTGAACGTCCTCGGTGTCTCCCCCCACCATGAGGCCATACCCGTTCTCCAGGCCCCAGACACCGCCGGAAACACCGCAATCCGCGAAGCGTATACCGCGGACGGCGAGCAGTTCGCTGTGTTTCTGGTCTTCCGTGAACCGCGAGTTACCACCGTCGATCACCAAATCTCCGGGGCTGAGCTTTTCACCCAGTTCACCGATGACGGCCTCCGTGGCGGCGCCGGCCGGGACCATCGCCCAGATGATCCGCGGTGCTGGGACTGTTTGCAGCAGCTCGTCCAGTGATTGCACATCGGTGACGTCGGGGTTCGGGTCGAAGCCCGTGACCATCAAGCCTCCTTTGCGGAGGCGTTCCCGCATGTTGAAACCCATTTTTCCAAGGCCTATTAGTCCGATGTGCATGGTGCGGCTCTTCTCGTGCGTTTGGGGGTGGCGTTCGGGCTGGCGTTGTGCCGGCCGGTGGTTTGGGTGGTGGTGGTTTGGGTGGTGGTGGTTTAGGTGGTCATGGTGGCGAACATGAGGGCCATGGTGGTGGCGCCGGCGGCTTCGAGGCCGTGTTCGGTGCGGG
>NZ_JBIVXM010000043.1:0-9341 GCF_044769205.1 Paenarthrobacter sp. NPDC090520
ACCCCACCCCCCCCCACCCCCCTACCCCCCCCCCCACCCCCCCCCCCCCCCGCGCGCCGCCCCCCCCGGCCCCCCCCCCCCCCCCCCCCCCCCCCCGCGCCCCCCCCCCCCCCCCCCCCCCCCCCCCCCCCCCCCCCCCCCCCCCCTACTTGGGTGACCACCTACGAAAGGCTTCACATGACAGCAACGCCAACCCTGCCGCCGTCGGGCCTGACCGTGCTCAGCCTGCCCATGGACGATCCCCGCGTCCGCCCGCTCCTGGACGAGCTCGCCGTCGAATACGACACCCGCTACGGCGACCTGTTCAGCAGCGAAGGGGCTTCGGAGGAACTGAACCGCTACCCTGCCGAGGAATTTGCCGCACCGCACGGAGCGCTCCTCATCATCCAGGAGAACGGCGAATCCATTGCCGGGGGCGCTTTCCGGCGCTACGACCAGGACACCGCGGAACTCAAGCGCATCTGGACCCACTCGGCCCACCGGCGCCGGGGACTGGCCCGGCGTGTGCTCGCTGAACTCGAGGCTGAGGCCCTCCGCCGCGGTTACTCCAAGCTGTACCTGACCACCGGACCACGCCAGCCGGAGGCCAAGAACCTTTACCTCGCCACGGGCTACACAGCACTGTTCGACCTCACGGCCGACCCCGAGGAAATCATGCATTTGGCATTCAGCAAGGATCTTGTCCCGCGCAGCTAAGCTATGCGCATGGCCACGAAAACCACTGCTGAAAAACTCGCCACCATCCAGCAGGGGTACACCCTGCAAGGCGCCACGATTGAGCTGGGTGCCGCGATTGTGGACGGCGAAGTCCACAAAGAAGCCCAGGTCCGGCTCCCCCTTGCCATGATGAACCGGCACGGCCTGGTGGCCGGTGCAACGGGTACGGGCAAGACCGTCACGCTGCACATGATCGCCGAACAGCTCTCGACGGCGGGCGTTCCGGTGTTCCTCGCCGATATCAAGGGCGACCTCTCCGGCTTGGCGACGGCGGGAACCGCCAGCGAGAAGCTGACCGCCCGCACATCTGCGCTTGGCCAGGAGTGGTCCGCCAGGAACTTTCCCGTGGAGTTCCTTTGCCTGGGCGGGGACGGCAACGGCATTCCGGTGCGCGCCACCATCACGTCTTTCGGGCCCATCCTGCTGTCCCGCATCATGGACCTCAACGACACCCAGGAATCCAGCCTCCAGCTCATCTTCCACTTCGCGGACAAGAACAACCTGGAACTCATCGATCTGAAGGACCTGCGGGCCGTCATCCAGTTCCTCACCTCGGATGAGGGAAAAGCCGAACTCGCGGACCTGGGCGGCCTGTCCAAGGCCACTGCCGGCGTGATCCTCCGCGAACTTGTTGGCCTTGAAGCACAGGGCATGGAAAAGTTCTTCGGGGAGCCCGAGTTCGATACCGCCGAGCTCCTCCGCACCGCTCCCGATGGCCGCGGCGTCATCAGCTGCCTGGAACTCCCCACCCTCCAGACCAAGCCCCTGCTGTTCTCTACGTTCCTTATGTGGCTCCTCGCGGATCTGTTCGAGGACCTTCCCGAGGCCGGCGACCTGGACAAGCCAAAGCTCGTGTTCTTCCTGGACGAGGCGCACCTGCTCTTCAACGGCGCGTCCAAGGCCTTCCTCGACGCCATCACCACCACGGTTCGGCTTATCCGTTCCAAGGGCGTGGGCATCTTCTTCGTGACACAGACGCCCAAGGACGTGCCCGCGGATGTACTGGGCCAGCTCGCCAACCGGGTGCAACACGCCCTGCGCGCCTTCACGCCCGAGGATGCCAAGGCTTTGAAGGCCACGGTGTCCACCTTCCCGGTCAGCGACTACGACCTCGAAGAGACCCTCACCTCGGCCGGAATCGGCGAGGCCGTCATCACGGTCATGAACGAGAAGGGCGCGCCCACTCCTGTGGCCTTGACCCGGCTCCGCGCGCCCGAGTCCGTCATGGGTCCCAGCGCGGACGACCTTGTCCGGAGCACGGTGGCGGCTTCATCGCTCCTGGCCAAATACGGCACGGCAGTGGACAACGTGTCAGCCTACGAGAAGCTGAACGGTGCGGCGCCCGTGCCCACGGGATCGCCCGCGCCGGGGCAACCTCCCGTGCCCGCGTCCTCCGGTTCGTCCGGCGGCTCCCCTGCCGATATTGACGCCGAGGCCCGCCGCATCGAGGAAGAGATCCTCGGCCGGCCCAGTTCCCGTCCCGCCCCTGCGCCGTCGTCCTACCCCGTCCCTTCGGCTCCCGCGCCTGTCCCCGCACCCGCGCCCTCGGACCCGGGCGTGTTCGGGGACCTCGCCGGAGCCCTCGGCGGTGCCTTGGGTGGCGGCCTGAAGAACATGGTCCGATCCATGGGAACCCAATTGGGCCGCGACCTGATCCGCGGCGTGTTTGGCACATCGTCACGGCGGCGCCGGTAGCTTTGCTCCTGCCTGAACCACGACGGCGGGTGCCCGGCCCGCGTGCGCCGGTCGCCGCCGTCGTGCGTCCGTATGGCGTTCTTGCTAAGTCACCTTACAGTCTTCCTGCGCGGCTATTGGCGCCACGGCAGGTAACGTAAAGGGCGTGCAGGTGAGTCAAGCATTGGTCAAGACCGCAGCCGGATGGCTGCTCGGTCTGATGCTTGCTGCCGCCGGCGCGATCGTCTGCATCAATCTGGTGAGCAACTCCGTGGCCAGTCCGCAGCAGCCCGTACGGGAGTACCTCGAGGCGCTGCAGAAGGGCGAAGGCGAGCAGGCCCTGGGCTTATTGCGCGCCAAGGTACCCAACGCGAACGCCGCCATGCTGGACGGAACGGCCCTGCAAACCGCCGCGTCCGCCCTTTCGGACGTCAAGATCGGCAACGCCGAATCCAGGAACGGCAACCGTGTGGCAGTTCCCGTGGACTACACCCTGGACGGCAGCCGGCTCCACACCGAGTTCCTCATGGAACGCACCGGTACGCAATGGCTGTTCTTCGGAAAATGGGCTTTCGTACCCACCACCCTACCCACTATCGACGTCACAGTGGTCAATGCCAGCGAAGCCGCCCTGAACGGGGTTCCGGTCAACATGCCAAACGGGCACAACACGTTCGCTGTGTTCTTTCCCGGCAAATACGAGGCCAGCCTGAACGGCACCTTCTTCGAGGCACCCGCCACTTCAGCCCTCGTCTCAACCCGCGACGGCGGGCAGGCTCCCCTGAACCTCCAGACCCGCTCCACCAAGTCCATGGACGAGGCCGTCGCCGGCAAGGTCCGCGAATTCCTGGACAAGTGCGCCGCCGAAGCCACGGAGCAACAGCGGCTCCAGCCGGACTGTCCGTTCTACCACGCCAGCAACGCGCGGGTAGTGGACGGGACCATCAAATGGGAGATCACGGAGTACCCCAAGATCACCATCGAACCCTTCGGCGGGAAATGGGTGGTGGCACCCCTGAACGGCAAGGCACGGCTGACTGCCCGCGAGATCAACCTGTTCACCGGGGCAGTCAATGACCTCAACGTGGTGCATGATTTCAGTTTCACCACCCAGTTGGACACCGACGGCACCACCGTGACCGTCACACCGCTGCTCACGTTCTAGGGCTCGCGCGGGTCTCCGGGGCTTCCCGGCCTGGCTGCCTCCGGCTCGGAGGATGCCAGGCCACCCCGTCTTTGCTTCGGCCTTTAGTCCATGCCCCGCAGGTCCAGGACCAGTTCTGAATCGCCATCTGTCTGGAGGACCACCGGGATGCCCCAGTCCTGCTGGTAGAGGTGGCAAGCCGCGTGGTCCGGAATCTCGCCGTCTTCGGTCTCAGGACCGTCGCAGGCCGCAGCACGGGCGGTGATGTGAAGGATTCCCTCGGCCACCTCCGGGTTCAGTTCCACGGTCCTCAGGAGCCCCACGGAGGTCCCCCCACCCGACACGATGAGTTCCGGCGGGGTAGAGGAAATCTTCAGTTGCGTGGGGTCGCCCCAGCGGTCGTCAAGCTTCTGGCCCGTCGGGGCCTTGAACCGGACCGTGAGATCCAGGTTCCCGGGAACCACAGGACTCTTGGGACGCTGGGTCTGCGAAGCGCCCTCGTCCACCTGCTGGGCTTCCTTGGGAATCGGAACCAGAACCAGTTGGTGCTTATTGGATTCCACCACCACCAGCAGCGGTTCCGCGTCTTGATGGTTGACCACCACTACGTCGCTGGGCTCGGCCAATCCGCGGGCCAAAGTGGACACCGTGTTGGTCGAGGGATCGTAGCGGCGCACGGCGCCGTTGTAGGTGTCCGCAATGGCAACCGAACCATCCGGCAGTACGGTGACGCCCAAGGGGTGCTGCAGGCGCGCCTCAGCCGCCTCGCCGTCTCGGAAGCCAAAGTCGAACAAGCCGGTGCCGACGGCGGTTTCCACTGTCACGCCGGACTCACCCACCACCAGGCGGCGCAATGCCGAGGTTTCGGAGTCGGCCACCCAAATGTTGTCCTCCGCATCGATGGCCAGGCCGGACGACTGGGCGAACCAGGCTTCCTCGGCGGGACCGTCCAGCAGCCCCTCCAGGCCGGAGCCAGCCAGGATCGAAACGATGCCGCTGACGGGATCCACAGCGAAGATCTGGTGCGTCCCTGCCATGGCAACAACCACGCGCTGCAGCTTTTCGCTCCACACGAGGTCCCATGGCGAGGACAGGGAGACGCCGGTGCCGCGGCCAAGCACCCCAACGTCCAAGGCATCGGCAGCGAAGTCCGCCGGACCGCCGTCGTGGTGCTCCGACCAGCTGCCGGCACCCGACTCGGTGACGCGGGCCGGGCCGGCGTCGAGCAGTCGCTGAACACCGTTGCCCGCAATGGTCCGCACTTCGCCGCTGCCCAGGTTGACGCCGCGCAGGCGGTGGTTCACGGTGTCGGCAACAACAACGTCGTAGCCAAGCGTCGAGGCGAGCCCTGCAGGCAGCACCGCCACGCCCTGGGGTTCGTTGAACTGCGCGGTCCCGGCAGTGCCGTCGGCGAAGCCCTTGGTACCCGAGCCAATCACCCGCTCCACCGTCTCAAAGTCAGGGCGCAGCTCAACCAGCCGGTGGTGTCCGGAATCGACCACCAGGTAGTTGCCGTTGTCCAACTGGGTTGCCTTCCCCGGGAAACGCAACGTGCCGGATGTCGGCTCGGGCGCCACGTAGGGGCCGTTGCCACGGTGCAGGGTGCCCTTGGCTTCATGTTCAGCCACAAGCTCTTCCAGCAGGACCGCGAGGCCGTCGGCGTGGCCCTCGCCTGAGAGATGGGCCACGATGTAGCCCTCCGGATCAATGACAACCAGGGTGGGCCAGGCGCGCGCTGTGTAGGCCTTCCAGGTGGCAAGCTCAGGATCGTCCAGCACCGGGTGGTGGATTTCATAGCGCTCAACGGCCGAGGCCAGCGCTACCGGGTCTGCCTCGTGCTCGAACTTGGGCGAGTGCACGCCCACCGTCACCAGGACGTCGGAGTACTTTTCTTCAAGTGGCCGCAACTCGTCCAGGACGTGGAGGCAGTTGATGCAGCAGAAGGTCCAGAAGTCCAGCAACACGATCTTGCCGCGGAGCGATTCGAGGTCGAGCGACTTGCCGCCGGTATTGAGCCAGCCCCGGCCCTCCAGCTCAGAGGCGCGGACCCGGAGTTGGGTGCGTACGGTTTCGCTCATCAGCGTCCTTCCAGCTTGGTGTTTCGTTCAGTCTGCCCGGTCCCGGACTCATCGCCCGCCTGGTTCCCGGCAGTGCTGCCGGGGCCGTTGGCCGCCTCGGTCCCCGGCTTGTTGCCGGCAGTGGTCCCAGGACCCGTCTGGCGGCTGGACACCTTGGCGTCCCGCTCGGCCAGCCGGGCAAACATATCGTTGTAAGCACTCAGGTCGGCGTCGTTATTCCTGTCCGCCGCCCGATCGACCCTCCGGGTTTCCCGTGCATCCGAACGGGACCACATAACCGCCACTCCGATTGCCACCAGCAAGGTGGGGACCTCGCCGATGCCCCACGCAACAGCACCGCCCATTTGCTGGTCAGCGAGAGCGGACGCACCCCAGGTCCGGCCCAGGTTGCCGAAATAGTCCGCAGCGAGGAGGCCCGTGCCACCCATGATCGATACGCCGAAAAACGCGTGGAAACCCATGGTGGCCAGCAACAGGAGCAGGCGCATCGGATACGGAGCCCTGCGCGGCAAGGGGTCGCTGCCGATCATGCTCAGCACGAAGATGTAACCCGTCAACAGGAAGTGGAGGTTCATGAGCTCGTGGCCTACATGCTCACGCATGGCAAGGCCGAAGAGGTCCGAATAGTAGAACAGCACAATGGAACCGGCGAAGTTCGCGGCCGCAAACAGCGGGTGCGTCACTACCTGCGAGAAGCGTGAGTGGACAAAGAGCAGCAACCATTCGCGCAGGCCCCGCGATCCATGGGCACCCTCACCGCGGGCAGGAAGGGCGCGCAGGGCAAGCGTCACCGGGGCGCCAAGTACAAGGAAGATCGGCGCAACCATGGTCAGCGCCATGTGGTCAACCATGTGCGCAGAGAACAGCACGCGGCCGTACACGGCGGGCGGTCCGGAGGTGATGTAGGTCAGGACCACCAGGCCCACCAACCACGGGATGGTGCGCAGCACAGGCCAGGAGTCGCCGCGTTTGCGGATCTTGATGACACCCAGGATGTAGGAAACGGCGCCAAACAACGCCACGCCTACCCAGAGCCAGTCGAAACGCCACTCGGTGAGCCAGCGCTCGGGCGTGAGCTCCGGTGGCACCTCATAGCCAGACAGGATGAAAGCGGGCGAAGCATCCGGCGCATACGTGGTGGGTTGCGGCGGGGCGGAACGTCCCAGCGCCACGGCGAGTCCCGACGTCGCGCCCATCACCAAGAGCTCCACAAGAATCAGTTGCCACAACACCCTGCGGGCGGACATCGAACCATTCCTGCCCAGCTGGGGTATCACCCACTGCCGGTGCATGAAGCCGATACCGCCCAGCACCAACGTGGCCAGGGCCTTCGCAAGAATGAGCTGGCCGTAGGAGGAACCGAAAAGATCGCCGGGATTGGTCACGCGGATGGCGGCGTTGATCACGCCCGAGGCAAAGACCAGGACGAACGCGAAACCTGCCAGGGACGAGAAGCGCCGGAGCGTCGGTTCGGTGATGTCAGCGGTTCCCGACGACCGTGAACCCGTCAGGAGACCGGACAGGACCGCAAGCATGATGATGCCGCCCACCCACGTGGACACCCCTACCAGGTGCATGCCCAGGGAGTTGATGGCGCCCTCGTGGTCGCTGGAACTTGAAGAGTGCCCAATGAGGGCAGTCGGAACCAATCCAATGAGGGCCAAAAGCAAGGTAAACGCCAGGCCAGTCAAGGACCGCACGCCAAACAAGGCCGTGGTGACAACAGCTGCGATGATGGTCACCGCAAGCCAAGCCTTGCCCGTCTCGATATCCGTCATGAAGTACACCAGGGAACGGGTGAATTCGGCGTCCCCGGAGACTCCCTGCCCTGCAACGTCGGCGTAGGTCAGGACAAGGACGGCCACCGCTGAAAGAGTCCACGCGGCGCCCGCCGCGGCCGCAACGGCCAAGGCCCGCGAAAACGCGGGGTGCTCGGGTGCCTCGGGATCATCCTTGCCACGCGTCCTGGAGGGCTTGAGGTTCTTGGGAAGGATTCCGACGGCGAAGATCAGGCCACCGATGACGGTTGCCACAGACACGTTGTGAATGGCCTTCGCGAAGGGAAGGCCCCACCGGACCAAGGCGCCGGGGTCGGAGACCTGGCGGGCTGCCGCAGCACCGGAGAAGATGAGCGCTCCGGCCAGCGTCAGGAACAGGACAGCCAAGCCCGCGAGCTGCCACGGCAAGGAAATACCCATGCCAGTGGTGCCTCCCCGCGCTCCCGGCTTGGGAACGGGCGAAGGGGCAGTGGCGGAGCTTCTGGCTAATGGCACTTATCCATTGTCCGTTACCTGCCGCCGGGCTGCGAATCGGGAGTTTGCTGGGGAGGAGAAGTGGGCAAACATCAGATTAAAAAGCAGAAGAGGCGGCAACATCACGTTGCCGCCTCTTCCAGGCGTTCGCCGAAGTATGGTTACTTCTTCTTGGCGACAGCAGCCTTCAGCTTGGAACCAGCAGTCAGCTTGACGCTGTGGCCGGCTGCGATCTGGATGGTCTCGCCGGTCTGCGGGTTGCGGCCGGTACGAGCTGCACGGTCGGTACGCTCAACTGCGAGCCAGCCCGGGATGGTGATCTTCTCGCCTGCAGCAACAGAAGTCTCGAAAACTTCGAACAGTGCATCGAGCACGGAGTTAACGGCTGCCTGGCTGGTGCCAGCCTTGCCTGCTACCTCTGCAACGAGTTCACTACGGTTCTTAGCCATTTACGTCCTCCTGGACTAATACGTTTTTGAGCCGGCAAGCGGACCGCGAGCAAGCCACTGCTCGAAAACTTACCAGCTTGCACCGGCATGGCCAGCAAATTCCGCGTGTTTCCGCGCTTTTTTGACCAAAATCACCGGATTATCGGGGTTTTTGGGCCTACGGGCCGGCTGTGGCGTACCCTACGGCGCGGCAACACAGTGTCCTACCCCCGCAGGGATCAGTGCAGAATGCGCTGATAGAGCACATGGTCTTGCCACTTCCCATCGATCTTCAGGTACGACGGCGCCAACCCGATCCGCTCGAATCCGCTCCGCTTCAGCACCGCTTGGGAAGCCGCATTGTGCACCAACGTGGCCGCCTGGACACGGTGCAACCCCAGCTCACTGCCGGCCATATCCAAGACCGCACCGACGGCTGCCTTGGCCAAGCCCTTGCCGGCATGAGCCGAATCAACCCAATATCCAAGGTTGGCGCTGAGGAAGGGACCACGGACGATGCCTGTCAGCGTCATGGTTCCAACGATCATGCCGGACCTGACGAGGACCCAGGGCACCTCGCGGCCGGCAGCATACTGCTGCAGCTTGCTTTGAACCGCCTTCTCCTGCCCGGAGACCGAGAAGAACGACGGCTCACGCCGAGGCTCCCACGGGGACAAATGCTCGGCATTCCGGACGTACGCCGCTGCCAATGCCCCGGAATCCTCCAGGACGACCGGCCGCAAATGGACCTGTTCGTTTGCAAGGAGTGCGGGGACATCGAGGGACCGGGACAGGTTCATCCGGTGACTCTATCCTGCGCGCGGGCAACCTCCCGTGCCGTTGAGGGGTCCGCATTGCTTGTTGTGGGGCCTGTGGTGCGTGTTTTTTGGCGTGAGGTAGTTGGGGTGTTAAAGGTGTGGAGCCCCGACCGTCGTGGTCGGGGCTCCAACTGTAATGGTTGTCCGGCGGTGTCCTACTCTCCCACACCCTCCCGGGTGCAGTACCATCGGCGCTGTGGGTCTTAGCTTCCGGGTTCGGAATGGGACCG
>NZ_JBIVXM010000044.1:0-9228 GCF_044769205.1 Paenarthrobacter sp. NPDC090520
AAATCAACAAACTCCCGCCGGGCGTCCAACGAAAAATTCCTGACCACAACACGCTCCATCAATCAGAGCGTTGCAACGACCCTATGACTCCGCCGCCTTCATAACGCGCACAAATGCGACCTAGTTGGGCAGGGTTACGTCGGAAGGCGACTTGTCCGGGCGCCACCCCTTCCACACGGGATGCCGCAGCCGCCCGGGACCGGTCCATTCGCCGAAGGTCACCTCTGCCACGAGATCGGGTTCCACCCAGGTCGCCCCGGCGGCGTCCTCGCGCGGAATGTCCAGGAAGGGCGAATCCTTGGTGGCGCGGGGCTGGAGTTTCCCCAGGATGTCCTTGAGCTGCCAGTCGGAGAACCCGGACCCCACCCGGCCCACATACCGCAGCTTGCCGCCGTCGGGAATTCCCAGGAGCAGCGAGCCGAACGTCCCGCTCCTTGCGCCGGCACCGGGGCGCCAGCCGCCGACCACCACCTCCTGGCTCCGCTCCAGTTTCAGCTTGATCCACGAGCGGCTGCGCCTTCCCACGGTGTAGCGGCTGTCCGCTTTCTTGGCCATGACGCCTTCCAGGCCGAGTTCGGCAGCTACCGCCAGCAGGTCGTCCACGTCGTGGTCCAGGACCTCGGATACGCGTAGGGGATAGCCCTCACTGAGCCTGTCCACGAACGAGGACAAATGCTCTCTCCGCTCGCGGAACGGCAGCCTGCTGAGGTCCGCGCCGCGGTGGTACAAGAGGTCGAAAAGCATCAACTGCACCGGAACCGACGCCCGTGCCCGCTCGATGTCGGCTGCCTTGACCAGGTTCATCCGCTGCTGCAGCCGGCCGAAATCGGGTTTGCCGCCCTTGCCGAAGGCGACGATCTCACCGTCGGCCACAAAATCGCCGTCCGGCCAGCAGCTGCGGTCCGTGAGCTCCGGGTAGGCTGCCGTGAGGTCGTTGCCGTTACGGCTCATCAGGCGGATCCGGCCCTCCGTGCCCGTGATGATTGCGCGGATTCCGTCCCACTTAAGTTCGTAGAGCCAGTCACCGCCGCTGAGCTCTCCGGTGGTTCCGGCCGAGGCCAGCATGGGAGTGTAGCCAGGCATTGGTTCAGGCTCGACGGCGGTTGGCGGCTTCGCGTCCACAGCTGCCTTCCCGTCAGGCGCCGGTGCGGCAGCTTTCTTCCGGCCTCCCGGTTGCTCCTTCATCAGGTGGATGAGCCAGCGATCGCCCGTGTTGATCAGGGCAAACCGTTTGGTTCCGCCCAGGCCGCCTCCCGGTTCACCCGTGAGCGTGGCGATGACTTCCTTGCCGTCGCGCCACTTCTCGCAGGTGAATTCACCGCGATCCCAGATGGACACCGTTCCGCCGCCGTACTCGCCCTTGGGGATCACTCCCGCGAAGTTGGCGTAGTCCATGGGGTGGTCCTCGGTGTGGACGGCCAGGTTGTTGCGGTCCGGAGTATCGGGAACGCCGCGTGGGAGGGCCCAGGAGACCAGGACGCCGTCGTGCTCCAGCCGGAAATCGAGGTGGTAGCGGCGGGCATGGTGCTCCTGGATGACGAAGATGCCGCCGGGCGGCGCAGGGTCGCCGGGCCGCGGTTGATCGGAGGAGGCGGTGGCCGTCCCGCTCGAGGAAACGGACGACGCCGGGAACGGTTCCGGAGTCTTGCTCGGATCACGCATTCCTACATACTTGGCCAGGCGTCCTTCCACGGTGACCTTTTCCCGGCCCCCCGTGGTGGGCGGCCCCGCACCCTCAGCGGGAGTACCGCCGTCGTTCTCCTCGGCGTGGGGCGGCAGGTGCCGGCCGGAGATCGACGCGAAGTGGTCCTCGCCCGTGCCCACCCGGTCCATGACTTCCGTGAACTCGAGGTGGCTGAGCTCCGGATCGTCGAGTTCATCCCAGGTCCGGGGCGCGGCGACGGTGGGGTGCGGCTTGCCGCGCAGGGAGTACGGAACAATGGTGGTTTTGTTGCCGCTGTTTTGGCTCCAGTCCACCAACACCTTGCCGCTCCGGAGCGACTTCTTCATGTCGCTGACCACCAGCTTGGGGTGGTCCGCTTCAAGGGCACGGGCGAGTTCGTGGGCGAAGGCCGAAACCTGCTCGGACTTCAGCGTCCCTTCGAGCCCGGTGTAGAGGTGGATGCCCTTGCTTCCGCTCGTGACCGGTACCGGCTCCATGCCCATGTCCTGCAGGATGGCTCGCGCCAGCTTGGCCACCTCCACGCACTCCGGCAAACCCGCACCGGGACCGGGATCCAGGTCCAGGACGAAGCGGTCCGGCCGCAGGGGAGTCCCGGACGGATCCACTTGCCACTGCGGAACGTGGATTTCCAGGGAGGCAATCTGCGCCATCCACGTGAGCGTGGCCAGGTTGTTGACCATGGGGTAGTCGTTGGTGTGGTCGGAGTGATGGATGGTGGCACGGGGGATCCACCGGGGAACGGAGCTTTCCAGGTTCTTCTGGAAAAACACTTCCCCGGGGTTCGCGGCCGTGCCCACGCCGTTGACCCAGCGCTTGCGCGTCACGGGCCTGTTGGCCGCCGCTGGAATGAGGAAGGGCGCAACCGCGGCGTAGTACTCCAGCACCTCGGCCTTGGTGGTGCCGGTCTCGGGATAGATGATTTTGCCCAGGTTCGTGAGGGTCAGTTCGTGGCCCTCTACGGTGACGCGTTCCTTCTGGTTGCCTGCCACCTCTTCTCCTCTGTTGGCTTGTGCTGTTGACTGGGTGCATGAGGGCCATATGGAAGGGATCTATCGCGTTCGGTCTGGTCAACGTACCAGTTAAGCTCTACAGCGCCACAGAGGACCACGACATTGGACTCCATCAAGTCCACAATAAGGACGGCGGGCGCATCCGTTACCAGCGGAAATGTGAAATTTGCGGCGATGTGGTGGCCTACGAGGACATTGACAAGGCGTACGAAGAAGAAGGCCGAACCGTTGTCCTCACCTCCGCCGAATTGAAATCGCTCCCTGAAGAGAACAGCCGCGAAATCGAAGTAGTGGAATTCATTCCGGCCGAACAGCTGGACCCGATCATGTATGAGCGCAGCTATTTCCTTGAGCCGGATTCCAAATCGCCCAAGGCGTACATGCTTTTGCGGCAAACACTCGAAGACACGGACCGGATTGCCATAGTCCAGTACGCCCTGCGGCAAAAGACCCGGCTTGGTGCCTTGCGTGTGCGCGGGGAAGTGCTGCTCCTCCAGGCCCTTTTGTGGGGCGACGAGGTGCGCGAAGCCAAATTCCCGTCCTTGGAAACAGACATCAAAATCTCGGACAAGGAACTCGAAATGTCCTCCGCGCTGGTGGAGTCCATGGCCCATGACTTCGATCCGGACGAGTACACCGACGACTACCAGGCGCAGCTGAAGACGTTGATTGAGGCCAAACTGGAGAAGGGCGAGGCCCTGGACACCGAGGCAACGTTCGGCGTGGTGGAAGGGGAAGGCGAGGGCGGCGACGTCATCGACCTCATGGAAGCGCTCAAGCGGAGCCTCGACAAGAAGCGCGGCAAGGAAAAAGCGGACGACGACGATGCTGCCGCCACCAAGACTGCCAGCAAGCCGAAGGCGCGGGCCAAGAAAAAGGCTTGACCCGCCGTCGTTATTTGTACCCAACTGAGTCGCAGTTAAGCGCGTTTGGAGCCGCCAAAACGCGCTTAACTGCGACTCAGTTGGGCCGTTCGTCTCAGCCTTTGACGGAACCTGCGGTAAGTCCTTGCACGATGAACTTGCTGGCGAAGGCGAAGATCACCAGCGTGGGGACCACCGTGAGAACCGCGGCAGCGGACATGGAACCCCAATCAATGTTGAAGCTGGAGATAAAGCCGGCCAACGCCGTCGGGATGGTTTTGTTGCTGTCGCTGTTCATTAGGGTTACCGACAGGAACAGTTCGTTCCAGCAATTGACGAAATTGAAGACGAAACTCGCAGCAATGCCGGGCAGCATTACGGGAACGATGACCCTGAAGAGCGCACCCATCCGGGAACAACCATCAATCATGGCAGCTTCCTCCAAGGCATCAGGGACGTTCTCGAAGAAGCCCCGAAGCATGATGGTGCAAAACGGGATGCAGATGGCGATGTAAATCAGGATCAGGCCCGTTTTGGAGTCCACGAGGCCAAAATCGGTCATCATCAGGTAGAGCGGACCCAGGGCAATAAAACCGGGGATCATTTGCGTGATCAGGAAAGCGCCTAGCACGGCCCCGCGTCCGGAAAACTGGAACCGGGCAAGGACGTAGGCGGAGAGCAGGGAAATGAGCGTGGCAACGGAGGCTGCCACCAAAGCCACCACCAGGCTGTTGAGCATGTATTGGCCGAAATCGGACTTCGTGAAAAGCCCGATGTAATTGTCCAGGGACAACTGCCGGGGCCAGTAGTCCAGCGGGAGCGAATAAATGGCCCCCGGCTCCTTGAGGGACGTCACCACGATCCAGTACAGCGGAAAGACGGTGACGATCAGGCACAGGCCCAGAAAGAGGAACTTTGAGATCCGGCCAACGAGCGTTGGAGTGTTGATCATTGGGCTCCCTTTCGAAAGCGCACAGCCATGAGGTAGAAGGCTGCAAACAGCATGAGCGTGACCATGACGATCAACCCGAGGGCAGACGCCTTGCCGTAGTCGCCTTCCTGGGTAATTTTGATCATGTAGGTGGTGATGATGTGGGTCTGGTCTGCTGGTCCGCCGCCGGTCATCGCGAAGATGATGTCCGGGAAATTGAAGATCCAAATCACCCGCAGCAGGATGGTCAGAGCCAGCGTCGTGGAAATGCTGGGCAGCGTGATGCTGAAGAACGTCCGCACCTTGCCCGCACCATCCAGCGCGGCTGCCTCATACATTTCGTCCGACACCGACTGCAGGGCAGCAAGGATCATGATGGCGAAGAACGTCACGCCGTACCAAATGTTGGCAATGATGATGGCCGTCATGGCGAAGCCCGGATCGGACAGCCAGGGAAGGGGCGAGCTGATCAGGCCGGACTTCATCAGGAGGTCGTTGACCACGCCGAACTCAGCGTTGAACATCCAACGGAACAGCATGCCGATGAGGAAACCGGACACTGCCCAAGGGAAGAAGATCATGGCTTGGTACGCTCCGCGCATCCTGAACCGGCGTTTCAGGAACAGTGCCACCGCGAAGCCGATGACCACCTGCGGGACCAGGGAGCCGAGCACCCACACCACGGTATTGCGGACGATTGTTCCGAATTCCGGTGCGTCGAAGAGGCTCTGGAAATTACCGAAGCCAATCCACGAGGTGTCGGAAAGGTCGTTCAGGTTCCAATTCCGGAAGGCCATCTGGCTGCCCGCGATCATGGGGTAGTACGTGAAGATCCCCACGAATACTGCGGCCGGCGCCAGGAACGCCAGCAAGGTCAGCGCTGTCCTGCCACTGAACCGCCTTTTCCTGCTGGCCGGCTCCCTTCGAAGGCCCTCACGCCCGGACGGCGGCGACGTGGAACGCTTGAGGTCGAGGCTCATGGGCCTCTAGCCCTTCATCTTTTCTGTCCAGAACGTGTCCCAACTGGCCAGCAGCTCGGAGGTGCTCATCTGCCCTGTGAGCACCCGCTGGAGTTCGCCGTCGGACTTCTTGATCCACTCGGTCCACCAAGACACGCTGCGGGGCTGGATGGCCGAAACGTAGGTGTCGGGGTTCTCCGTCATCTTCACGTAGGCAGCCCACGGGCCGGTGCTGTAAAAGGTGTCCTGGGCGGCGGACTTCAGGGTTGGAACAAGGCTGTTGTCCTTGCTGAACGTCGTGGCCGCGTCGCCCTGGGCCAGGTATTTGATGAGCTTCACTGCTTCCGGCTTGGCGTTGGAGGACTGGGCGATGCCCCAACCTGCGGAAGCGACGGGCTGAATTGCCTTACCGCCCGGTCCCACCAGCAAAGGCGCAACATTCCACTGGTCCTGCTTGATGGCCTGCGACTCCTTGACGGTCGCGATGACCTCAGGGTCCTGCAGCAGGAAAGCGGTGGAGCCGTT
Organism: Paenarthrobacter sp. NPDC090520; assembly: GCF_044769205.1. Classification (NCBI taxonomy): domain Bacteria; kingdom Bacillati; phylum Actinomycetota; class Actinomycetes; order Micrococcales; family Micrococcaceae; genus Paenarthrobacter; species Paenarthrobacter sp. NPDC090520. The sequence goes on from NZ_JBIVXM010000044.1 coordinate 5,973, forward strand.
GCTGAAGCCCTGGACCATCTCCGGGTAACCCCACGCAACGGAGGACGGAGGTGACCCCTTCTTGAAGAGGTCGATGTAGAGGTCCATGGCTTCCTGCGCCTTGGGGGAGGAGAAGATCGTCTTGCCGTTGGTCAGCTTGAACGCGTTCTCCCGGTCGATCTCGTCGGCAACGTAGGCCTCGATGATGGCCACCGCGTTGGAGTTGGCGTTGGTGCCCCCGCGGAACGCATAGCCGAACTTGTTTTCCGACGGCTTGTTCAGGGCTTCGGCCTGCTTCGCCATCTCGGACCAGCTGTTCGGTGGACCGTCGAAGCCGGCGTCCTTGACCAGGTCCGAGCGGTAGAAGAGGGAGAGCCCATAAAAGCCGTAGGGGATGTAGTAGGTCTTGCCGTTCTGCTTGGAATAGGTGACAGCGTTTTCGGTCAGGTTGTTCCAGCCATCCCAGCCGTCCAGGTCCTTGGTCATGTCATAGAGCCAGTTGTTGGCACCAAAGGAACCCACAGTGATGTCGCGGGCCTCCACCACGTCCACGCCCTTGCCGGACTGGAGCATCTGCTGGATCTTCTGGTCAGCCTGCTCGGTAGGCGGCGAGATGAGATCGACCTTGATGTTGGGGTTTGCCTGCTCGAATCCCGCAAGGAGCTTCTTCAAAGTCTCTGTGCGGGTGGGGTTGGTGAGGCTTTCCACCATCTTCAAAGTGACCTTGCCATCGGCGGCGCTCTGTCCGCCACCGCCACAGCCTGCCAAGGCCAGAACTGCCGCCAGGCCTGCTGCGGCAGATGCCATGATTCTGGATTTCACGTTGGTCCTCCGTTGGTTGGTTGAGGTGGATTGCGCCTTGCAGTGGCGCGGTCAGTGATGTTTAGAGGTATGTGGCGAGCCGTACGAGTTCCGGCACCGCCCGTTCAGCGAAGATTTCGTAGTCCTGCGGCGAGTTGTAAAGGTGGGCGGAGAGTCGCAGGAAGCCTTCGCCATTGAAAGTGGTCACCGCGGTTTCGATGTCCAGCTGGTCTGAAATGAACGCCCGAACGGTGTGCGAATCCTCATGCATGGTGGCAAGTCCCCGGGGCAAGCGAAGCAACCGCAGCGGACCTACGGGCATGCCCGCATCCACGGTGTGGTTCTCACCGGTGAGGTCCGCGAAAGCCGAGCCGATGATGGCTTCTCCGTAATCGCAGAGGGCCTTGGCATAGCTTCGGAATGTCTGCCAGCCGTATCGTTCCTCGATGGTGGTGAACGAGGAGCCTGCGGCCATCCACGACGTGACATCCTGGGTGCCTACGTGGTCGAAGCTCTCCGGGAAGCTGTACGGGAAACCCCATGAATCGATGAGTGGCGCCAGGCCTTCGGCCCGATCCCCACGAGCGACAAGCGCCGCTGTGCCCCTGGGGGCGCACGCGAATTTGTGGAGGTTGCCAACCCAATACCCGTCGAATGCGGGAACGGGAGCCTCCAACACGCCCGGTGCGTGAGCGCCATCCACGAGCAAGGGCACCCCGGCGTCCTTTGCGGCCTTCGCAACGGCTTCTACTGGAAACGCCCGCGCCGTAGCTGAAGTGATCTGGTCCAGCACGATCAATGCCGTCTTGTCGCCGACTTCCGCCATCACCAGCGCCGTTGCGGTCTCCGCGTCGGCATCCAAGGGGATCTCGGCAATGCGGACGCTGCCGCCGCACTTCCGCGCCACGCGGTAGGCGCCGTGCAGTACGGCTCCGTATGCATGGTTCGTCATGACAATCTCCGCACCGCGGTCGAAGTCCAGCGAGTTATAGACGGCCGTGACTCCAGCGCTCGCATTCAGCACAAGAGCCATGTCCCCTGCGTCGACCTTCAGGAAGGAGGCCACGTCTGTCCGGGCGGCGGCCACGGCCTTGTACTGGCCCATGAACCAGGTGCACGGGTTTGCGTCCATGCGGGCCTTTAGTTCCAACTGGAATTCCTGCGCCGCCCGGGGGACCGAACCGTAGGAGCCATGGTTCAGGTGGATCTTGGAGGCTGTGAGGGTCCAGTCGGAGCGGGAAGGAGCGCCGTCGGGGGTTGTCATGGGACGCGGGGCCGTCAGGTTGCTGGCTGGGTGCACAAGGGCCTTCTAGGTCGGTGAGTCAGGAACTGCCTGTAAGTTACCTCACATGCATGGCCGAGACAACAGACTACTTCGCAAAGTCATAAGATGACTTTGGATAAGAAGTACTACAGAGACCTATTTCATGATCTATTTGGCCTAAGAGATACGATGTCTCGCCTCATGAAGTCTGATCACTTGCCCGAACGGAACACTGGGACGGGAGTGCTGTAGCGTGTACCAAGTCTGGAGGAGGCGGGTAAATGGGTGCAGTTGAGACGGCCATGCAAGGCCTGCGCAACAAGATCGCATCGGGCGAGCTGGCACCCGGACAGAAATGTCCCCCGGAAGCGGAGTTGTGCGCACAACTCGGAGTATCACGGAGCTCCTTGAGGGAGGCCGTTCGCGCCATGTCCGCTCTGGGGATCATGGAGTCCAGGCACGGTTCAGGGACGTATATATCGTCCTTGGAACCCACGGTGATCCTTCAGAACTTCGCGCTGCTGGTGGACCTGCTTCCGCTGGATGGATTGTTGGAGCTGTTTGAAATCCGGCGATTGATGGAGTCGCATGCGGCGTCTGCAGCCGCGGCCAATGCGGCTCCTGCCGCCCTGGCCTCGCTCACGGCCCTGGTGGAGGCCATGGAAGACACGGCTGACCCTTCCGAATACTCTGAACTGGACTCGCGGTTCCATGAGGAAATCTGCCACGCAAGCGGCAATGCCACCTTGGCCGGCCTGGTCCGCCTGTTCCGCTCGCGCGGTGGCCACTTCCACATTTTCGACGGCGATGAAGGCACCGTCGTGCGCGAAGGCAGCACAGCCGGCCACGCCGCGATCCTGGAAGCCATCGCACAAAAGAACCCCACTTTGGCCGCCGTCGCCATGGGAGCGCATATTGCGCAGACCGAAGCCTGGCTCAAGCGGCTAAGGCCTGTTCCGCGCCTCACGGAGTGACCTCGGATGGTGACCGGCCCGCCGTCGTCACCATCCGCCGTCGTCATCCCAACTACATAGCGGTAGATGCCGTTTTGAGGGGGCGGTTTCTAGCGGTTATCGCAACAGGAAGGTTCTGATCATCTCATTTGGGGTGCAGAAGTTCATCTCATTTGGGGTGCAGAAGTCGAATCGTTGGCGGGGTCTGTCGTTGAGTTCGTGGGCGACGTAGTCGAGGTCTGTTTGGCTGTAGATGCTG
>NZ_JBIVXM010000045.1:0-8024 GCF_044769205.1 Paenarthrobacter sp. NPDC090520
TCAACGCGTTCGCCATCACGTTCGCCGGACGGTTCGAAAGAACCACCAACTAATGAAAACCGCCGGAACCCACACACCGTATATCGGACAGACCCAGCGTTGGGGGTTTAAGGGGTGGTCGGTGAGAGAGCATTGGGGTTTAGGGGGTGGTCGGTGAGAGAGCGTTGGTTCATGTGGGGTTGGCCGGGGCTTAACCGGGGGCCGGTAGCGTCGGCGGCGTGCGGGGTGATTTCACGGCTGGGGAGAACGTACGACGGCGGTATGTCGCCTTGGGGGACTCGTTCACCGAGGGCGTTGGCGACCGGAGCGCCGTGCTGCCCAACGGTGTGCGCGGCTGGGCTGACCGGGTCGCTGAAAAGCTGGCCAAGGCTGAGCGGGGCTGGGAGTACGCCAACCTCGCCGTGCGCAGCAAGCGTCTCCGACAGATCATCGATGAGCAGCTTGAACCGGCGCTGGCCATGGAGCCCACGCTCATCACTCTTTATGCCGGCGGCAACGACATCCTGGATTTCGGCACGGACATGGAAGCCCTGCTGAACGATTACGAACTCTTCGTCGCCAGGCTCGCCGGGACCGGTGCCACCCTGGTGCTCTTTACCGGCTACGACGTCAAAGTCTCCGCTGTCCTGGAACCGTTCAAGAAGCGCAACACCCAGTACAACCAGAGGGTCCGCGATGTCGCGGAGAAATACGGTGCGGTCCTGGTGGACTATTGGTGCTTCGACGCCTACCACGATCCCCGCATGTGGGCAGCGGACCGGTTGCACATGTCCAAGGCCGGTCACAAGTACTTGGCCGCGCGCGTCCTGGACCAACTGAACGTGCCGCACAAAATTTCGCCCAAGGAATGGGATCCGCCCACCCGGATGGGCCTGCGCGAGTGGGAACGCAAGCAACGCCGCTGGGTCAACGACTGGGTGCTGCCGCTGTTCGGACGCAAGCTGCGTGGCGTCACGCTGGGGGATTCCCTGAGCCCGCGGTGGCCGCAGCCCGTCAAGGTTCCCCGGAAGGGTGGGCTCAAGAAACTCATGGAAGAGGCCAACACGTGAAGCAGCCCGTAAAGTTCGTGGCCCTGGGCGATTCCTTCACGGAAGGAGTGGGGGACAACGATCTCCGTTTGCCCAACAATTGCCGCGGTTGGGCGGACAGGGTGGCGGAAGAGCTCGCGCGCCACGATCCTGGCACCCGCTACTCCAACCTGGCCATTCGGGGCCGCCGTCTCCAGCGGATCATCGATGAACAAATCGAACCGGCCCTGGCCATGCAGCCAACAGTGGTCACGTTCTACGCCGGCGGCAACGATCTCCTGATGGCCCGCCTGAACCTGGCCCGGCTCATGCAGGACTACGAACAGGCAGTAAGGCGCATCAAAGCCAGTGGCGCCACGGTGGTGCTCTTCACCGGGTACAACGTGCCGCTCTCACCGTTGCTCGAACCGCTGAAGCTGCGCACGGACATCTACAACAGGCACATCCGCCGCATCGCCGCCGCGTACGGGACGCTGCTGGTGGACTATTGGTGCTTCGAGAAGTTCCAGGATCCGCGCATGTGGTCTCCCGACCGCCTGCACATGTCCCGGTCCGGCCATTGCTACATGGCCAAGAAAGTGCTGGAAGTCCTCGGTGCGCCGCACAACCTGACGTCGCCGGCTTTCCCGCCGCCGCGGTCGCGGACGTTTACGGAAAACATCGCCGACGACGTTTCCTGGCTTAAGCGCGACGTCGGGCCCTGGCTTTCGCGCAGGGTCCGTGGAGTGTCCAGCGGCGACCGCCTGGGCGCGCGGTGGCCGGAACTCATGCCAGTGGTGCTCCCGGAGAAACTGGGTACTGCGAAGGCACGGCCTCAGGAATCCAGCAGGTTTTCGTAGCCGTCGGCGACGCTGGTGGCTGTGAACTCGATGATTTCGAAGTCGGCTACACCGTTGCTGTAGAAGGGATCCTTGGACAGTGACTCATCCAAGGTGATCCGGTCCGCATTGGAGAGCAGGACTCCGCCGATGGCCGGAACGCGACGTCCGGACGCAAGGAACACACCGGCGTCGAACGCGTCCTTAAGCCAGGCCATGTGACCGGGCCTGTGGAAGTCGACGATTTCGTCGGGAACTTTGTAGGTCAGGGAGACTACGAACATGTGGCCAGCCTACCGTTTGGGCGGTCAAACACTGATGAAACCGGGGATTCTCCTAAGATGGACCCATGACTGAACCCCGCTGGCTGAACGCTGACGAACGCCGTGCCTGGTTGGCCCTGCTAAGCATCAATACTTTGCTTCCCGCAGCACTGGATACGCAGCTTCAATCGGCCGGGAAACTGTCACTGTTCGATTACAACGTGCTCGCGATGCTGTCCGAAACCGAGGGACGTTTCCTGCCGATGAGCGAGCTGGCGGCCCGCACCAGCGCATCCCTTTCACGCTTGTCGCACGTGGTCACCAAACTCCAGAAACGTGGATGGGTGGAGCGGCAAGCACACCCCCGAGATGCCCGCGTCACCGTGGCCCACCTGACCGAGGCAGGCATGAACACCATTGTGTCGCTCGCGCCGGCCCACGTGGAGTCGGTGCGTACGCTCATGATGGACTCCCTCAGCACGGAAGACGTTGCCGATTTGGCCCGCATCGGCGAGAAGATCGTGGCGCGGCTGGACAACAACCACTGGATCCTCCGGGACGCGCAGGCCTAGGGACTTTGTAGGCCACAGTGCGAGGGTGGCAGACTGGCGGCATGGAATTTTCTGCGCGCTATGTTGCCTTGGGGGATTCGTTCACGGAGGGTGTCGGCGACGCCGATGCCACCCGCCCCAACGGGGTCCGCGGTTGGGCTGACATCGTGGCCGGGCAGCTTGCACGCAGCAATGAAGGCTTCGGTTACGCCAACCTGGCCATCCGCGGCAGGAAACTGCGGCAGATCATGGCCGAACAGGTGGATGCCGCCGTCGAACTCAAACCCACTCTGGTGACCCTGTACGCGGGTGCGAACGACATCCTGCGGCCCAAGATCGATATTGACTCGCTGCTGCAGGATTACGACGCCGGCATCGCCAAGTTAAGCGCGACGGGCGCAACGGTGGTCCTTTTTACCGGTTTCGACGCCCAGGGTTCCAAGGTCTTCAGCACCATGCGTGGCCGGACTGCGATCTACAACGAACTGGTCCGCGAAATCGCAGAGCACCACGGGGCTTTGTTGGTGGACTACTGGCGCTTCGATGAATACGACGATTGGCGCATGTGGGACACCGACCGCATGCACATGTCCACCGCCGGGCATCTGAACATGGCCAAGCGCGTGCTGGAGGTTTTGGAGCACGAGCACGTGATCGAGATTCCGGAGATGGCACCGGAGCGCCTCCTGAGCCGCTCCGAGGCTGTGCGGGAAAACGCCAAGTGGGTGCGGGAGTTCGCAGTTCCCTGGGTGGTCCGCCGCGTGCGGGGCACGTCCTCCGGGGATGGACTGAACCCCAAGTTTCCGGAGTTGGTCCGGCCGCTGTAGCCGTCCTAGGCGGCGCTGCGGAACCCGGGCGTTGCCATCAGCGTGTTTTCTTTGCGGACGGCCAAAACCTCCACGCCCCACTTGTCGACGGCGAGATCCAGCATCCGCGTGCCGCCGGCCACGATTGCCGTTGCCAGCACGTCGGCCGCGACGATCTCCTCTGCCGCCACTGTCACTTGGAGGAACTCCGGTGGCGCAGTGCCCACAGCCCAAATGTGTTCCCCGCGTTCCGCTGATCCGGACGTTGCCACGGCACTCAAACCTGCTTTGCTCCCCGGTCCGAGGGGATAGGCGCCTAACATTGCCTGCCGGTCCATCGGATCAACAATCCCGGCCAGCCACGGTTGCCCCGATCCCGGAGAACCGCTCACAATGACGTCCCCGCCGGCATTGAGGCACCAATCATGCAGGCCAAGGGCAGCCAAGGTGAGGGCAGCTTCGCGCATGGCTTGGGCCTTGACGATCCCGGACAGGTCCAGGATTCCGTCGGGCCGTTCCGCAGTGAAGGCGCCTTGAGTGGCCAATCGCCATTCCGTCGCCTCGGCATAACTCGCCTGCATGGACTCGGAGGCGTACGGAAGGGTCAGTTCGCCGCGGGCCAGGCGGCTGGCTTCGGAGCCCTCCCGGTACAGGCTGAACGTCAGGTCCAGTTCGGCAAAGATGGTCCCAACGACGTCGACGGCGGATTCGAGTTCGTCGACGGCCGTTTGGGCGTAGTTTCCGCTCGCCACCGTCAGGCTCACCACGGTGCCCATGCTGCGGAACGTGCGGGCCCGGAGCTGCTGTCCGTTAGAAGTGGGCTGCATCGAGGGCCGCCTGGAGGGACGTGAGGTAGGCGTCGCTGGTTACTGTTGCGCCGCCCACGGTCTGAACGGAGGCCGATTGCGCCTGGAGGACTTCCGAGCGCAGCACAGGAGCGGCCCGGCTGCTGATCTGGGCGGACTTCCTTTCGGCATCGGTCAGCTGGAGCGCGGTGACCTCGGTGATCTTTCCGCCTTGGATGGTCACCTGGACCTGGACTGTACCGAAGCGGGTCTGGACCGCCGCGCCGTCGTAAGTTGCCGCCGTCGTACTTCCGCCGGTGGTGCCACCGGAACTGGTGCCGCCTGCCGTGCCGGTGCCGCCTGCCGTGGCACTGCTGCTGAGGCTCGTGGTGGTAGCCGTGCCGGTGTCGGCCACGTGCGCTCCGGACTGCCAACCCGCCAGGAGGATTCCCGCGGAAGCAACCGCGGTGGCCATTGCTGCTCGAAGTCTCACCAGTCGAACCTTTCGTAGTGGAGCTGTTCTGCCGGAACGCCGGCAGCTGTGACATCGCGGATCACTGCTTCCGACCACGCTGCAGGGCCGCAGACGTACACATCGGCGTTGGCGATTCCCGGCGCGTAGGACGTGAGGTTGAATCCCGACTGGACCGCCGACTGCGGCAGCCAGCGGTGGGTGCCGGCCGATCGGGGACCGGTCAGGTGGATGAGCGTGACGCCGCGGGCCTGGCACAAGGCCATGATTTCCTGGCCCAGGAAGAGCTCGGAGTCGTCATGCCCCCGGAGCAGGACAGTGGCCTTGCCGGGCTGGAACGGCGTGGATTCGAGCAAGGAACGCAACGGTGTGATGCCAATTCCGGCGCCGATCATCACCACGTGGTTGCGGGCGCGGGCAGCTGTGCTGAACATTCCGTATGGTCCCTCGACGGCCACTTTGGTGCCGGGACGGAGGCGGGCCAGTTTGGCCGAACCGTCTCCGAGGTTCCGGACCGTGACGCGCAGTTTCCCTGCTTGGCCCGGCGCTCCCGGTACAGGCTCGGCGGACAGGCTGAACGGGTGGGCTTCCCACCAATACCCGGGGGCCAGGAACCGCCAGAAGAAGAACCTCCCACCGGAACCGGACAAACGCTCCAGATGCAATCCACTCATCTCGATGCTGAACACATCCGGGGCCACCCGGACCACGCGGCTGACCGTGAGCTGGTGCCTGAAGGTTGCGATGATGGGCTGGACCACGCGGTAGGACGCGAGGGCCACGCCTGTCGCGATGCAGAAGACCATCCAGTACCACCGCTGCCACGTGCCTTCGACAAAAAGGCCGCCGACGCTGAACTGGTGCGGGATCGCCGTCGCCACGGCTGCGTAGGTGAGCAGATGGATGGCGTACCAGAACTCATAAGGAAACTTTCGCCTGACGGCCACAAGTGACGTCACCACGACGGCGATGAACAAGGCCATGGCGACAAACGCCAGCCACATGTCCGGCACGTTGACCCAGAGCGATACTGATTCACTGATGGGGTCCAGCCCCTCGGCCATGCCGTAGCCGACCGCGATCAGGAGTCCGTGGGCGAGCAGAAGGTACGACGCCGGCTTGCCCAGCTTCTTATGGACCTCGAGTGCGCGGTCGTGCCCGATGGTGTTATCGATGAACGGGATCCGCGCCGCCAGCAGGAGCATGAGCAGCACCAGGTCCATGCCCACCAGACCCGCCACGATGCCCAGGTTCGTCGCTGCTCCGGCGAGGGTGGTGAAGCCCGTCGCGCCGCCGTCGGCGAGCCACAAGGCCACCGCCGACACCGGCGACAACCACGCGAGGACGCCCAGGACATCCCTCCTCGCCAGCCGTCGTCGGGCCTGTGGATTAAAGCGCTCGACGGCGGCTGGTACGGCCCGCGGGGCCGGGGCCGGTGGTTCTTCCACGGGTTCTCCCGCAGTAGCTCGGGGCGTCAGTAGCGATGTCATGAATCAAGACTCGCCGCGCATCCTTTCGATCTGCTGTGAAAGGGCTTGAGTGGGCTTATGATTCCTGATTGGTCTTAATTTGGCCGTACCCGTAGAATAGTTAGGCGATAGGTAGTGCGGAGCGTGTGCAATTGCTCCGGTTGGCGGTACATGTTGGTTTGAACCAGCATCCCGTGGGCCGGTAGTTAGGGGCTCAAGTTGCGTGCATCCCTGTATTCGCCCAGTATCCCAGGATCTGCTGCAGTGGTTTCCACTGCCCTGTTCTGAAACCTTCTCTTGCCGCGTCATTGCGGATGGATGTGGACTGGACGCGGACGCTGCCTGTCGCACGGTACTGCAGGAAGATCCTGCACGCCGTTACATCAAATTTTTTGGAGGAGAGTCATGGCAGCACACTGCCAAGTGACCGGAGCCGAGCCGGGCTTTGGACACAGCATTTCGCACTCGCACCGCCGCAACAAGCGCCGGTTCGATCCGAACATTCAGAAGAAGCGTTACTGGGTTCCGTCCCTGCGCCGCAACGTCACCCTGACGCTGTCGGCCAAGGGCATCAAGGTAATTGACGCACGAGGCATCGACGCGGTCGTCGCCGAGATCCTGGCACGAGGAGTGAAGCTCTAATGGCAAAGGACAAGGACGTACGTCCCATCATCAAGCTCAAGTCCACTGCGGGCACGGGCTACACCTACGTTACGCGCAAGAACCGTCGTAACGACCCGGACCGCCTGGTCCTGAAGAAGTACGACCCCAAGATTCGCCAGCACGTCGAATTCCGAGAGGAGCGCTAAACACATGGCTAAGAAGTCCAAGATTGCTCGCAACGAGCAGCGCAAGGTCATCGTAGAGCGCTACGCTGCCAAGCGCCTCGAGCTGAAGAAGACCCTGGTTGACCCCAACGCGTCTGACGAAGCCCGCGAAGCTGCACGCCTCGGCCTGCAGAAGCTGCCCCGCAACGCCTCCCCGATCCGTCTGCGTAACCGCGACCAGATCGACGGCCGTCCCCGCGGCACCTTCCAGAAGTTCGGTATCTCCCGCGTTCGCTTCCGCGACATGGCTCACAAGGGTGAGCTGCCGGGTATCACCAAGTCTTCCTGGTAAGCACCTAGCTCTCTAAAGAGGCCGGTAACCGTCATGGTTGCCGGCCTTTTTGGTGTTTAACGCGCCGTTGCTTGGTGCTTAGCGCGCCGTTGGCTTGGTGCTTAGCGCGCCGTGGCGTGCCTGCCTTCCCGCCCAATCGCCGCCTCCCCTTCCGGACGCTCTCTCACCGAATCGCCCTTTCCGCCGGATGCTCTCTCACCGAATCGCCGTTTCCGCCGGACGCTCTCTCACGGAACCGCCGTTTCCGCCGGATGCTCTCTCACCGAATCGCCGTTTCCGCCGGACGCTCCCTTCTTGGTGGGCTGTGATGGGCTTCACGAGGGTCGGTTTTGGTTGTTTGTGGGTTTTTTGTCGGGTTGGTGGTCTGGTTTGCGGTGTGTTTTCGGGGTTTTTGTGTGGTGTTGGGGTGGATTTGTGTGGGGGCTGGTTGGCGTGTAATGTTTTCTGAGTCGCCGCGAGGGAGACAGCGTGAAGCTGGGTACCGCGGGTGGCAAACCCCCTTTGATAACGGCCTGAAAAACGGTGCGCTTTCGAGCGTGTCAGTTATCGGGTGGGGCCGATGATCGGTTCGGGAATCGCGGTAACGCTGGTTTGCGAAGTTTCGGTTGATCGGGTAACTTTGAAAAGTTGCTCCGGAGCGATCTGGTGGCCTGTGTGGTTGCTGGTGGTGCTGGTTAGTGTCTGTTGTTTGAGAACTCAATAGTGTGCCAAGT
>NZ_JBIVXM010000046.1:0-6653 GCF_044769205.1 Paenarthrobacter sp. NPDC090520
CGATCATCATCCCTGCCATCCCAGTCGTGGATTCAGACACGGCCGTCTCCTTCAGATCAGGCCAGACCCCACACACCGTTATTCAGACAGTCCCTTGATTGCCGGTTGGGCGAACCCTCTCTATCACTTGCTTCAGGGAAGTGATGAAGGATCGGCGGATGGGGGCGGTTTGGTGAGAGAGGGTCAGCCGAAAAGGGCGGGTTGATGAGAGAGGGTCAGCCGAAAAGGGCGGTTTGGCGAGAGAGGGTCAGCCGAAAAGGGCGGTTTGGTGAGAGAGCATCCGGCGGATGAGGGCGGTTTGGTGAGAGAGGGTCGGTGGAAACGGGCGGTTTGGTGAGAGAGCGTCGGGGGTGGGGGGGTTAGCGTTTCGTAGCCGCGGCGCGCCACAGGTGCATGACCGCGTAGGAGCGCCAAGGACTGACTTCCCGGAAGTCCGGACTCAATTCCGAACCCGCCGCACGCGAACCGGGCGGCAGTACTTTCAGTCCGTTGCGCACAGCGGCGTCGTTGCCAAGGAAAACGTCAGGGGCTCCGAGCACGCGCATGGACACGTAACCAACGGTCCAAGGCCCGACGCCGGGGAGCGGCAGCAGCTTCCGGGCGAGGACCGGCTCGTCATCGCCGTAGCCGAAGTCGAGGCTGCCGTCGGCCATGGCTGAAGCCGCGGAGATCACGGACTCAATGCGCCGTTGTGGTCCCCGCAGTAGTTCCCGGCCGTTTTCGGCGATCTCGGCCGCCGTCGGGAACAAGCGGTCCAGTCCCGGGCGGCCCGTGTCGGCAGGGGTTCCGGCGGCCGATAGTTGGGTAAGCGCCGTTCGTGCCGCAGCCACGGTGATCTGCTGCCCGATCATGGCCCGGATCAGCAGCTCCTGGGGATCCACGGCCCCGGGAAGCCTGATCCCCGGGACGGCCCGGACGCCCGGTTCAAGCCGCGGGTCGCCTGCGAGGGCTTCATCGATGGCGACGGGATCGGCGTCGAGATCGAACAACCGGCGGACCCGGCTCAGCAGTACCGGGAGGTCGTGGAGGTCGGCAACGGTAGCCGCGAGTTGCAGCCGGGACCTGGTGCCGGCTGCCTCGGGATCGTAGGACACCGTAAACGTGGTTTCGCCGCGGGGGAGCCGGAGGGTCCTGGAATAGTGACGGCGTCCGTCCGGCCCCACACCGGCCGCTTCGATCCCGGGAACTGCGCGCACTGCGAGGAAGTCGAAGATCCCCGTGTCTAAGGGTTCCCGGTAAGGCAGGTTCAAGGTCAGTGTTGCCGGTGGCACGGTTTCGTCGCCGTGGCGGGGGACCAAGCGTGGCGCACTGGCGCGTAACGCCGTGGGAGTCATGGCGAAGACCTCGCCGATGGTGTCGTTGAATTGCCGCACGCTGTTGAAGCCTGCCGCAAACGCGACATCGGCGAACAGCATGTCGGTGGAGACCAAGAGCGTCCGGGCCGTTTGAGCGCGGCTGGCCCGAGCCAGCGACAGGGGACCCGCACCGAGTTCGTGGCTCAGGATCCGGTTCAACTGACGCGCAGAGTACCCCAGCCGGTGGGCCAGTCCGTCTACGCCTTCACGGGTGATGACGCCGTCGTTAATCAACCGCATGGCTCGGCCGGCTACATCGGAGCGGAGATTCCAGGCCGGCGTGCCGGGGACGGCCTCGGGCAGGCAGCGCTTGCAGGCGCGGTAACCGGCTTCGTGTGCTGCCGCCGAGGTTTGGTAGAAGGTGACGTTCTCGGCTTTGGGTGTCCTGGCCGGACACGACGGCCGGCAGTAGATCCCCGTGGAACGGACCGCGGTGAAGAATTGTCCGTCAAAGCGGGGGTCGCGGGCGTCGATTGCCCTGTAGCGCTGCCAGAAGTCCATGGCTCCATCCTGTCAGTCGACAGACGCCGCTGCTAGCGGAAATCGGACATGACCGCGGAGCTTGGTTGCTAAGGTCTGAGACATGGCAGCTACCGACGCACACGGCATCCGCGACGTCCTGTCAGGAGACCCGCGGACCCTCGCGCCGTTTGTCCTCGGAGCGGTGCTCACCCACTACTCGGAGTCCGGTCCCGTGTCTGTCCGGCTCACGGAGGTGGAGGCGTACATGGGTCCGCGCGGCTCGGCCAATGCGGACCCCGGCTCGCACACGTACGGAGGTCGGACGGCCCGGAACGCGCCCATGTTCGGGCCGCCGGGATTCCTCTACGTCTATTTCACGTATGGCATGCACTACTGCGCCAACATAGTTTGCGGGCCGGAGGGGGCACCTTCGGCCTTGTTGCTCCGCGCCGGCGAAATCGTTGCGGGCGAAGAGTTGGCCGTGGCCCGCCGCCCGGCGTCCAAGGCTCATAAAGACCTGGCGAGCGGCCCGGCCCGGCTCGCGTCGGCGCTGGGACTTACGACGGCGGACTCAGGTCGTGACGCGCTCGCGGCACCTTTCAGCCTGTGGTTGCCGGAGTCACCGGCGGCTGCCGTCGCCAGCGGACCGAGGGTGGGCGTTGCCGGTCCGGGTGGGACCACGGAATACCCGTGGCGTTTCTGGATCGAGGACGATCCCACGGTGTCCCGCTACAAAGCCGCACGGCCGCGCCCCCGCCCCTCCACTGCCTGATCCAACGCCACGACGCCCCGTCGACGCGCCGGCTATCCACCAGATGGCCCGTACCCCACGCGTTTACCAAAATCGCTGTAGAATGGACGGTCTGTCTTTTGCGATAGGGGTTACGGTTTCGATGCACGACGCTGATTTGGTTCACGAGCAGGAATACGTTGCCGGGTTGTATGCCCGGCTCGATGAGCTGCGCGAAGAGAAGCGCACCCAACTGGCGCAGGTGCGCAAGGCCGGTGCCGTGGGAACCATGCAGAACGTTTCGGAACGTGACGCGTTCGCCGCGCTGTACGAGGACCGCCTTGCCCAACTCGACGCCGTCGACGATCGCTTGGTTTTCGGGCGCTTGGACCTGGATTCCGGCGAGGCCCAGTACATCGGCCGCATCGGGCTGTCCACGGCAGATCTGCAGCGGCTCATGGTGGATTGGCGTGCCCCCGAAGCCGGCCACTTCTACCAGGCCACGGCATTCGACCGCCAAGGTGTGCGCCGTCGTCGTCATCTGATCCTCCAAGGCCGCGACGTCAAGGCGATCGAAGATGACGTCCTGGACGCAGACATGCTGGCCGACGACGATTCGCTGCAGGGCGAGGGGGCCTTGCTCGCCGCCCTGAACTCCAAGCGCACCGGCCGCATGTCGGACATTGTCGGCACCATCCAGTCCGAGCAGGACAGGATCATCCGTTCGTCGATTTCCGGCGCATTGGTTGTCCAAGGTGGTCCCGGAACGGGTAAGACCGCTGTTGCCCTGCACCGTGCCGCCTATCTGCTCTACACCCACCGTGACCGCCTCAAGAGCGCGGGCGTGCTGCTCGTGGGACCGTCGTCGTCGTTCATGCATTACATCGAACGCGTCCTGCCCTCCCTCGGTGAGACCGGCGTGGTCATGGCGAGCCTCGGCCGGCTCATGCCGGGAATCCACGCAGTACCGGAAGAGAACGCGGACATTGCCGCCCTCAAGGGCAAGCTGGACATGGCAACCGTGGTGGCCAACGCGGTGGCCAACCGGCAGCGGACCCCCGGCAAGGACCGGATCCTTGAGGTCGATTCGCGCAAGCTGACCCTCACCGAGCGGCAGGTCCGGCGCGCCCGCGACAAGGCGCGCGCCACCGGCAAGCCCCACAACGAGGCCCGCCTGACGTTCATCAAGATCCTGCTCCGCGAACTCACCGAGCAACTGACGGACCAGGTTGAGGCCGCAAACATCGGCAACAACGCCGATCGCGCCTACCTCGCCGAGGACGTTCGGACCGCCCGCGACGTGCGCATCATGCTCAACCTGTGCTGGATGCCCATGACCCCGGAGAAACTCGTTTCCGAGCTCTTCAGCAAGCCGCAGATCCTGGAGGCCTGCACTCCGCATCTGACCCCGGAACAGCGCTTGCTGCTGCAGCGGCCGGCGGACGCCCCATGGACCGAAGCCGACGTTCCGCTCCTGGATGAGGCCGCCGAACTGCTGGGCGAGTTGGACCCGGCAGCCGGCAGGGGACTGGCGCAGCAGGAGGCGGACCGTGCCCGCGACCTCGCCAACGCCAAGCAGACACTGGCCAACATGGAGGCCATGGGAGTGGACGTCCTCATGACCGCCGAGGAACTGGCGGACCAGAACCAGGAGCGCGAAGGCCGTCTCACGGCAGCTGAGCGGGCAACCAGCGACCGTTCGTGGGCCTTTGGCCACATCGTGGTTGACGAGGCCCAGGAACTTTCACCCATGCAGTGGCGGCTCCTGGTGCGCCGCTGCCCGCTGAAGTCGTTCACGATCGTGGGCGATATCGCCCAAACGAGCGCCGCGGCCGGCGCCAATTCGTGGCAAAGTGCGCTGGCGCCGTCGTTCGGTGACCGCTGGACGCTCGAGGAACTTACGGTCAACTACCGCACGCCGTCCCAGATCGCAGAAGCCGCCGTGCGCATGGCCAACCGTGCAGGGCTGGTTGTCTCCGCTCCCAAGGCCGTGCGGGAGGGCAAATGGTCGCCGATCGTGGACCGTGTGGGTGCCGATGACATCGTGTCGCGCCTGGTGGATGTCCTCCCCGAGGAAATCGAAGCGATCGACGGCGGCCTGCTCGCGGTGATTGCCGATGGGCAGCTGCTTCCGCAAGCCACGACAGCCCTCCGGGAAGTCTACGGACGCCGTATCGGCACGGGTGCCGGCAGTTACGAGCAAGACATCGTGGTCATCAGTCCCAAGGAAGCCAAGGGCCTCGAATTTGACGGCGTCGTGGTGCTGGAACCTGCCGCCATGCTCAACCACGAACACGGGAAGGTGGGCGACCTCTACGTCGCCATGACCCGGCCCACCCAGCGCCTCCGTCTCATCACCGCCGCGCCCCTCCCGGCCGGCATCGAACGCTAGGAAAAACGGCGTGGGCAATCCTGCTAACTTAGAACTCGTGTCACACGTAAACAGCCTCGAGTCCCAACAGAACGATCCCGCCTTTGCCAACATCTGGCAGGAGCTTAAATGGCGCGGCCTGGTCCACGTTTCCACTGATGAAATGGAACTGGAAAAGCTGCTCGCGGGGGACCCGATCACCTATTACTGTGGCTTCGACCCCACGGCTCCGTCACTGCACCTTGGCAACCTCGTCCAACTCCTGGTGATGCGCCGCCTGCAGTTGGCTGGCCACAAGCCGCTGGGTCTCGTGGGCGGCTCCACCGGGCTGATCGGCGACCCGCGCCCGACGGCGGAACGCACCTTGAACACCAAGGACACCGTTGCCGAGTGGGTCGGGTACCTTCAAGGCCAGGTGCGTCGCTTCCTCAGCTTCGAGGGCGACAACCAGGCCAGGATGGTCAACAACCTTGACTGGACGGCGCCGCTGAGCGCCATCGACTTCCTGCGCGAGATCGGCAAGCACTTCCGCGTGGGCACCATGCTCCGCAAGGACGCCGTGGCCTCGCGCCTTAACTCCGACGAAGGCATCAGCTACACCGAGTTCAGCTACCAGATCCTGCAAGGCATGGACTACCTCCAGCTTTTCCGTGACTACGGATGCGCCTTGCAGACGGGTGGTTCGGACCAGTGGGGCAACCTCACCAGCGGTACTGAGCTCATCCGCAAGGTGGAAGGCAAGAGCGTCCATGCCTTGGGCACGCCGCTCATCACCAACTCCGACGGCACCAAGTTCGGCAAGTCCGAAGGCAACGCCATCTGGCTCGATGCCGCCATGTGCAGCCCTTACACGTTCTACCAGTTCTGGCTGAACACGGCTGACGCCGACGTGGTGGACCGCCTCAAGGTCTTCACGTTCCTCACGCGTGCCGAGATCGAGGAGCTGGGTCAGTCCGTGGAAGAACGACCGTTCGCACGCGAGGGCCAGAAGAAGCTTGCCTTTGAGGTCACGTCCTTGGTTCACGGTGTTGACGCGACGGAGAAGGTCATCGCGGCATCCGCAGCTGTTTTCGGCAACGGCGACTTGTCCGTACTCGACGAGCAAACCCTCGCCGCAGCAACCGCAGAACTCCCGTCCGCCAAGATCGGCAGCGACTCCCTGGGCATCATCGACCTGTTGGTTGCCTCCGGCCTCTCGGACAGCAAATCCGCTGCCCGCCGCACTGTCGGAGAAGGCGGCGCCTACGTCAACAACGCCAAGATCTCTGATCCTGATGCCGTTATTGGCCAGGACCAGTTGCTTCACGGCCGGTACCTCCTGCTGCGCCGCGGCAAGAAGAACCTGGCGACGGTAGAGGTTTCCGCCTAGCCGCTCACCGTTCCGCTTGTCCTGTTTGTCCTGCTTGTTGTAAAAGGCCGGTAACCCGTGGGGGTTGCCGGCCTTTTTCGTGCAAAAAGACGCGTCGCTGGCTTTCCCTTCCGGACGCTCTCTCACCGAACCGCCCGTTTTGGGTGTCGCTCTCTCACCGAATCGCCCGTTTTGGGTGTCGCTCTCTCACCGAACCTCCCTTTCCCCGGGATGCTCTCTCATTGAATCGCCTGTTTTGGGTGTCGCTTTCTCGCTGGCCCGTTGTTTCGGTGGGGACTGTCTGAATAACGGTGTGTGGGGTCTGGCCTGATCTGAAGGAGACGGCCGTGTCTGAATCCACGACTGGGATGGCAGGGATGATGATCG
>NZ_JBIVXM010000047.1:0-1593 GCF_044769205.1 Paenarthrobacter sp. NPDC090520
TTGCCGTGATTTCCGGTGGGGGTGGTTGTGTTTCGTTTTTTGTTTTTGAACGGAGAGTTTGATCCTGGCTCAGGATGAACGCTGGCGGCGTGCTTAACACATGCAAGTCGAACGATGATCCCTAGCTTGCTGGGGGGATTAGTGGCGAACGGGTGAGTAACACGTGAGTAACCTGCCCTTGACTCTGGGATAAGCCTGGGAAACTGGGTCTAATACCGGATATGACTTCTCATCGCATGGTGGGGGGTGGAAAGCTTTTGTGGTTTTGGATGGACTCGCGGCCTATCAGCTTGTTGGTGGGGTAATGGCCTACCAAGGCGACGACGGGTAGCCGGCCTGAGAGGGTGACCGGCCACACTGGGACTGAGACACGGCCCAGACTCCTACGGGAGGCAGCAGTGGGGAATATTGCACAATGGGCGCAAGCCTGATGCAGCGACGCCGCGTGAGGGATGACGGCCTTCGGGTTGTAAACCTCTTTCAGTAGGGAAGAAGCCCCTTTTGGGGGTGACGGTACTTGCAGAAGAAGCGCCGGCTAACTACGTGCCAGCAGCCGCGGTAATACGTAGGGCGCAAGCGTTATCCGGAATTATTGGGCGTAAAGAGCTCGTAGGCGGTTTGTCGCGTCTGCTGTGAAAGACCGGGGCTCAACTCCGGTTCTGCAGTGGGTACGGGCAGACTAGAGTGCAGTAGGGGAGACTGGAATTCCTGGTGTAGCGGTGAAATGCGCAGATATCAGGAGGAACACCGATGGCGAAGGCAGGTCTCTGGGCTGTAACTGACGCTGAGGAGCGAAAGCATGGGGAGCGAACAGGATTAGATACCCTGGTAGTCCATGCCGTAAACGTTGGGCACTAGGTGTGGGGGACATTCCACGTTTTCCGCGCCGTAGCTAACGCATTAAGTGCCCCGCCTGGGGAGTACGGCCGCAAGGCTAAAACTCAAAGGAATTGACGGGGGCCCGCACAAGCGGCGGAGCATGCGGATTAATTCGATGCAACGCGAAGAACCTTACCAAGGCTTGACATGAACCGGAAAGACCTGGAAACAGGTGCCCCGCTTGCGGTCGGTTTACAGGTGGTGCATGGTTGTCGTCAGCTCGTGTCGTGAGATGTTGGGTTAAGTCCCGCAACGAGCGCAACCCTCGTTCTATGTTGCCAGCGGTTCGGCCGGGGACTCATAGGAGACTGCCGGGGTCAACTCGGAGGAAGGTGGGGACGACGTCAAATCATCATGCCCCTTATGTCTTGGGCTTCACGCATGCTACAATGGCCGGTACAAAGGGTTGCGATACTGTGAGGTGGAGCTAATCCCAAAAAGCCGGTCTCAGTTCGGATTGGGGTCTGCAACTCGACCCCATGAAGTCGGAGTCGCTAGTAATCGCAGATCAGCAACGCTGCGGTGAATACGTTCCCGGGCCTTGTACACACCGCCCGTCAAGTCACGAAAGTTGGTAACACCCGAAGCCGGTGGCCTAACCCTTGTGGGGGGAGCCGTCGAAGGTGGGACCGGCGATTGGGACTAAGTCGTAACAAGGTAGCCGTACCGGAAGGTGCGGCTGGATCACCTCCTTTCTAAGGAGCTGCTAACAAT
>NZ_JBIVXM010000047.1:1690-3525 GCF_044769205.1 Paenarthrobacter sp. NPDC090520
ATGGTGCTGGTTCCGTGCATGCGGGGCTGGTGGTTGTCAGTGTTGCCCATTGCGCAGGCGTCTGTTCTGCGGTGGGTGCTCATGGGTGGAATATCAACAAATCAAAAGTTTTTTTGGCATGGTTCTTGGGCTGGTGTCCTGGGGTTAGTACGGCGACTGTTGTGGTTGTTGGGAACGCGTCCGGGGTGTTGGTGGTGGGGGTTGTGTTTGGTGCACTGTTGGGTCCTGAGGCAACAGGACCTTCTGCAGCTTTGCTGGGGACATGGTTTTGGTGTTTCTTGGTTTTCCTGCGGCCGTTCTCCCACCGTGTGTGGCCCCTTGGGGTTGTGTGGTGGGGGTGGTTGTTGGGGTTGTTGTTTGAGAACTACATAGTGGACGCGAGCATCTGGACACACACGTGTGGCCCTTTGTGGGTTGTGTGTGTTCGTAGCAATTTCTTTGATTTAGAACCTGGCCTTTGATGGCCGTGGTTCTCTCGAAAGTGATTGAGTGCATCAACCAGGACAGTGTCTTCCCGTTTGGGTGGTGTTGTCCGTGGTTTTGTGTGGTCAAGTTTTTAAGGGCGCACGGTGGATGCCTTGGCATTAGGAGCCGAAGAAGGACGTAGGAATCTGCGATAAGCCTGGGGGAGTTGATAACCGAGCGGTGATCCCAGGATGTCCGAATGGGGAAACCCCGCACAACGCTGTCATGGTGATTGTGTGACCCGTGCCTGAATTCATAGGGTGCGTGGGGGGAACGCGGGGAAGTGAAACATCTCAGTACCCGTAGGAAGAGAAAACAAGAGTGATTCCGTTAGTAGTGGCGAGCGAACGCGGATGAGGCTAAACCGACCCATGTGTGATAGCCGGCGGGCGTTGCGTGGGCGGGGTTGTGGGACTTGCTGTGTTGGTTCTGCCGGACCGGCGAGGTGAGAGCATGGGCATAGGTGAACGGTCTTGAAAGGCCGGCCAGAGAGGGTGTGAGCCCCGTAACTGTAATGTCGTTGTGCCGCTTTTGGTGAGTATCCCAAGTAGCACGGGGCCCGAGAAATCCCGTGTGAATCTGTCAGGACCACCTGATAAGCCTAAATACTTCCTAATGACCGATAGCGGACCAGTACCGTGAGGGAAAGGTGAAAAGTACCCCGGGAGGGGAGTGAAACAGTACCTGAAACCGTGTGCTTACAATCCGTCAAAGCAGCCGCAGCTTGCTGTGTTGTTGTGATGGCGTGCCTTTTGAAGAATGAGCCTGCGAGTTAGTGTTACGTCGCGAGGTTAACCCGTGTGGGGTAGCCGTAGCGAAAGCGAGTCTGAACAGGGCGAGTGTAGTGGCGTGATCTAGACCCGAAGCGGAGTGATCTACCCATGGCCAGGTTGAAGCGACGGTAAGACGTCGTGGAGGACCGAACCCACTTCAGTTGAAAATGGAGGGGATGAGCTGTGGGTAGGGGTGAAAGGCCAATCAAACTCCGTGATAGCTGGTTCTCCCCGAAATGCATTTAGGTGCAGCGTTGCGTGTTTCTTGCCGGAGGTAGAGCTACTGGATGGCCGATGGGCCCTACAAGGTTACTGACGTCAGCCAAACTCCGAATGCCGGTAAGTGAGAGCGCAGCAGTGAGACTGTGGGGGATAAGCTTCATAGTCGAGAGGGAAACAGCCCAGACCACCAACTAAGGCCCCTAAGCGTGTGCTAAGTGGGAAAGGATGTGGAGTTGCTTAGACAACCAGGAGGTTGGCTTAGAAGCAGCCATCCTTGAAAGAGTGCGTAATAGCTCACTGGTCAAGTGATTCCGCGCCGACAATGTAGCGGGGCTCAAGTACACCGCCGAAGTTGTGGCATTCACGCATTACCTA
>NZ_JBIVXM010000047.1:3618-5502 GCF_044769205.1 Paenarthrobacter sp. NPDC090520
TTACCTAAGCCTTTGTGGTTCAGGGGTGTGGATGGGTAGGGGAGCGTCGTGTGGGCGGTGAAGTCGCGGTGGAAACCAGCGGTGGAGCCTACACGAGTGAGAATGCAGGCATGAGTAGCGAAAGACGGGTGAGAAACCCGTCCGCCGAATGATCAAGGGTTCCAGGGTCAAGCTAATCTGCCCTGGGTAAGTCGGGACCTAAGGCGAGGCCGACAGGCGTAGTCGATGGACAACGGGTTGATATTCCCGTACCGGCGAAAAACCGCCAATACTGAGCGGGGGATACTAACCACCCCCCACCCAACGCAAAGCTTCTTTCGGGAAGTGCAGTGTTGTGGTGGTGGCTGGGACCTGATCCTGGGAGGTAAGCGTATTAACAGGTGTGACGCAGGAAGGTAGCCGGGCCGGGCGATGGTTGTCCCGGTCTAAGGATGTAGGGTCAGGGATAGGCAAATCCGTTCCTGTGTGCTTCGAGCACGTGCCTGAGATCTGATGGGACCCCCGTATGGGGGGATCCGGTGATCCTATGCTGCCAAGAAAAGCATCGACGCGAGGTTTTAGCTGCCCGTACCCCAAACCGACACAGGTGATCAGGTAGAGAATACCAAGGCGATCGAGAGAATTATGGTTAAGGAACTCGGCAAAATGCCCCCGTAACTTCGGGAGAAGGGGGGCCTGCCCCGTGAAACGACCTTGCGTTGTGGAGCGGGTGTGGGCCGCAGAGACCAGGGGGAAGCGACTGTTTACTAAAAACACAGGTCCGTGCGAAGTCGCAAGACGATGTATACGGACTGACTCCTGCCCGGTGCTGGAAGGTTAAGAGGACCGGTTAGCCCTTACGGGCGAAGCTGAGAATTTAAGCCCCAGTAAACGGCGGTGGTAACTATAACCATCCTAAGGTAGCGAAATTCCTTGTCGGGTAAGTTCCGACCTGCACGAATGGAGTAACGACTTCCCCGCTGTCTCAACCATAAACTCGGCGAAATTGCAGTACGAGTAAAGATGCTCGTTACGCGCAGCAGGACGGAAAGACCCCGAGACCTTTACTATAGTTTGGTATTGGTGTTCGGAGTGGCTTGTGTAGGATAGGTGGGAGACGTTGAAGCCCGGACGCCAGTTCGGGTGGAGTCATCGTTGAAATACCACTCTGGTCACTTTGGACATCTAACTTCGGCCCGTGATCCGGGTCAGGGACAGTGCCTGATGGGTAGTTTAACTGGGGCGGTTGCCTCCTAAAAAGTAACGGAGGCGCCCAAAGGTTCCCTCAGCCTGGTTGGCAATCAGGTGTCGAGTGTAAGTGCACAAGGGAGCTTGACTGTGAGAGAGACATCTCAAGCAGGGACGAAAGTCGGGACTAGTGATCCGGCGGTACATTGTGGAATGGCCGTCGCTCAACGGATAAAAGGTACCTCGGGGATAACAGGCTGATCTTGCCCAAGAGTCCATATCGACGGCATGGTTTGGCACCTCGATGTCGGCTCGTCGCATCCTGGGGCTGGAGTAGGTCCCAAGGGTTGGGCTGTTCGCCCATTAAAGCGGTACGCGAGCTGGGTTTAGAACGTCGTGAGACAGTTCGGTCCCTATCCGCTGCGCGCGCAGGAAATTTGAGAAGGGCTGTCCTTAGTACGAGAGGACCGGGACGGACGAACCTCTGGTGTGTCAGTTGTACTGCCAAGTGCACCGCTGATTAGCTACGTTCGGATGGGATAACCGCTGAAAGCATCTAAGCGGGAAGCTCGCTTCAAGATGAGATTTCCACACACATTTAGTGTGAGAGGCCCCCAGCCAGACCACTGGGTTGATAGGCCGGATGTGGAAGCGAGGACTAAAGACTCGTGAAGCTGACCGGTACTAATAGGCCAACAACTTACACCACCCAAAAAA
>NZ_JBIVXM010000048.1:0-5302 GCF_044769205.1 Paenarthrobacter sp. NPDC090520
AACGCCCGGTCCCATTCCGAACCCGGAAGCTAAGACCCACAGCGCCGATGGTACTGCACCCGGGAGGGTGTGGGAGAGTAGGACACCGCCGGACACTATTTAGAGCTACTGCCCAGACCACGACGGTCTGGGCAGTAGCTGTTTAACGCTCCTGACGCTGTTGCTGGCGCGGGTAGAGTTGATGATCATGGACAGTCTTTTCAGCCATCCCGAGTCGGTCAGCAGGGAGTCGCAGCCCGATGCGGATCAGCTCGAGCCCTTGATATTCACCGTCGTTGTACCTGCCACTATCCAACATGCCTTCATGGGTTTCACTGACCATCCCCACCTGTGGTGGCCGTTGGAGGAGCACAGCGTCTACGGTGCCGGCTCGCACGTGGAATTCGAAGAGAACCTCATCCTGGAGACCTCCGAGGCCGGAGAGACGTCCGTTTGGGGCACCATCGACGATTGGCAACCGCCCCTGTCCTTCCATGCCAGCTGGTATCCCGCCAGCACGCCGCTGTGGTCCACTGAGTTGAGGGTCGCTTTCCGGGCCGTTGATGACGGTACGGAGGTGCGCCTGGTGCATGATGGCTGGGAGGGCGCCGAGGATCCTGCCGCCACCAGGGCCTCCTACGCAGAGGGCTGGCCCGGAGTGCTCGCAAACTATTCGCGGTTCATGGGCGGAGCCGGTGCCTAGTATCCGGCGCCTGCGCCCCGAGGATTGGCCCCTGCTGAAAGCCGTTCGTCTGGAGATGTTGGCTGACACTCCCATGGCGTACGTGGAGAGTCTGCAGGCGGCCCGCCGGCAGACTGATACGCAATGGCTGGAGCGGGCTTCCGCCATGTCGGCCGAGGACAGTGTCACGCTCGTTGCTGACGAGGATGGGCCGGGTTCCAGGGTCCGAGCACTGATGCGCGTGGTGGTGAAACATCCCCAGGATCCAGGCCGCCCGTTGCAGGGTATGTTGATCAGCGTCTATGTTGCCCCTGAGTACAGGGGCTTGGGATTGGCCGATCAGATGCTGGCGCATGCGTGCCAGGCAGCTGTTGCGGACTTGGGAGCGTGGTCCTTGGAACTGGGCGTCCACCAGGACAACCAGCGGGCCATGGCCTTTTACAAACGCCATGGTTTCCAGCTGACAGGGGAAAGCAAGCCTTATCCCTTGGACCCAAACAAGCAAGAGCTTTTCATGGAGAAGCAACTCGCCTCTGCCGTGGCCGGGGATGCGGCGGTGGAAGTTGCTGGTACTGATTAGACTGGTGAGCACCTAAAACACTGCGAAGACTGCCGGTTTGGCGTGTCCGCGGTGCTCATGTGTGGAGGAACCACCTTGTCGGATGAAACGGCCATGGCCGCAACAACAGCAGAAAGCATCAAGGAACGCACCATTGGTGGCAGGGAAACTGGTTCGGAGTCCCAGGCGCGGAGGGCTTTCCTTGCGGAGCTGAAAGCAGTACTGCGGCCGGACCAAGTGGTGGAAGACGAAGACACCCGCACCATCTACTCGGCTGACCAAGGTCCGCTGCTGGAACGGCACGTTCCCCTGGCCGTGGTCTGGGCGGAATCAGTGGAGGACGTCCAGAACATCGTGCGCGCGTGTGCGGCCCACCAGATTCCCATCGTCCCGCGCGGCGCGGGGACGGGGGTATCGGGCGGAGCGCACGCTACCCGCGGGTGCATCGTGCTCGGCCTTGAACGAATGAACCGCATCCTGGAGCTCAACGCTGACGACGAGACCGCCGTCGTCGAACCTGGCGTCATCAACGCCGAGCTGAACGCGGCCGCCGCCCACCACGGACTGATGTACGCCCCGGACCCCGCGAGCTACAAGATGTCCACCATCGGCGGCAATGTGGCTACCAACGCGGGTGGACTGAGGTGCGCCAAATACGGTGTGACGCGCGATTCCGTCCTCGCTTTGGATGTGGTGCTCGCGGACGGTTCGTTGATCCACACCGGCCACCAGACCTTCAAGGGTGTGGCCGGCTACGATCTCACGGCCCTGCTGGTGGGCTCCGAAGGAACCCTCGGAATTGTGGTCGGTGTGACGGTTCGTCTCAAATACCTGCCGCGCGAGGTCCACACCATCGCCGCTTTCTACCAGGACTTCCGCAGCGCAGCCGCCGGCGTGCTGGCTGTCGGCAAAGCACGCGTTCAGCCGGCCATCATGGAGCTCCTGGACAACGGCACCCTGGTTCAACTTGATGAACTCAACGGTTCGGACCTGCAGGCCCGGGGCAAGTCGTTGCTCCTGATCCAGACTGACGGTTTCGGTGCAGCGGCCGAGGCCGCGGTGGTGCGCCAAGTACTGTCCGACGGCGGCGCGACGGTCACCATGGAGGCCAGTGAAGAGGCCGACATGCTGGTGGACCTCCGGCGCAACAGCCGCGGCGTGGAAGTGGACGATGAATTCCGTGTGGGAGAAGACATCGCCGTACCCCGCTCCAGGTTGGTGGACTTTGTGGCTGAGCTTGAGGCCATGGCTGCCCGGCATGACGTGCGGCTCAAAGTGGTGGCGCACGCCGGCGACGGCAACCTCCACCCCACCTTCTGGTTGGACCGGGTGGATCCTGCCTCAGACGCCGATGCTCTGGTCCGCTTGAACGCGGCACTTGACGAGTCCATCCGCGTGGGGCTGGAGATGGGTGGCACCATTACGGGTGAACACGGCGTGGGCCAGTACAAACTGCGCTGGCTTGGACTTGAACAGCCCGAGCCTGTGCGGGAACTCCAGCGTCGCATCAAGGAGCTGTTCGACCCCTCAGGAATCCTGAATCCGGGGAAAGCCATTTAGCGCTTCTGGTATTCCAAGTGTTCAGCTAACCCTTTGAGTCATACTTCGCGTGCTTCACTAACGCCAGTTTACTTTCGTTAGACCACACCCTACTCTTGTTTGGTATACCAAATAATCTAGGAGTAGGTAGGCGCGATGAAGCGGTCTTTCTGGGGCGGACGTGTTGCTCCGTGGCTTGTGTTGCTCGCGCTGGTGCTGGTGTCCGTGAATCTGCGGCCCACCATCACTACCGTCGCCGGCGTCATGAACCAGGTGAACGGCGCGTTTGGGCTGGACCCGACGCTCCTGCCGCTGCTGGGTACTTTGCCCGTCCTGGCCTTTGGCGTGTCCGGTCCGATAGCCCCTTGGCTTGCACGGAAGGTGGGCACCGGTCCTACCGTCGCCCTCGCCTTGGTGGTGCTGGCGGTGGCACTGGTGCTTCGCGTCATGGTTCCGGCCCTGCTCCTTCCCGGCACCTTCCTCGCCGGGGCAGCAATCATGACCGCCAGTGTCCTGGTGCCCCAGATCGTGAAGGCCAATCATGGCACCGGGTGGTGGACGGGGTTGTGCACCATGGGCTTCGGTCTCGGCGCCGCCCTTGGCGCCGGACTGGTGCAACCCCTTGAGCACGCCTTTGGCGGCAGCCTCGCCTGGGCGCTGGGCGTCTGGGCTCTCCCGGCCGTCGCCGGCGCCGCCCTCATCTTCCGCGCGGGAGGCCCGACGACGGCACCCGGCTTTGCCAGGCAAGTTGCTTCGGCGGCGCCCGGCGTTGCCACGCAAGTTGCCACGGCGGGACCCGGCCCAGCGACGGGCAGCCGCCCGACGGCGGCACCCGGCACGCCCTCCCAAGCCCCCACAGCAGGTGGCGAGCGAGCAGCAAGCAGCCGCGAGACGCCGTCGGACGCTTCACAAATGGTGACCCCCCTGCGAAAGCAGTGCACCGCGTGGGCAGTGACGGCATTTTTCGGGCTCCAGGCCATGCTCTACTTCGCCATCACCTCGTGGTTGGCTGTATACCTGACCTCCAAAGGGCTCTCACCGGCGGACGCTGCCGCCCTGCTTGCCTGGTTCAGCCTGGCCGGCCTTCCTGCGAGCCTGCTGGCCCCGGTCCTGGCTGGTCGTCCAAGGGTCCTCCGTGTCCTGGCTCCGGGTCTCGGCCTCTCCGTGGCCGTCGCCCTGATCGGTGTGCTGCTGGTGCCGGCGGCCTTGCAATTCCCCATGGTTGGAGTGCTGGGAGTGGTCCAGAGCGCCGGGTTCGGCCTGGGCATGGCGTTGGTGGTGATCCGTTCGGCGGGACCCCAATCCGCGGGAAAGCTCTCCGCAATGAGCCAGGGGTTTGGATTTGCGCTGGCGTCGCTCGGTCCGTTGGCGGCTGGCCTGTTGCACACCTGGACCGGTGGTTGGGAGGCGACGTTCCTTGCGCTGGCAGCAGAAGCGTTGGTCCTGGCCGGGGCGGGATACCTTGCCATCCGAGGTCCCGTAGCCAGCGTCGAAATGCCTGCCGAACCCCGGCCCGGGAACCAGTCAACGCCTGAGTTGGTTCGCTGATCCGGAGAGGTCTGCGCGCCCTGTTCGGCGGGTGCGCTCCGGCGTATCCTCTGCGGTATGACGAACTCAGCGCCCGGTAGCGGCACGGAAATTCTGCAGGCCAATGAATGCTGGGAACTCCTCCGCGGTGTTTCCGTGGGCCGTTTGGCGGTCTTGGTGGACGACCATCCGGACATCTTTCCCGTGAATTACAAAGTTGATCACGGAACCATGGTTTTCCGTACGGGTGAGGGCACCAAACTCCACGCTGCACTCAGCGATGCTCCCGTTGCCATCGAGGCCGACGGTGTGGACCCGGATACCGGCATCGCCTGGAGCGTCGTGGCAAAGGGACAGGCGACGGCGGTGAAACTCACCCAGGACGTCCTGGACACCATCGGTCTTCTGCTCTTTCCCTGGGAGGCCGGACAAAAGGACCAGTTCATCCGGATTACCCCCAGCACTGTGACGGGACGCCGCTTCAAGGTCGCCCCGCCGGTGACGTGGTGGACGCCGTTGGACGGCGCCCCCACGGCTAGCCCCGAATAGGGCGCGAAGGCCGCCAAACCGCGGCTTGCTGAATGTGTCAGTTCCTTTCACTCCCATGGGCGCCGCCGTTGCGCTGCTTGCTGAATGGGTCAGTTCCTTGCACCCGTGGGGCTCCGCCGTTGCGCTGCTTGCCGAATGGCTCCGTTCCTTTCACTCGTAGGGCTCCGCCGTTCCGATGCTCTCTCTGCTGCCTTGCGGGGGCGTTTCGAGCCAGGCGAGGTGTTGGTTACGGGAGCGGATTACCGGCTACCGCGTTATTGGGCCGACGTCGAACCCAGAACGGCCTTGAGGACATCGGCACAGACTTGTCGCCTTTTCTGTCACCTACCAGACAACGTTGATCGGGCAACCCACAGTCTGCGCCCTCTGGTTGTGGAGGAGCAGTCGCTGTGCGTTTACAGGGGTGTTTCCACATGGCTCGTTTGTGGTCTTATTCGGGGGTTGTGGGGCTGGAAGAGTGGGGGTAT
>NZ_JBIVXM010000049.1:0-2568 GCF_044769205.1 Paenarthrobacter sp. NPDC090520
GCCTACGACACGAACGTCTCCGCCCAGGTCCAATCCGACATCCAAGCCCTGGCTGCGCAGTTGGAGAACCTCATCACCGCCCGGCAGCAGGACGTCAACCACGCCATGGCCGACTTCCGCGCCGACGGCGTCGACGCCGAATACCAGGCAGTCGAGAACCGGTGGACCTCCGCCGCCTCCGAAGTACGGGCCATCGTCGCGCTGGTCCGCTCCACCCTTGCCCAAACCGACGACACGGCCACTACGGCTGTGTCGGCTGCACGGAACGCCGTGCAGGGCATCGGCTGATCCACCGGGTCCGCGGTTTCTGGGATGGCTGTGTGGGATATTGACGTGCCCGGCACCCACGGGGTGCTGGCCGCGGCCTCGAAGGCCGTGACGGGGTTGCAGACCCCGGTCAAGAGCCTCGGTGCCGCGCTGGAGGGGGTTGCCGGTGCGGTCCCCTCGACGGTGGTGGTGCAGGCGTTGGGCGGGGTGGCCGAGGACGGGCTGGGCCCTGACCTCACCGGGGCTGTGCTCTCCGCGGGCGCGGCCTTGTCCGGGACGACGGAGGCGGTGGGGCATTACGTGGCCGGAGACCAGGCCATGGCCACCATCGCGGAAAAGAGCGCCCTGATCGCCGCCGGGACCGGCCCGGCCCTGGGCACCGGCCTGGCGGCCGCGCAAGGCATCGAACCAGGCACCGACCCTGCTAGTGCCGGTGTCGGGTGGCCGTTCCGCGACGCCGGCACCCAGCACTCGTCGGGTGGTTCGGCTGGGGGCGGGTCGCTGTTCCCCGGGCCGGGCCGCGTCAGCGAACCCGGCACCGGCGGTGGTCCGCGGTGGAAGCTGCCATGAGCTGCGACGCCTCCTTTGGCTTGACGGGAGTTTGTGAATGAGTGGGGATTTCACGCAGGTGTGTGTCCCGTCCGGTGGTGGTGGGTCGGGGATCAACCTGGAGGCGTTGCCGCCGTTGCCGGATCCTGAGGTGTTGGACGCCCAGGTCCAGTCGATGATCGTTGCCGGGGTCGGGTTCCATCACGGGGTGCAGGACGCGGCCCGGAACTGGGCCGGTCTCCGGGCGTTCTACCGGACCCCGGAAGCCGAACAAGTGTTCGGCGCGTTCACCCCGGCCCTGGCCAAAGCGGCGCGGGTGAAGGACCTGACCGGTGCCGCGGCCCGGGCCCTGTACGGATACGCGGACCGGGCGAGGGACTTCAAGCGCCGCATCACCGGTTTACGGGCTGAGGTGCAGGCGTTGGACGCGGTGATCCTGGCCAACGATGACTGGCACACGAAGGCCCAGGTTGTGGACACCCATCAGCGGCTCATGTCCGCCGCGTCCGGGCTGGCCCAGCAGATCCTGGACTCGGACACCCAATGCGCCAACGAACTCTCCGCCCTGACGCACGGGCACCGGTACACCTCGGTGGAGGTTCCGCGGCGGAGCGTGTTCGCCTCCACGGACCAGGTCGCGAACGGGTTCAGTTGGGTGCAGCACCAGTTGGGTACCGACGCGGCGGTCCCTGACCTGCCGTGGGGGCCGGCGGTGTCGATCCGGCACGAGGGCCGCCTGTCCGCGGTGCAGGGTTTCGGGACCGCCGCCGTCGGCGCCGTCCAGGGCCTGTACACGCTGTTCGGAACGAAAGACAAAACCCAGCAAGCCCAGGCCTGGCAAGGTATCGGGGCGTTGGGTGCTGCGGTGTTCCGGTCCAAGGCCGTGATCGACCGGGGCTTCACGGACATGGACGAGGGCGATATCGAAGCGCTCCTGACCGCCGCCGCCGCGATCCGGGAGACCGTGCACGCCGATGAATGGGCCACCGATTACTGGCGTGCCGGCGGGCAAACCACCTTCGACCTGGCCACCGCAGCCACCGGTGGCGCCGGTGGCGGCCTCACCCTCGAGGCCCGCATCACGGCCCTCACCAATCGGCTCCGTGGCCTACCCACCACAATCACCAAAACAACCTCGATCACCGAGGCCGGTGTCGGTGCGGCGGGAACGGCCGTGCCGGAGGAAGCCGCGGCCGTGCTCGGGACCACGGCGACTAAATCCAGCGCCGTGCTCGGGTCCGCCACGGCCGCCGAATGGGCGAAGAACCTCGACACGGGCATCGCCCGCATCCAGGAATTCCTGACCACCGTAGGTAGAACCATCGAGGACTACACCAACCCCTCCCCAGCCACCGCAGGCGTCCCCGCGGGAACAACAGCACTGCCAAAGCCGACAGGTCCTGGTCCGGTAAACCGCTGGCTCAACCAACACCACACCAACCCCGCACCCGACCCAACCCCCACAACCCGGACACCGTCCCAAGGCCGCTGGACCGACGACATCAAGAACCAGGCCAGGAACACCCCCGCCCCCGAAACCGGACCCAACCCCGACCCCATCGACAGGGCCCGCCTGAACCAACGCTTCAACCCCACCACCACTGACCCCGTCAGCGTCCCGCACACCCATCCGGAACCACCCGGCGGCTCACACACCGGGCCAGACACATCCGGTGCCGCGGAAACCTCTGCATCGCCCGCACCAGCAGCGGAACACGCCCCACCGACCGCCTCTCCAGCAAAGCCGCCCGG
>NZ_JBIVXM010000050.1:0-2411 GCF_044769205.1 Paenarthrobacter sp. NPDC090520
AGGAAGGCGTGTTCGTCGGCGGCGAGTCCGTCGCGTCGGAGTTCGTTCCAGGAGGTGACGGACCAGACGGTCGCGGCGACGCCCCAGTCTTCGGCCAGGATGCGGGCGGCGTCGAGGGCCCAGGGGACGGAGACGCCGGAGGCGAGGATTTGGGCGGTGGGCCGGTTGTTTTCTCCTTCGGGGGCGTCTGCGAGTTTGTAGATGCCTTTGAGGAGGCCGGTGGTGTCGAGGTTTTCGGGTTCGGCGGGTTGGGTGATGGGTTCGTTGTAGACGGTGAGGTAGTACATCACGTTCTGGTCCGTGCTGTTTTCGCCGTACATTTGCTCGAGGCCGTGGCGGATGATGTGGCCGATTTCGTAGCCGTAGGCGGGGTCGTAGGTGCGCACGGCGGGGTTGGTGGCGGCGAGCAGGGGTGAGTGTCCGTCGGCGTGTTGGAGTCCTTCGCCGGTGAGGGTGGTTCGTCCTGCGGTGGCGCCGATGATGAAGCCGCGGGTCATTTGGTCCGCGGCGGCCCAGAAGGAGTCGCCGGTGCGTTGGAAGCCGAACATGGAGTAGAAGACGTAGATCGGGACCAGGGGTTCGCCGTGGGTGGCGTAGGAGGTTCCGGCGGCGGTGAACGCGGCGACGGCTCCGGCTTCGTTGATGCCGGGGTGGATGAGTTGGCCGGCGGGGGATTCTTTGTAGGCCAGGACGAGGTCGCGGTCTACGGAGAGGTAGTTCTGGCCTTTGGGGTTGTAGATTTTCGCGGTCGGGAAGAACGCGTCCATGCCGAAGGTGCGGGATTCGTCCGGGACGACCGGGACGAGGCGGTGGCCGAAGTTTTTGTCCCGCATCAGGTCCTTCAACAAGCGGACGAAGGCCATGGTGGTCGCGGCTTGTTGTTTGCCGGAGCCGCGTTTGGCGATGTCGTAGGACTTGGTCTCGGGCAGGGTCACGGGGGTGTGGGAGGGGCGGCGTTCGGGCAGGAACCCGCCGAGGGCTTTGCGGCGTTCCATGAGGTACTGGATTTCGGGGGCGTCCATGCCGGGGTGGTAGTACGGGGGCCGGTAGAGGTCCGCGTCGAGTTGTTCGTCGGTGATGGGGATGCGCAGGTGGTCGCGGAAGGCTTTGAGGTCTTCCATGGTCAGTTTCTTCATTTGGTGGGTCGCGTTGCGGCCCTCGAAGTGCGGTCCCAGGCCGTAGCCCTTGACGGTTTTGGCGAGGATGACGGTGGGTTTGCCCTTGAATTCGGTTGCTGCCTTGTACGCGGCGTAGACCTTGCGGTAGTCGTGGCCGCCGCGTTTGAGGTTCCAGATCTGCTCATCGCTCAGGTCCGCGACCATGTCTTTGGTTTGCGGGGTGCGGCCGAAGAAGTGTTCGCGGACGAACCCGCCGGATTCGGCTTTGTAGGTTTGGTAGTCACCATCGGCGGTTTCGTTCATGAGGTTCACGAGCGCACCGTCGGTGTCGTTTTCCAGGAGGGTGTCCCATTCCCGGCCCCAGACGACCTTGATCACGTTCCAGCCCGCGCCGCGGAAGAACGCCTCCAACTCCTGCATGATCTTGCCGTTGCCGCGCACGGGTCCGTCGAGGCGTTGGAGGTTGCAGTTGATGACGAAGTTCAGGTTGTCCAGGTTCTCGTTCGCGGCGAGCTGGAGCAGGCCACGGGATTCGGGTTCGTCCATTTCCCCGTCACCGAGGAACGCCCAGACCTGCTGGTCCGTGGTGTCCTTGATCCCGCGGTTGTGCAGGTACCGGTTGGACTGGGCCTGGTAGATCGCGTTCATCGGGCCGATGCCCATCGACACGGTCGGGAATTCCCAGAACCCGGGCATCAGGCGCGGGTGCGGGTAGGAGGACAGGGCATGGCCTTCCTTGGACTTCTCCTGCCGGAACCCGTCCAGGTCCTCTTCCGTGAGCCGGCCTTCCATGAACGCCCTGGCGTACATGCCCGGGGACGCGTGGCCCTGGAAGAACACCTGGTCACCGCCCGAGGGGTGGTCCTTGCCGCGGAAGAAGTGGTTGAACCCCACCTCATACAGGGTCGCGGCGCCGGCGTAGGTGGAGATATGCCCGCCCACACCAATATCGGCCCGCTGCGCCCGGTGCACCATCACGGCCGCGTTCCACCGCATGTACGCCCGGTACCGGCGCTCGAACTCCTCATTACCCGGGAACACCGCTTCCTGGTCCACCGGGATCGTGTTCACGTAATCAGTGGTCGTCACCATCGGAACACCCACGCTCCGGGCACCAGCACGCTGCAACAACGAACGCATAATGTACTGCGCCCGCTCCGTACCCTGCTCCGCGATCAACGCATCAAGGGACTCAATCCACTCCGCGGTCTCTTCCGGATCACGATCAGGCAACTGGGCAGTCAACCCACTAAGGATGTGTGAGGTCTCTTCTCCTGCAGCCACGTCCAACCT
>NZ_JBIVXM010000051.1:0-2346 GCF_044769205.1 Paenarthrobacter sp. NPDC090520
ACGGGTAAAAAGGTTACGGCGGTCATAGCGTGGGGGAAACGCCCGGTCCCATTCCGAACCCGGAAGCTAAGACCCACAGCGCCGATGGTACTGCATCCGGGAGGGTGTGGGAGAGTAGGACACCGCCGGACAACACTTAACAGGAGCCCCGACCACGACGGTCGGGGCTCCACACCTTTAACACACCATGTACCAGGATTCAGCACCCTGCAGACCCGGCATCGCGTATCGAAGCGTAGCCTGAGCGGTATGGGGATGAAAGCATCGTCGAATACATGGACAGTTGCCGTGCTGGCGTTCACCTTCCTGGGCGCGGGATGCGCAGCTCCTGATCAGATCCAAGGGAGTCCGGCCGCAGCCAGCCCGGTCTCGGAGATGACACCCGATAGGGCGTTGTGCAAGGCAATGAAATTCCGCTGGAGGCGTTGGTGAACCGAAGGCCCGCGTCCGAGCTCGGGCCTGAAGCGCTGCCGGCACTCAGCGGACGTAACGTGGACCAATTCCACGCTGAATCCTGGCTCATCGCGCAGGAGAGCAGCAGCAGGGTCATGCTGATAAACAAGCTCGCGGAACCGAAGGACGATGGAACGGGCGACATCCGCGACTTCGTTTACGTGATCATTTCCACCGACTCCATGGCTTCGGAACCGGGCAAGCCTGTGTGGGCGGTGGTCGAGGCGTCCGCCTGTACTCCTACCTTGGACTTGGGAGACTTGAGGGCCGGCGCAGTGACCCTGGACCCCTCTTCGAGGCCTGATCCCAACAGCAACAGCGTCCCTTTGCTCGTCACGGAGTTTGATTGCAACTCAGGGCAGAATGCCGAAGGGAGGGTGGAAGTGGTGAAACTCGTCGAAACGGATACAACGGTGGAAGTCGTCGTCGGGGTTCGGAGAGCAGCACTCGGGGCGGCTTCGTGCCAGAGCAATCCACCCACGCCGTTCACAGTCCACTTGGGACGCCCACTGGGCGATCGCGCCGTGGTGAACGCCGCCGTCGTGCCTTCCCGTGAGATCGCCCTGCCGACCCGACGGTGATCCGCCGTGCCAGGCCGCAGACAGCTAAGGCCCCGCAGATGCGGGGCCTTAGCTGTCTTGTTGATAAGTCAGGCCTTCGCAGCCTTGGCAGCAGCTTTCGCGGCTTGTTTACTTGCGCGGACCTTTACCAAGGAGTCCGGATCCACGATGTCTGCCACGGACAAGTACGAGCCCTCTTCACCGTAATGGCCGGCGGCCTCGCGCCAACCCTCCGCCTGGAGACCACACTGCTTTCCGAGGAGCGCCAGGAAGATCCTGGCCTTCTGGTCCCCGAAGCCCGGTAGGGCCTTCAGTCGCCGGAGTACTTCAGCCCCGCTTGGGTTGTCTCGAGTCCATATGGCGGATGCCTGGCCGTCCCAGTCCTGGTGGACCGTCTCGGCCAGTGCCTGTACCCGTCCGGCCATGGAGCCCGGGAAACGGTGGACAGCCGGAGTCTGCTTGAAGACGTCCACAAAGCCGGCCGGGTCGAAGGCCGCAATGGCGCCGGGCTCCAGGGACCCAATGCGTGAGCGGATCTTCTCGGGTCCGGCGAAGGCGGATTCCATGGTCACTTGTTGATCGAGCAGCATGCCGGTCAGCAGCGCGAAGGCGTCGTCACTGAGGAGTTGGTCGGCAGCAGCATCTCCTGTGATGTGCAGTTCCATGGGTTTATCCTCCCACCTGTCCGCGGCCATCTCCTAGGGAAGCGGTACGCGTCCGCAGGACCAGGAGACCTTGACTGTCCCAAGGGGTTCGCTGCCGCTTCACTGCGGAACAGCGGTTGTTGGGCTGGGCCGATGGGAAGGTACGACGGCGGGTGGTTGGCTTTGGGGGCTGGCGCGTAGCCGTATGCCGCAGCAAACTTGGGGTTTTCATGGGAACTTCACGTGGGATTCACGTGTGTCCTCTTGCAGGGCGAGGAGTTGCTTGGGGGTGGATTTGCGTTGGGGGTTGGGGGCGTGTATTGTTTTCTGAGTCGCCGGGAGCGAAACGGAAAGCCGGAAGGTGTGTACGGTTCGGTTGGCGGCCAATAATAATCCTTCTTTTCCAATGGCCTGTTGATGGTTGCGCTGCTTTGGGTGGTGTGCTGTTTGGGTGATGTTTTGAGGGGTCTGTTGTTTGAGAACTCAATAGTGTGCCAAGTTTGTTGATACCGATTGTTTTATTGATTGGTTGATTTTTGCTGGACCGCCGTGCACCCCCGTGTGTGGTGGTTTGGTTTTCAGCTGGTTTCGAATTTTGCAGCTGCTTCTTGCCGTGATTTCCGGTGGGGGTGGTTGTGTTTCGTTTTTTGTTTTTGAACGGAGAGTTTGATCCTGGCTCAGGATGAACG
>NZ_JBIVXM010000052.1:0-1743 GCF_044769205.1 Paenarthrobacter sp. NPDC090520
GGGAGAGTAGGACACCGCCGGACAACCATTACAGTTGGAGCCCCGACCACGACGGTCGGGGCTCCACACCTTTAACACCCCAACTACCTCACGCCCGGATGACCTCCCCACGCGCCAGCGCGAAGGGAAGCCGGTCAAAGAGGATGTGGATCTCCGTAATCAGGCCACTCTGGACTCTATAGAGCTCGGCCCCCGGAGCACTGGGAACAGCGCTGCTGCTCGTGTCATACATGAGCATCGCCTCAATGGCGTTTCCGTGGGCCGCGAGAAGCCGTGACCCCGTCAGCGTTGCCGCGAACGGAGCCATGAAAGCGCCTATGGCTGTACTGCCGGTCAACTTTCCCGCCGGCGTGTGGCAAACAGCATCACCTGCCAAGTAGGTCGTCGCGGTTTCCAGGTCGCCCGTGGTCCACGCACGGTGATACGCCATCGCAATGCCTACAGCAGCTGTTTCGTCCTGGGTCATGTCCTTGTCCTTTCAGGGAGGGTTACACCTATGGAGACACCGCGGGGAACCCGATCGGAACGGCGGCGTGCCAGAATGACGTGTGGGCTCCACACCGCTCGAGGCCGCCAAAGCAGGCGATGAAGTAGCTTTCGCTGCCCTCGTCCAGCCCTATCGCCGTGAACTCCATGTGCACTGCTACAGGATCACCGGATCCCTGGACGATGCAGACGACGTGCTTCAGGAGGTGCTGCTCGCTGCCTGGAACGGACTCCCCGGTTTTGGTGGGAGGTCGTCGGTCCGGACGTGGCTCTACCGGATCGCAACAACCAGATCGCTCAACGCCGTACGCGATCGCCGTCGTAGGCCACACATTCAGCCGGCGCCTCCTTTTGACCCACCGATGCCAACGGACACTTTCGATGTGCCGCATTTGCAGCCGTATCCCGATGCGCTGCTGTCCGAACTGGACCCGGCCGCCCGGGCCATTGCCCTGGAAAGCATAGAACTCGCGTTTGTTACGGCTCTCCAACACCTGCCGCCGCGCCAGGCCGCGGCGTTGGTTTTATGTGATGTCCTGGATTTCCCCATACCTGAGACTGCGGACATGCTGGGAACAAGTTCGACCGCGGTCAAAGGGCTGCTTCAGCGTGCACGGGCCGCGACACCAATGCCTGAACCCGTGGCCACATCAGCCGACAAGGACCCTGTAGTGCGCAGGTTCGCCGACGCTTTTGCCCGTGACGACGTCGACGCCATGGTGGCGATGCTGACCGACGAGAGCTGGCTTGCCATGCCGCCGGCGATGCACCGTTACGTGGGCCAAACCGCCGTCGGAAACTTCCTGAGGGCCAGCGCGGCTGGCCGGCCCGGTGGCAGCTACGTGCTGGCGAGGACGCAGGCTGGCCGCCGGCCGGCCTTCGTTTGCTATTTGCAGGGGCGGGCGCGTGGTCTGCTGGTGATTGAGCCCGACACGAGTGGCGAGAAGATCGCTTCCCTGGTGCGGTTTCTCGACGACGGACTGCACAGAGCAGTTGGGATGCCGGACCACCTGGCATAGCGGCGCCGGTTGGTTACCCGCCGGCGGATGTACGACGGCGGTTTGGTCGCCCACTGGCGGTTGGGGGCAAGCGAATTCCCCGACTCACGGAGTAGGCGGCAGGGGCACCAGCGCCGGCCAAAGTATCCCAGGAAGACTGCCTGTGGGGGTGGATTTGCGTTGGGGGTTGGGGGCGTGTATTGTTTTCTGAGTCGCCGGGAGCGAAACGGAAAGCCGGAAGGTGTGTACGGTTCGGTTG
>NZ_JBIVXM010000053.1:0-1380 GCF_044769205.1 Paenarthrobacter sp. NPDC090520
GGGTCTGTCCGATATACGGTGTGTGGGTTCCGGCGGTTTTCATTAGTTGGTGGTTCTTTCGAACCGTCCGGCGAACGTGATGGCGAACGCGTTGAGCGCGGGTTTCCACCTCATGGTCCAGCGTGCTCTTCCTCCGCCGGTTGGATCAAGGGATCTGGTGACCAGGTACAGGCATTTCAGGGCAGCATTCTCGTTCGGGAAGTGCCCCCTGGCTTTCACGGCCCGACGGTATCGGGCGTTGATCGACTCGATCGCGTTCGTCGTGCAGATAATCCGGCGGATCTCGACGTCGTATTCGAGGAAGGGCACGAACTCGGCCCAGGAAGACTCCCACAGCCGTATGATCGCAGGGTAGCGTTGGCCCCATTCGGCCGTGAACTCAGCGAACCGGTCTTTGGCTGCTTGCTCGGACGGGGCGGTGTAGACGGGTTTGAGAGCTTTGACGATCCCGTCTCGGTGCTGGCGTCCGGCGTAGCGGAAACTGTTGCGGATCAGGTGCACGATGCATTGCTGCACGATTGTCCGGTCCCACGTGGTCGTGATCGCCTCGGGCAGGCCTTTGAGCCCGTCACAGACTGCGATCAACACATCTTCCACGCCACGGTTTTTCAGTTCGGAGAACACCTGCAGCCAGAACCGTGCACCCTCCCCGCCGTCGCCGGCCCAGATACCCAGGATGTCCCGTTCCCCGTTCACGGTGACTCCCATGACCACGTAGAACGGGGTGTTGCGCACCTGCCCGTCACGGACCTTGACCACGATCGCGTCAACAAAGAGCACCGGATAGAGTGCGTCCAGCGGCCGGGAAGACCATTCAGCCAGCTCGGCTGTGACCTTCTCGGTGATGCGGCTGATGGTGTCCTTGGAGACCCTGGCACCGTAAACCTCCGCGAAGTGCGCGGCGATCTCTCCGGTGGTTAGCCCTCGTGCCGAGAGCGAGAGCACGACCTCGTCGATCCCGTCCAAACGCCGTTTACGTTTGGGCACGATCACCGGCTCGAAGGACCCGTCCCGGTCTCTGGGTACCTCGATTTCGACCGGACCGATCTCGGTCAGCACCGTCTTGGATCTCGTGCCGTTGCGTATGTTCGCGGCTAGCGGTTTCTGGCCATGTTCATGCCCGAGGTGCTCGGTCAGTTCCGCCTCCAGGGCGGTCTCCAGCACGTTTTTCGTGAGCTGGTTCAGCAGCCCGCCGGGGCCAACCAGGCTCACGCCCTGTTCCCTGGCCTGCGCGAGCAACCGCTCCGCAAGCTCCTTCTGATCGATGATCTCTCCCGTCACAGGATCGATCATCATCCCTGCCATCCCAGTCGTGGATTCAGACACGGCCGTCTCCTTCAGATCAGGCCAGACCCCACACACCGTTATTCAGACAGTCCC
>NZ_JBIVXM010000054.1:0-1128 GCF_044769205.1 Paenarthrobacter sp. NPDC090520
CTAGTGTCGCGTGTCTGAAGTAGTTAAGCGGTTGGCTTTGGCGAGGATTTGTTCTGGGGTTTTGGTCCAGATGAAGGGGTGGGACCGGTCGTTCCAGCCGTTGATGAATTGCCGGATTTTCTGGTTGAGGTCTTTGACGGACGTGAAAACGCCGCGCCGGATGGCTTGCCGGTCGATGATGCCGAACCAGACCTCGACGAGGTTCAGCCAGGACCCGGAGGTCGGGGTGAAATGGACCGTGAAGCGGGGGTGGGCGGCAAGCCAGGCTTTGACTTCGGGGGTTTTGTGGGTGGCGTAGTTGTCCATCACCAGATGCAGTTCCTGGCCGGGGTAGGCGCGGTCGATCTGGCGCAGGAAGGCCAGAAATTCCTGGCGCCGGTGCCGTGGTTTGAGGGCTGCGGTGACCTGGCCGGTGGCCGTTTCGAGCGCGGCGAACAAGGTGGTCGTGCCGTGGCGGGTGTAGTCGTGGGTGTGCCGTTCGATCTGGTGTGGCTGCATCGGCAGCATCGGTGCCGTGCGGTCCAGGGCTTGGATTTGGGATTTTTCGTCAACGCAGAGGACGACGGCGTTCTCCGGCGGGGCCAGGTACAGGCCCACGACATCGGTGACTTTCGCGACCAGTTCCGGGTCGGTGGAGAATTTGAACGTCCCGGCCCGCCAGGGTTGGACCCCGTATTCCCGCCAGGCCCGGGCCACCGTCGCGTTCCCCAAGCCCAGATGTGTGGCCAGCAGTCTGGAGGACCAGTGGGTTACCCCGTACTTTTTCGGCGGCGCCAGCAAAGTCGCGGCCACGATGTCCCGGTGGTCCGTCCGGCGCGGGCGTCCCGGACGGTCCTGGTCATGCAGCCCCTCAATCCCCGCTAACTCGTACCGGTTCCGCCACCCGATGACTGTGGTGCGGGTCGTCCCGGTCCGTTCGGCGATCACCGTGTTGGACAGGCCCTCCGCGGCCAGCATCACGATCCGCGCCCGCTGCGCGAGCCCTGCCCGTCCTGCTGTCGATCGGGACAAGCGCAGAAGCTCTTCGGAATCACCTTCACGAAGACCCAGGGCAGCAGCAGGACGATTAGCCATAATCAATCTTCCCAAACACCCAAGCGTCTAGGTATTAACGACACGCGACACTAG